>NZ_JAQGKL010000286.1 GCF_028290105.1 Methylobacterium sp.
CAATCCACCGGCGTCTATTGCCGTCCGAGTTGCCGGTCCCGGGCGGCCAGGCCCGAGAACGTCACCTTTCACGCCACCTGCGCGGCGGCGGAAGCCGCGGGTTATCGCGCCTGCAAGCGCTGTCGACCCGATGCGCCCGCCCTGGCCGCGCGCCAGACCGAGGCGGTGGCGCGGGCCTGCCGGCGGATCGCGGCCGCCGGGATCACGCCGTCCCTGGAGGCACTCGCGCAGGACGCCGGACTGAGCCCGTTCCACTTCCACCGCGTGTTCAAGACGATCACCGGCATCACGCCCAAAGCCTACGCGGAGGCTTGCCGCGCAAAATCCGTCGCCGCGTGCCTCCGAGAGGCCGGCTCCGTCACGGAGGCCCTCTACGAAGCCGGCTACGGCGCGCCCAGCCGCTTCTACGCAAACGCACAGCAGCGCCTCGGCATGGCGCCGACGGTCTATCGCAAGGGCGGCCTCGGCGCGGAGATCCGCTTCGCGGTCGGCGAATGCGCCCTCGGCGCGATCCTGGTGGCGGCGACGCGCGAGGGGATCTGCGCGATCCTGCTCGGGGACGATCCCGACGCCCTGGCGCGCGACCTTCAGGACCGGTTCCCCCGGGCCGCGTTCTCGGGCGGCGACGCGGCGTTCGAGGGCTGGGTGGCCGACATCGTCGGCTTCGTCGAGGCGCCGGGCCAAGGCTTGGACCTGCCGCTCGACATTCGGGGCACCGCCTTCCAGCAGCGGGTCTGGGCGGCCTTGCGGGCCATTCCGGTCGGGACCACGGCGACCTATGCCGAGGTCGCACGGGCGATCGGCGCGCCGGCCGCCGTGCGCGCGGTCGCCCGGGCCTGCGCCGCCAACAGCCTGGCGGTGGCGATCCCCTGCCACCGGGTCGTGCGCTCGGACGGCTCCCTGTCGGGCTACCGCTGGGGCGTCGAGCGCAAGCGAGACCTCCTCACCCGTGAGGCGAGCGCCCGGGAGAAACCCCGATCCGGGCCCGAGTCCCCTTAGGAACCGCCGGGGTCGGTCTCGCCGTCGGGCTGGCCGCCGCCCTTGGGCCCTTCGCCCGGCTTGCCGTCGGTCTTCTCGTTGGGGTCCTTCACCGCATCCGGCGCGACGTTGGCGGGCTTGCCCTTCGGCGGATCCTTGTCGTCGGCGGTCGTCATGGTGTCACTCCTTGCCGCTGTCGATGGGGGAACGGGGCCGGTCGGACTGCCCGTCCGACGAACCGCCGGCCGGGACGGGATTGCGTCCCTTCGGCGTTCCGTCCCAGGCGGCATTGCGGGTCGAATCGGATTCTCCCCCCGAGCCCTGTCGCGTGAGCGCGGATTGCTCGGCGGATTGCTTGCCGCCGGCGACCGCCGGTTCGCCCGGCTTTCCGACATCGGCATCGGGCTTGCGCGTGCCGACGATGGGGATGTGATCGTTGGGCATCGCTACTCTCCCGCATCCGTTCCGTTCGGCGCGGTCGCGCGCTCGATCGCTTCCCGGGCCGCGCCGGATGTGGCAGAGCCGGCGTTACGCGCGGCAGCGCCGATCTGCTCCAGGCTCGCGCCCGGCTTCTGCGCGGGAGGGCCCGCATCGCCGGCATCCTGGCGACCAGGGCCCCGCCCGTTGCGGTCGGCATCGAAGTCCTTCGGCGAAGGGTGCTCGCCCGGCTCGTCGATCATGGGTGTCCTCCTGAGTTCGGAGGTTCAACCCATCGCCGGCCGCGAGGTTGCCTTCGAGCGCGGACGCCACCCGCACCGTCCCGGCGGCCAGGAGCCTCCGGTACGGCGGATGTTGGAACGGCTTCCCGGCGAAGCCATGGAAGCCGTTGTCGTCGCGGGTTCGGCGATCCGGGCGCGGGTCCCGGATCGTGGTCTCAGAGGCCTTCGAACCGCGCCGATGAGATGTAGCGCTCGGCGAACGAGCAGGCGACGGTGACGATGCGCTTGCCCCGGAAGTCGGGCCGCGCCGCGAGCTTCAGGGCCGCGGCCACGTTGCCGCCGGTGGAGATGCCGCCCGGGATGCCCTCGAGCCGCGAGAGCAGGCGCGCGGTGTCGAAGGCTTCCTGGTTCGAGACCGTGATGACCTCGTCGATGATCGACTTGTCGAGGTTGTCCGGGATGAAACCGGCGCCGATCCCCTGGATCTTGTGCGGGCCGGGCTGGCCGCCGGAGATGACCGGCGAATCGGTGGGCTCGACGGCGACGATCTTCAGGCCGGGCAGGCGGGGCTTCAGCACCGAGCCGACGCCCGTGATGGTGCCGCCGGTGCCGACGCCGGCCACGAACGCGTCGAGGTGACCCTGCGTGTCGTTCCAGATCTCTTCCGCCGTGGTCTTGCGGTGGATCTCGGGGTTGGCGGGGTTCGAGAATTGCTGGGGCATGATCGAGCCCGGAATCTCGTTGAGGAGTTCCTCGGCCTTGGCGATGGCGCCCTTCATGCCCTGGGGGCCGGGGGTCAGCGCGAGTTCGGCGCCGAGGAAGGCCAGCATCTTGCGGCGCTCCAGCGACATGGTCTCGGGCATCACCAGGATGAGGCGGTAGCCGCGGGCGGCCGCCACGAAGGCCAGCGCGATGCCCGTGTTGCCCGAGGTCGGCTCGACCAGGGTGCCACCGGGCTGCAGCTTGCCGGAGGCCTCCAGTGCGTCGATCATGTTGACGCCGATCCGGTCCTTCACGCTCGCGATCGGATTGAAGAACTCGAGCTTGAGCAGGATCTCGGCCTCGACGCCCCGCTCCTTGGTGATGCGGTTGAGACGCACCAGGGGCGTGTTGCCGATCGTCTCGGTGATCGAGCCGAAGATGTGGCCGTGGCCGGGCGTACGGGTCGAAGCGGGGCTCTGGGTATCGGCCATCGGAATCTCCTGGTCGGCGTGACGGGCTCGGACGCGCGGGTGGCACCGTCTCGGGCCGGGTCTCGCGTCGGACAATAGCAGGGCCGGGAGATATCGCGTCAGTTCAGGCGAGGCAATCGACAAAGCTCGGCAATCAAAGACAAATCTTCTCTGCGGCGCAGGGACTATTCGCGCGGGAGAACTTCTTTATTGCCTTTCGGATTGGATCGAGAATTCCATTCCAAGGGTTGCGGCGAACCGAATTGCGCATCGCAGCGGTCCGTCCGTCAGGCGACCAGCAGGGCCGCGCAGAGCACGATCAATGTCGCGAAGACGGGGCTCGTGATCGCGACCAGCGCCGCGCCCGCGTGCAGGCAGGACGGCAGGGTGTAGCGCGTGTCCTCACGGACGCCGCGCCGCAGGCCATGGCTGCCGGTGGTCCATTCCAGCCTCGTGCCCATCGCATCCCCCATGCCCGCCCGGATGGCGGACCATGCGGGCAGAAGGCGCGGGGGGACTTGAACACGGCGTAAACCCGCGGTCGTGACCGCGGATCGTCGTCAACGAAGGCTTAAAGCAGCAGCGGTGGTCAGAGCGCCCGGTCGAAACGCAACTCGCCCTTCTGGCTCTTGATCACCAGCTGCGAGCCGACCAGATCCCATTGGGCCGCGGTGCGCAGGGCGATGAAGTAGTCCTGCTCGCTCGCGCCCAGGCCCTTGTCGCAAGGCTTCTTGGTCAACGCCAGGGGACCGACGGCAAGAT
>NZ_JAQGKL010000316.1 GCF_028290105.1 Methylobacterium sp.
CGGCTCTCGCCCGCGCTGGCCCAGAGCCTCGGCCGCACCATCCGCACCGGCCTCGATCGCGAGGCGCTGGCCTGCGTCCTCACCGCCGCAGGTCGCCTCGATCTGGCGGGCGCGCGCGCCGCCGCCGGCCTCGCCATCCGCCCCGGCACGGTGGCGGGCCTGACGAACCTAGCCGCCGAATCCGTGGCGCTGGGGCGCCGCACCGGCCAGCGCGGGGTGATGCAGGTGCTCGGCCTCGCCCGCGATCCCACCGACGTCGCCCGCGCGGTCCGCCTCAGCGAGCGCCTCGGCCCCCGCACCCGCGCCGCCCTGGCGCTGCTCGGACGCGGCGCGCTGGCGCTCGGCGCCGGCCTCTCGGCGCTGGCGAGCGCGCTGCTGGCGGGCTTGGCCTGGTGCTTCGGGGTCGCGCTGTTCTGTCGGAGACTGGGGCTGTTGCTGGGGCGGGCGCTGTGGCGGAAGGCCCGTCTGCCCGGAACGGAGACAAGTCCCGGAAACACAAGCTTAAAGGGCCGCCCAGGGGACAAAGTGGAACTATAAGCCCGCGCGTGGCAGAACGCGCGAGGGGAATACCCCGGACTGGTGGGGAAGAGGATCGCCATGGACGCACGGGACCTCGTCTTTTCCTCGCCCGAGTTCCTGCGCCTGATCGAGAACGCCGAGATGATCGGGTGCTGGAGCTGGACCTTCGCCTCCGATCGCCACATCTGGTCGAACGGCCTCTATCGCCTGCTCGGCCTCGACGCCGGGACGGTCCGGCCGAGCTACGACCTGTTCCTGGAGCTGATCCACCCGGACGACCGGGCCCGGATGGAATCGGCCGTGGAGATCCGCCGCACGGGCGCGCTCAGCAGCCTCGACTTCCGCCTGGTCCGGCCCGACGGCTCGTGGCGGATCCTGTCCAGCCGCAACGAGGTGTTCTTCGACCCCGATGGCCGCCCGCGCGGCGCCTCCGGCGTCGTGCTGGACGTGACCGACAAGGAGCGCCTGCTGCAGTTGCGGCGCCTCGACCAGAAGCGCAAGCGCGCGCTCTTCGAGCAGGCCCGCATCCTGATGTTCTCCCTGAACCCGGCGGGCGAGTTCACCTTCCCGCAGGAGGCCTTCGAGCTCACGGGGCTCTCGCCCAACGAGATCGCGGACGATGCCTTCCTCCTGATGGTCCCGGAGGAACGCGAGTACTGGCGGTCCCTGAGCCTGCAATCGCTGCAGGCCGGCATCATCCACACCTCCCAGCCGACGATCCACATCGACCGCGTCGAGCGGGGCCGGTTCGAGACCTTCACGGTTCCCATCCGCCACGACGACGGCGGCATCGTCGACTGGACCACCGTCGTCCAGCCCGCGGGCCACGGCCTCGCGGTCAAGGACGAGAGCTTCCGCCTCGGCCTTTCCCAGCACATCACCGCCCGCCACATCCGCGCGGCCCGCGCCCTGCTGGACTGGTCGCGCGAGGACCTCGCCAAGGCGGCGGGGCTGTCCCTGTCCACGATCCGCCGCATCGAGTCCGGCGAGCACAGCCTGAACGATGCGAGCCGCCGCCGCATCATCGCGGCCTGCGAGGGCAACGGCCTCAGCTTCAACGTCCTGACGAGCGGCGCCATCGCGGTGGCCGCCCGGTGATTCGGGTTACGGAGTGATTCGGGTTGCGGAGTGATCGGAGCCGGGGCTCGGATCGGGGCCACTGACCGTGTGGTCGCGCTCGGCCTTCGATCAATCCCGCACACGCAATCGGACCTTTGCGTCACCCACGGCAGGGGAACCGCCACACGTTTGTGACAGGCCCGAACAGGCATGCTGCACTTTACATCCAGGCCGCTTGACGCTTTGATGTGTCCAAGAGGTGCACGGTCTCGACCCGTCAGCGCCCCGTCCCCGCCGTTGGGGAAGAGCGTTCAGGGGAGCGGACAATGCCGAATCTTGCCTCGTCCACCGCTTCATGGGCCGGCCCGCAGGCACGCCACGGCGCGCAGGACGCGGAGGTTCGGCTCACATACGCGCGGAAACGCTCGGCCGAGGACAGCCGCCACCGCGCCCTGGCGCTCAGTCGCATCGTCGAAACCGACATCATCCCCCGTCTGAAGCTGCTTCACCCCCAGCTCGTACCACCGGTCGACGCGCCGCTGGTCAAGCCGGACGCGCAGCAGATCGAAGCCTTCACGCAGCTCCTCTTCGGGTCGGACGTTTCCGCGGCCTCGGAGGCCGTCAAGGATCACCTGGCCAAAGGTCACTCCGCCGAGAGCATGTTCCTCGAACTTCTCGCGCCCGCAGCGTCCTTGCTCGGACGCTTGTGGGACGAGGATCTCTGCGACTTCATCGAAGTGACCGTGGGCGTCGCCCGTCTTCAGGTGCTTCTCTCGCAATACCGATCGGACGCACCTGTGTCCGACCCCGACGAGGACCGCTCGGCGCTGTTGATGGGGGCGCCGGGGGAACTCCACACGTTCGGCGTGGCCGTGGTCGAGCAGTTCCTGCAGGTGGCCGGATGGCAGGTCACGAGCGGCCTGGCCTCCAGCGCGAAGCAGATTGCCGATCTCGTCGGCTCGACGAAGTTCGATGTCGTCGGCCTGACATTGAGCTGCGAGAGCCGCCTCGATGGGTTGGCGGCCTCGATCCGATCGGTCCGCAAGGTGTCACGCAACCGGTCGGTGGGCATCATGGTCGGTGGCCCCGTCTTCCTCGACAAGCCCGAACTCGTCGAGCGTGTCGGCGCGGACGCGTCGGCCGTCGACGCACCGACGGCGGTCCTGCTCGCGCAAAGACTTTACGACATCGGCGTCGCCGACAAGCTCCGCCTCGATCCAGGCCAACGGCCAACGGGTGACCCAAGCAGCTAGGAACCTGCATCCGCACCATCGGTGCAGGCTTCTGATGAGCGCTCAATCTGTCGAAATCTCGACGCGTGAGACAATGCGACCGTCAGATTTGGATCTGATTTCAAATCGGTCTTGAACTTTACGGTCGGCGCATGGCGGAGTGTTGTTATCATGAACCTCGTTCAGCTCATCTATTCGTCACGCCCATTCGGATTTGACCAAGCCGCCTTGAACAGCATTCTCACGCAGTCGCGTCGCTGCAACACGCGAGACGGATTGACGGGCGCCCTGATTTGCAGGTCCGATATCTACCTGCAGCTGCTGGAAGGTCCGGAGGAAGCGATCGACGCGACCTACGCGCGGATTCTGCGGGACGATCGGCATCTCGAGATCCGCCGCTTGACCTACCACGCTGTCACCGACCGTCTTTTCCCCGCCTGGGCCATGCGCAGCGACCCGGCACGCTCCTGGATGTGGTCACCGGCCGACGTCGATGACGGGGCAGCCACGCGGGCAACGCAGGAACAGCTTCTGGGAATTTTCGAGCGCCTCGCGGCCGAACCCGCCGAGCCGCCGCGCGTCGGCGCCGCTTGAGCCGTCGATCGGGCGGGAGGCGAACGCTGGCTGCCGATCGTCCACTCTGATCGACCCTCGCCGTGAGATCGGCAGCGTCCTGCAATTCGGGACCCAGCGTCCGCATCCTGGACGAGACAGGGGCCGTGGATGCGTCAGGGACGCTCCTCCTCGACCATCGCGTTGATGCGCCGGTGCAAGGCGTCGTAGAATTGCGCCCGAAGGCCGTTCGGCTCGCGCTGCACCGTCCATTCGCTTCGCGCCTCGCTCGCGAGTTCCACGAGGAAGCGATGCCGGCCCGTGTGCGTCGGCCAGTCCGCCGCCGTTCGGGTGGCCTCCTCCGCAATCCGTTGAACCAGGGTGGGGATGCTGACCCATCCGGGCGAACCGGCGTGATCGGCGTGTTCACGCAGATCAGCCAGAAAGCCGCGTGCGGCGGTTCGGGCAGACGCCACGCTGTCGTCCGGCGGATTGCGCATCGGCACCCCTCCCCACGCTCTCGGTGGTCAGACCTTATCACAGCCTTCGTCCATCGAGGGTGCAGAGCGCGTCGACGTCGGGTCTGACGCCGGCCCGATCGCGTTTGCCGTACGACGCGACAGTTCGAGTTCGGCGGGTTTTCCCGCCGTCTCGTCAGGGATCACGAGCGCTATCCCAGCACGCTCGCGGATCTCCACATCGTCGCCTTCGTCTGTCTCGTGCTCAAACAGGCCGCTCGACGGGCAGGCGGTTCACCACAGACTCCAGGCATGGTCGACGGATTGATGACGACGGGCTTTCCGAGTTGGCGGATCGATTCAACAGAATCTGAATCGAGAGGCGGGTCTGACCTCTGCTGCGACCGATATCCCGGTTTGCGACAAGCCCCTTCGAGGCGGCGAGGCGCCTCGTCGTCAGCGAAAAAGGCTAGGGGGCGCCGGCGGGCTCGCATTCAGCAGCGTGATCGTCACCCGTCGGTTCGGCGCGATGTAGGGATTGTCGGGGAAAGCCGGCTCGGTGTCGGAGCGTCCCACGACGGAAGCGAAGTTGTCGTCGGGAACCCCGGCACCCGCCAGGATCTCGCGCACGGCGAGCGCACGCCCGGCGGTGAGGTTCCAAGGTTCGCCGGCCTGCGCCGAGCCCGGGCGCGCGGTGGCCGTGTGGCCGGTTATGGACAGGCGGTTGGGCAGCCGGCGCATGGCGGGCGCGAGCGCCTCCAGCACGCGACGGGTGCGCTCGTCGGGGTAGACGGAGCCCTCGCGGAACATGGAGCGGCCGTCCTGGTCCACGAGGGAAACGTCCACGCCCTCCTTGGTGGGCTCGATCACGATGTTGCGCGACAGCTCGCCAATTTCGGGCATCTTCTCAAGCGCCTGCCGGAGGCTGGCTATGGCGCTGACGTTGGCCTGCTCGCTGGCGGCCGGGCGGCTGGCAGCGAGATCGCTGGCGCGGCGCTGCCTGGCCGGGAGCGTTCTGTCCTCCTGCTCGGCAGAGCCCCTGGCTGCGTCGCGCTGCGTGGATGCCTTGTCGCCTGAAGTGTCTGCAGCGCCCCGCGCTGCGTCGCGCGGCGTGGCTGCCTTGTTGCCTGACGTGTCTAGGGCGGTGCCGTACAGCATTCCGCCAGCGCCACTGGTTTGCGTGCTCAAGGCCGCCGGCGCGAAGTATTCCGCTAAACCGACCTTCTGCTCCTCCGTCGTCATGCTGATCAGCCACATCAGCAGAAAGAACGCCATCATGGCGGTCACGAAGTCCGCATAGGCGATCTTCCAGGCCCCGCCGTGGTGTGCATGAGGGGTCTTCTTGACCCTCTTGATGATAATGATCGGCTGGAGAGCCATGGCCATCGAGTCCCTGCTCGAGATTGCGTCAGATCTAGGCGGGCAGAGCGGCGGTTGCCGTTTCCACTTCGTTGAAGGTCGGGCGGACGTCGCTCATCAGAGCCTTGCGGGCAAATTCTACCGCCATCACCGGCGGCTGGCCGCTGATGTGGGCGATGAGACCCGCCTTGAGCGAAAAGTAGTATTTGGATTCGGCCTCGAGGAGGCTCTTGAGCGACTGCGCCATGGGCCCGAAAAAGCCATAGGCGACGAAGACGCCGAAGAAGGTACCGACGAGCGCGCCGCCGATCAGGTGTCCCAGCACCTCCGGCGGCTCTTTGATCGCCCCCATCGTCTTGATCACGCCGAGCACGGCGGCGACGATGCCGAGCGCCGGTGTTCCGTCGGCGAGCGCCTGCATGGACGAAACGACCCGCTCCTGCTCCTGGTGGTGCGTCTCCAGCTCCTCATCCATGAGAGCTTCGATCTCGTAGGCGTTGTTGGCGCCCAGCATCACCATACGCATGTAGTCGCAGACGAACTCGACCGCGTGATCGTTCGCTGCAAAGGTCGGGAAGGCGTTGAACAGCGTCGACTCGCTTGGATCTTCGATGTGCGGCTCGAGCGCCATCATACCCTTCTGCTTCACAAGCTTGTACAATGAATACTGCATCCCCAGCAGTTCGACATAGCATTGTTGCCTGTACTTGGGGCCCTTCACGAGCGTGCCCAACATGGATGGCACGGCCTTGAGCACCGGCCCGGTGTTGCCGATGATGAAGGCACCGATCGCTGCACCGAGGATGATGACAAACTCGAACGGCTGCCAAAGGACTTCCAGATGGCCACCCATCGCCGCGTAGCTGCCGAAGACGCAGGCGAAGACGATGATTGCGCCGATGATCAGTCGCATAATTTGCCATCCTTGCGCGGGGGAGGGTACGGCCCGCGGGAAGCCACCAATGATTGAACACATTAATGATTAGGGTTAACAGCGCGTTTAGAACGCTGACCGAAGGATCGTCACATCTCTGGTCCCGGCATTTGGTGGAACGGGTTTGACCTGAAGCGACGGGGCTCGGCAGGCCATACCTCGCAGATGGCCTCGTAGGGTGTGCTCGCATCAGCGTCGCTGTCCCGCCGATGCGCCAACCGGTTAAGCCGCCCGATCTCGCCACGCCAGGCAGCGCCCCGTCGTCTCACCGGCCCCCGTCGCCGAGATGAAAGACGATCCGTCGATGCGAACGGCCGCAGACCTCGCACCGGCCACTTGCACGCAGGAAGCGGATGGCACCGTCAGCTGACCGCCGAGCTTCGATCCAAGCAAGACATTCGTCCTGTTGACGCTCCCGTCGGGTATCGGACCGGGTCCGCGACTGCCGATGTCATCCGTATCCGATCGACGATGGCGGACGTCGTGACCGTCAGGAACCGGTGCCAGCTTTTCACAGGTGGGGACATAGCTGGCGGCGGAGGCGTCCCGCAGCATCCGACCACGCCGGCTTCGAACGTCTCTCGGCATACCGGACAACGCGCATCGTCTGCTCGATCGAGGGCGCGCACGACCGTCCGGTCCACGGATCTGTCCACGGGCAGGCAGACCGTCGCAAATTCACCCGGAGCGGCCCGTCACACGGGCGAGCCGAGTCCGTCCGGCCCCGGGATCGGCGATTCCCTGGGCGTCTCGAGAGAGGCGTCCCGCGCCGGAGGACACGGGCGCCGGGTCGATCGGCCCCTCACAGATCCAGCACGTCCACCGCGTCCCCCAGCCGGGCCCGCGCCAGATCCGCCACGTGGCGGTGGTGGGTGAACAGGATCGGCTGGATCGTGTCGCCCACCGCCGCCAGGGCTTCGAGACCGTGGGCGGTGCGGGCGTCGTCGAAGGTGAGGAAGAGGTCGTCGCCGATGAAGGGGGCGGGCTCGGCGCGGGTGGCGTAATCCTCGAGGTAGGCCAGCCGCAGGGCGAGGTAGAGCTGGTCGCGGGTGCCCTCGCTCAGTCCCTCCACGGGGACGAGTTCGCCCCCGGCGCGGCGGCCGGCGAGGCGGGGAGTGTCGCTGGCGTCGTAATCCTGGGCGAGGCCCGCGAAGGCGCCGCCGGTCAGCGCCCCGAACAGGGCGCCCGAGCGGGCCAGCAGCGGGTCCTGCTGGCCCGCTCGGTGGCGGCCGATGGCGGTGCCGAGCATCAGGCCCGCGAGCTTCAGCACCGCCCAGTGCCGGGCCTGCGCCTGGAGTTCGGCCTCCGCCGCCTTGCGCTGGGCCAGCGCCAGCTCGGCCCCGGTGCCGCCTTCGAGTTCGGCCCGGCGGCGCTCGTGGCGGTCGCGGTCGGCAAAGGCGAGCTGTCCGCTCCGGTCGAGGTCGTCCGCCTCGGCCGCGCAGTTGGCGAGCAGCTCCTCGATGTCGTCGCTCGTCAGCGCCGCGCGTTCGGCCCGCAGCTCCGCCTCCGACAGGCCGTCGGCGGCGCGCGCCAGTTCGGCCCGGCGCTCGGCGCGCTCGGTCTCCCAGGCCCGGCGCGCGGTGAGGCGCGCATGCAGCGCCTCCGGGTCGGTGTCGGG
>NZ_JAQGKL010000005.1 GCF_028290105.1 Methylobacterium sp.
GCTCCTCGACCAGCGCCTGATCGCGGGTCTGGGCAACATCTACGTCTGCGAGGCCCTGCACCGGGCCGGCCTGCACCCGCAGGCGCCGGCGGGCAGCCTCGCCAAGCCGGACGGAACGCCGACACGCCAGGCAACCCGCCTGACCAAAGTGATCGTGGAGGTTCTCACCGAGGCCGTCGCAGCTGGCGGCTCGACCCTGCGGGACTACGCACATACGGATGGCGGCGCCGGCGCCTTCCAGCACGCCTTTCGGGTCTACGACCGAGTCGGGCATGCCTGCGGAGCGAAGGGATGCACGGGTACGATCGAGCGGATCGTACAATCCGGGCGATCGACGTTCTTCTGCGCCACCTGTCAGGTCAAGTCGACGAAATAGCCGGGAGCGGACGGGCCATCCACGATTCCGGAAACAGACGTTAAGCGACGGTTGGGACTCTCGGTGTCTTAAATCATGGACGTTTCGATCCACCGACCGGAACTGTGCTGATCCAGGGCGTACATGTACCCCATCGCCGACAATGAAGCGGATCGCCTGAAGGCCCTTCGGGACCTCCACATCATGGCGACCGAGCCGGAACCGGAATTCGACGCGATCTGCCGCACGGCGACAGCCCTGTTCGGCATGCCGATCTCCTATGTCTCGCTGATCGAGGAAAACCATCAGTGGTTCAAGGCCAAGTGCGGCCTCGATCAGGACGGGACAGAGCGGGAAGGGGCCTTCTGCAACTACGCGATCCTGTCGGATGCGGTCTTCGTGGTCGAGGATGCGCGCGAGGACGAGCGGTTCCGGGACGCTCCCCTGGTGAGCCAGTCCCCGTGGGTGCGCTTCTACGCCGGAGCGCCGCTCTACGCGGAGAACGGCCTGCGGGTCGGCATCCTGTGCGTCCTCGACGTCGTTCCGCGCCAGTTCACGGACGAGGATTGCGCGCGCCTCCGGGACCTTGCCTCCGTCGTCAGTGCGCAACTCACCCTGCAACGCGCCAAGAGCCAGCTTCGCGAGCGGGAGGCGCATTATCGCCTGCTGGCCGACAACACCTCCGACATGGTGGTCTGGGCGACCCTGGACACGGTCCGGCGCTACGTCTCCCCCGCCGTCCGCACGCTGCTCGGCTACGAGCCCGAGGAATTGATCGGGACGAAGCCCCTCGATCAGGTCCATCCCGACGACCTGGAGGCCTTCCGCAAGCTCCTGCGGGACATCGGCGAGGGCCGCCTCGAACGCGTGGTGGCGCGCCAGCGCTACCGGCGCAAGGACGGCAGCTGGGTCTGGGTCGAGGCGATCTTCAACGTGACCTTCGATGCGGACGGGATCCGGCGCACCGGCTACGTGGCGGCGGTGCGCGACATCACCGAGCGCAAGGAAGCCGAACATCGCATCGCGCACATGGCCCGGCACGACGCGCTCACGGATCTCGCCAACCGCACGCTCTTTCACGAGCGGCTCGCCCAGGAAATCGCGATGACGCGCCGCCGCGCGCGCGGGTTCGCGGTGCTGTGCCTCGATCTCGACCGCTTCAAGGCCGTGAACGACACCCTCGGGCATCAGGCGGGCGACGCCCTGCTACGCACCGTGGCGGAGCGCCTGCGGTCCGTCGTCCGATCCGAGGACACCGTCGCACGTATCGGCGGCGACGAATTCATGATCATCCAGACCGGCCCCGTCGTGGCCAGCAGCGTCCGGACGCTCGCCCGTCGCATCATCGAGACGATTTCGAACCCGATCGACGTCGATGGAGACGCGATCGCGGTGGGCGTCAGCCTGGGCATCGCCATCGCGCCGCAGGACGGGCTCGATGGCGACAAGCTGTGCCGGAACGCCGATATCGCGCTGTTCGAAGCCAAGAATGCCGGGCGCAACACCTTCCGCTTCTACGAGGCCGGCATGAGCTTCGGCACGACGATGCGGGATTGTGCAGACGCCGAAAGCGCAACGAGGGGGCCCTCGCTGCGCTGATTTTCGTTGGCCTGAACGCGACCGGGCTACCAGCCGCGCACGTCCTCGCCGGTCGGGCGCCGTCCCTGCGGGGTCAGGCCGTTGACCACCTGCGGCAGGACCTGGGCGAGTTGAGCCAGCAGGTCGTCGCGGTTCATGCCGGTACGCTGCTCCAACGCATTGACCGTCTCGGGTCCAAGGGCGTCGGCGAGGCGGTTCGGCGCGACGGATCGGTTCTCACCGTGGCCGATCCAGGACTCGATGACGTCGCCGAGGCCGCCGCGCTGAAACCGGTCGACGAGCCCATCGAGGCCGCCGTGGCCCTCGCCCTGCTCATGATCGAGACGGGCGTATGGGCCGGCGCCCGGCTCGCGATCGCTCGGACCTGGCGCACCACCTCCCGGGCCGTCGAGCATGCCCGACAGGTCGCTGAAATCGCCCTCCCGCGCCGGCGGGCGCGAGGAGCCTTCGTCGTCGCGCTGGTTCCATCCGGAGCCGGGCGGGCGGCCCGGATCCTGGCCGAACCCGCCCATATCTCCGTCCTCGTGCTCACGGCGTTGGGGCGCCTCCTGGCGATGCCCGCCGCCGAGAAGATCGCCGAGGCCGCCCGCTCCCTTGGACATCAGGAGCATCAGGAGCGCCTGGACGATGGGCGACATCGCTCCTCCGAGCCCGCCCCCGAGACTGCCTCCACCGCCGAGACCTCCGCCGCCACCCTGTCCGCCGCGCTCCGAGGCGTGCCCGCCCCCGAGCACTTGGCCAAGAACACCGCCGATGACCTGATCGAGCAGACCCATAATCGCTTCTCCCCCGCGTAACGTCTTGTAACGGATCGTATTTTTCGGAACGAACCCAGCTTGGGCACACCCGAACCTTCACAAAAAATCAGTCGCGGCGCGTTCCGCCGGTGGCCGCGCGATCCCGGGCGGGAAGGTGGTCGAGGGGATTGGTGCGGCTGCCCTTCGTTCGATCCGACGCCACGATCTCCGTGGTGGCCGAGATCGCCTTCGACGGCGCGACCTGCCCGTTCGGGCGCTCGGCGGCGGTACGATCACGCTCCGGCAACGTCGCGGGCGTCGGCTGATCGTTCGGATTGGGGACGCTCTGGGCCGCGGCCGCCGGCGCCAGGAAGGGCCCGAGGACCATTCCGAAGCTCGCGGATATCGCGAGGCTGCCGAGGAAGAGCGCGGTGACCGCGGAGCCGGCGCGTGGCTGGAACGGCGGGCGGAGGGGGCGAGGGAGGGTCACGGGACAGTCTCCGGGGTGGGCGCTTCACGTGATGCCGAACCAAGCCCCGGCACCCCGCAAGGGTTCCCGTTCCGGTTCGGCCGGCGATCAGCTGCGCTTTCGCCCGCCCCCGCCCTTGTATTTCGGCTTCTGCCCGCCGAGCCCCTGGGTCGAGCGGGCCTTCGGTCGCTCGACCCACGACGGCGCGGCGCCCACCGGGATTTCTCGGTCCGTGCCCGGACCCATGTTGTCGAGGGTCGGTTTCGAGATGCGGCTCTGCTTGGATCCGAAACGACCTGCCTCACGCTCGATGTCCCCCTGACGCGCCATGGGATCGTCGGACACCAGGAGCTCCGTGGCCTGGAGGCGCTTGAGCTCGTCGCGCAGGCGGGCTGCCTCCTCGAAGTCGAGGTCGGCGGCGGCCATGCGCATGCGTTTTTCGAGGTCGGCCATCACAGCCTTGAAGTTGTGACCGATGGTGGCGGCGTTCTTGGCCAGCCCCGTATCCACCTGGACGTGATCGCCCTCGAACACGCTGCTCAGGATGTCCGAGATGCCACGCTTCACGCTCTGCGGCGTGATGCCGTGCTCTTCGTTGTAGGCGAGCTGCTTGGTGCGGCGCCG
Organism: Methylobacterium sp.; assembly: GCF_028290105.1. GTDB lineage: Bacteria > Pseudomonadota > Alphaproteobacteria > Rhizobiales > Beijerinckiaceae > Methylobacterium. Next base: position 3,785 of record NZ_JAQGKL010000005.1, read on the forward strand.
CTCGGTCTCGGCCATCGCCCGCTCCATCGAGCCGGTGATGTTGTCCGCGTAGAGGATGCAGCGGGCCTCGGCGTTGCGGGCCGCGCGGCCGATGGTCTGCACCAGCGAGGTCTCGGAGCGCAGGAAGCCCTCCTTGTCCGCGTCGAGGATGGCGACCAGCGCGCATTCTGGAATATCGAGTCCCTCCCGCAGGAGGTTGATGCCGATCAGCACGTCGAAGGCCCCGAGCCGCAGGTCGCGGATGATCTCGATGCGCTCGAGGGTGTCGATATCCGAGTGCATGTAGCGCACCCGCACGCTGTTCTCGTGCAGGTACTCGGTGAGATCCTCGGCCATGCGCTTGGTCAGCGTGGTCACGAGCGTCCGGTAGCCGGCCTGGGCCACCTCGCGCACCTCCCCCAGGAGGTCGTCCACCTGGGAGCGCGCGGGGCGGATCTCGATGACCGGGTCGACGAGGCCGGTGGGGCGGATGACCTGCTCGGCGAAGACGCCGCCGGTCTGCTCCATCTCCCACTTCGCCGGGGTGGCCGAGACGTGAATGGATTGCGGCCGCATGGCGTCCCATTCCTCGAACCGCAGCGGGCGGTTGTCGAGGCATGAGGGCAGGCGGAAGCCGTATTCCGCCAGGGTCGCCTTTCGGCGGAAATCGCCCTTGTACATGCCGCCGATCTGCGGAACCGTGACGTGGCTCTCGTCGGTGAAGACGAGGGCGTTGTCCGGCAGGTACTCGAACAGGGTCGGCGGCGGCTCGCCGGGCTTGCGGCCCGTCAGGTAACGCGAATAGTTCTCGATGCCGTTGCAGGCGCCGGTGGCCTCGATCATCTCGATGTCGAAGGTGCAGCGCTGCTCGATGCGCTGGGCCTCGATCAGGCGGCCCATCTTCGTCAATTCGTCGACGCGCTGCTTCAGCTCGGTCTTGATGCCCTTGACCGCCTGCTGAAGGGTGGGGCGCGGCGTGACGTAGTGCGAGTTGGCGTAGACCTTCACGAACTTCAGGTCGTTGATCTTCTTGCCCGTGAGCGGATCGAACTCGGTGATCGTCTCGACCTCGTCCCCGAACAGGCCGATGCGCCAGCCGCGATCGTCCAAGTGGGCCGGCCAGAGTTCGATGACGTCGCCGCGCACCCGGAAGGTGCCGCGGGCGAAGTCCGACTGGATGCGCTTGTACTGGAGCGCCACGAGGTCGGCGATGAGCTGGCGCTGCTCGATCTTCTCGTTCAGCGACACCGTGAACGACATGGCGGTGTAGGTCTCCACCGAGCCGATGCCGTAGATGCACGAGACCGAGGCGACGAGGATGACGTCGTCGCGCTCGAGCAGGGCGCGGGTTGCGGCGTGGCGCATGCGATCGATCTGCTCGTTGATCGACGATTCCTTCTCGATGAAGGTGTCCGAGCGCGGCACGTAGGCCTCGGGCTGGTAGTAGTCGTAGTAGGAGACGAAATACTCGACCGCGTTGTCGGGAAAGAAGCTCTTGAACTCGCCGTAGAGCTGCGCCGCCAGGGTCTTGTTCGGGGCCAGGATCAGGGCCGGGCGCTGCGTCGCCTCGATGACCTTGGCCATCGTGAAGGTCTTGCCGGAGCCGGTGACGCCGAGCAGCACCTGGTCACGCTCGGCCTTCTTCACGCCGTCCACGAGTTCGGCGATGGCGCGGGGCTGGTCGCCCGCCGGCTCGAACTCCGATTTCAGCTTGAAGGGGACGCCGCCCTCCGATTTCTTCGGCCGCTCCGGGCGGTGGGGCGCCCAGGTCTTGCCGTCCCGAAACAGCGGGTTGCCCTCGGTGAGCAGGCGCGACAGCGCATCGACGGTGGCCGACACGGCGTCGGTGGCGAGCGAGGTCTCGCCGTCATCCGCCATCCCCTCCGGCGCCGGTCCGTCCTCGGGCGGGCGCAGGCCGAGGGCCTGGGCCAGGCGCGGGTCGACATCGGCGGCATCGGCGTGCATGAACGCCGCCTGCGGCGCTTCCGCCATCCCGGCCGGAGCCGGGTCCACCTTCTTGGGACGACCCGTCGGCTTGGCGGGCGGCTTTGCTGAGGGGCGCGGCGGTGCCACCTCCACCGGCGGCGGGCGGTTGCGGTTCAGCGCCGGGCTGAGCAAAGCTGCGAGATGCTCGTCGAGGGGCTGCAGCTCGGGCTTCGACGCCTTGGAATTCGGGGTTTTGGCGGATGCGGCGCGGGGCTTCTTCGGTGTCGGCATAGTGCAAGTATGGTTCCTGCACTCCGCTTGGGAAAGGGTCCGGGCCGGCAGGATTTGGCGCGCGCTCCGGTCCGCCCCATCGAAGCGGCCGGTCCAGGGCGATTTGGCGCGCCTCCTGGCACTCAAGGCCGTGGCGGACCTCACCACGCAGCCGTCTTCGGTCCTGATCCTCTGCGATCGCATCGACCCGGACCTCGCGTTCTTCCGGGCGCACTTCATCCAGGCCGCGTTCTGCCTCGTCACCGACAATCCCGACCTCGGGGCCGAGGCGCCCGACGGCATTCCGGTGATCTGCGGGCGCCTCGGCGAGCGGCATCGCCTGCGGGCCCTGGTGGCCTTCCATGGGCCGAATCTCGTCATCGATCAGCGGACATCCGATCCTCGGGCGCAGGCCTTCGCCTTCGTGGTGCTCGACCGCACCCTCGCCCATGGCGGCGTCTACGCCCTGCGAGCGCGGACAGGGACGCGCCTCGGCTACGACCGCTATCGAACCCTCGCCCTCGACCGGCGCCGAGCATCGGCGGAGCGCCTGCCGGCCGCCTCGCATGCGGGCCACGGCCCGTGCGAATACCGGGTCACCGTCAAGGCCTCCGTTCCGCCCCGACCGATCCGGCTTCGCCCGGCCGCCGACATTCCCGCATCCGCCCCAGTCACGGTCGCGGCGCCCACCTATCGGCGCCCGACCGCCACGCTCGTCGACGCACCGCCCTGGATCGTCGAGGGCGTCCGCTGGTTCGCCGGAATGGAAGTGGTCCCGCCGGAGGCGCGGGTCCACCGCTACCCGGAGGCGATCGTCTTCGGATACGGCATCGTGCAGGTCGGCGATTCCATCGTCGCCGAGAGCCTGATCAACCGCGACCGGACGCATCTTCTGGGCGCCCTGACCCTGGCGTCCGACGGGACGGGACATGTCGCGCACACGCTGCCACGGCCCCGCCGCATCCCCGGCCGCACCGTGCACCTGTGGCAGATGTGGGCGGAGAATTACGGGCACTGGCTCGTCGAATGCCTCCCCCGGCTGCACGTCGCCGCCCGTGCCGGGCTGCTCGAGAACGCGAAGGTGACCGTCCAGGCGATCCCCGCGATGGAACGCGTCTACCGGGACTCGCTCGCCGTCCTGGGGATCGGCGAGGCGCGCATCGTCTGGCTGAACGCGCGCGAGGTCGTCTTCGAGGACTTGGTCTATCCGACACCGATCACCCGGCAGCCCGTCGAGAAATCGCCCCTCGTGATCGAGGCCGCACTCGCCCTGCGCGACCGGATCGGTCCCCCGGCCGAACCGCTGCCCGAGCGGATCTACGTCAGCCGCAATCGAAGCGGGCGGCGGCGGCTCGCCAACGAGGCGGAGGTGATCGCCCTGTTGCGGGAGCGCGGTTACGCGGTGGTGCATCCCGAGACCGAACCCTTCGCGCGGCAGGTCCAGATCTTCGCCGCCGCGCGGTTGGTGGTGGGCGGGATGGGCGCGGCGCTCAGCAATCTCGCCTTTTCGCCGGCGGGCGTGCGCTGCCTGATGCTCACCAACCAGGACATGCTCGACGACTTCTTCCTCGACCTGGTCGGCCTGAAGGACGGCGCCTACGTGTCCATCCACGGCACGAGTCTGTCGCCGGAACTCGGCATGCAGTCCGACTATACCATTGCCCTCGACACCCTCCGCGAGACCCTCGACAAGCACGACTTCTGAGCGACGCTGGCCGAAAGCTTCCGAGGGTGACGCGCCTCGACTCCGGGGCGCATGACGCTCAATGATCCGTCCTCCGCGAGCGCCCGTAGTGAAAGCACCCAATGGATACCGAGACGCCGCACAAGCCCGAACTCGACGCTGAGACTCTGGCCTTCGCCGGCCGGGTATTCCAGTATGCTCGCCTCGGCCACGCGGAGGAACTCTCCGAACTGTTCGGCCAGGGGCTGCCCGCGAACCTGTGCAACGACAAGGGCGACAGCCTGCTGATGCTCGCCGCCTATAACGGGCAGGCGGAAACCGCGCGGGTCATCCTCGAACATGGCGGCGACCCGGAACTCGCGAATGTCCGTGGCCAGACGCCGCTGGCCGGCGCGGCCTTCAAGGGCGACATGGCGATCGCCGCGTTGCTGTTGGCGCATGGCGCCGCCGTCGACGGCACGGGCAGTGGCACGCGCACGGCACTGATGACGGCGGCGATGTTCAACCGGACCGATATGGTCGACCTTCTCCTCGCCCACGGGGCCGACCCGGACCTGCGGGACGGAACCGGCCTCACCGCCGCCGAGATGGCGCAGTCGATGGGCGCCGCCGACACGCCGCTGCAACTTGCCAAGGCGAAGCGGCCGGACGCCTCCGCCTGATGGCGATCGGTTTCACGCGTGCGCCCGACCACACATCAAGGATTCGAGGAAACAGCATGAAGTCCGCACGCGTCGGTGTCCTGGCCGCTCTTCTCATGACCATATCGCCCCTCTCGCCGGCATCGGCCGACGATTGGCCGATGTTCGGGCGCGACCACACCAACCAGCACTTTTCTCCGCTGACCGGGATCGACCGGGCCAACGTCAAGGCCCTGCGCCCGGCCTGGATCTTCCAGACCGGGATCACCGGCTATTTCCAGGCGGAGCCGGTGGCGGTGGGGAGCACGCTCTACGTCTCGACCACGCAGAATCACGTGGCCGCCCTCGATGCGCGCTCCGGCAAGGTCCTCTGGACCTACACCCACAAGGCACGCACGGAAAAGATCTTCGGGCCGCCGTCGAATCGGGGCGTCGCAGTCTCGGACGGCAAGGTCTTCGAGGCGACGATGGACGGGCGCATCATTGCCCTCGACGCCGCGACGGGGAAGGTCCTGTGGGACCACGAGGCCGTGCGCCCCGAAGAGGGTGAGTCCGAGACCGCCTCGGCCCTCGCGGACACGCTCGGCGCCAACGGCGTGCAGGGCTCGAGCCGGCTCGGCTTCAAGATGCCGCCGCTGGTCGCCGAGGGCCTCGTCATCGTCGGAGTGGCAGGGGCCGGCTACGGTCTGCACGTGGAGGACGCCAAGGGCGGTCTCGACGGCGGCGCCGTGGTGGGCATCGAGGGCGGTTATGGCCGGCGTGGCTGGCTCGCGGCCTACGACGCAGCCACCGGTGCCGAGCGTTGGCGCTGGTACGTCACCAAGTCGGACGGCTGGGAGGGCGATTTCGCCGCGACCACGGCGGACGGCGTGCCCCTTCACCGTGACATCGCCGCCGAGAAGGCGGCGGCCCCGGCCAACCGCGAGGCTTGGCGGGTCGGCGGCGGCTCCCTCTGGATGACACCGGCCTACGATGCCGATCTCGGGCTGATCTATGTCGGCACCGGCAATCCAGCTCCGCAGAATTTCGGCCTCTCGCGGCCGGGCGACAACCTCTACACCATGAGCCTCGTGGCGCTGGACGTGCGCACCGGGCAGCTGCGCTGGTACCACCAGCAGGTGCCGCACGACGAATGGGGCTACGACGTCGCGAGTCCGCCCTTCCTCCTCGACCAGCCGACGACGCAGGGACCGGTCAAGGCCGTGGCCCAGGGCTCCAAGACGGGCTGGATCTACGTGCACGACCGCCAGACCGGCAAGCTCCTGACCCGCTCGGCAGCGCTCGTCGCGCAGAAGAACCTCTACGCGCCACCCACCGAGGCCGGCACCGTGGTGAGCCCCGGCCCCCTCGGGGCGATCTCCTGGCACCCGGTCGCCTACGACGCGCGGGGCGGGACCGCCTTCGCGCAGGTCCGGCACGGGGCGACCACCTACGTGGTCAAGACCGTGCCGGCGTCGGGCGACCGCCCAGCCATCCGCTACACCGAGACGGCGGAAGCGAAGGGCGAGCCCAGCTTCAGCACCCTGACGGCGGTGGATCTGGCGCGCGGCGGTGCCATCAAATGGTCGGTCAAGGCGGGAAGCCGGCTCTCCGGCGGCACCCTCGCCACCGCCGGAGGCCTGGTCTTCTCCGGCGAGGAGGACGGGCATCTCGATGCCCACGACGCGGAGACCGGCGCGATCCTCTGGCGCTTCCAATGCGGTGCGGGCATCGGCGGACCGCCGATCACCTATTCCCTCGACGGCCGGCAATACGTCGCCGTGGCGGCGGGTGGCGCCTCCTTCACCAAGGGCTCGGGCTTCGGCACCGGCGACGCCCTGGTGGTGTTCGCGCTGCCGGACTGACCCGTCGTCGGCGCGGCTGTCTGTTCGCCGTCGCCGGGATGTGACATGGGGACACGGGCGGCGCGCGCCTTGCGTCGGCTGGTCCCTCGCAACTAGAGACCGCACCACGCCATGACGACCGACGCCGAGTCCCGCCAGCCCGAAGACCGTGGGGCGCCCGTGGTGCGCACCATCGCGATGCCCGCTGACACCAACCCGGCGGGCGACATCTTCGGCGGCTGGCTGATGGGCCAGATGGATCTCGCGGCCGGCAACATCGCCGCCCGACGCTCGCGCGGGCGTTGCGCCACGATCT
>NZ_JAQGKL010000019.1 GCF_028290105.1 Methylobacterium sp.
TGACTTCCATCACGACGGCGACCAGCCAGCTTCGCGCCCAGGCTTCGACCTTCGGCTCCAACCTCTCGGTGGTGCAGAACCGTCAGGACTTCTCGAAGAACCTGATCAACATCCTCGACACCGGCTCGGCGAACCTGACGAACGCGGACCTCAACGAGGAAGCCGCCAACTCGCAGGCCCTGTCGACCCGCCAGTCGATCGGCATCTCCGCCCTCTCGCTCGCCAACACGGCGCAGCAGAGCATCCTGCAGCTCCTCCGCTAAGGCGGGGCACGCCGCCCGCCTACGGGCCGGCGGTTTTTTTCCACGTCTCGACACCGAAACCTCGACACCGAGACGAAGAAGGCCGGGGCTCATCGCCCCGGCCTTCTTCGTCTCGGTGTTCGGATCGCGCGGGTTCAGGCGGTGCGGTCGAGGGGGCGGGCCACGGACCGAGTCCGGGCCTCGGCGGCCTCCGCATAGGCTCGAGCCTTGAGCACCACCGGGTCGGGAAGCTGCACCACCACGTCGCCTGAATTTGGATCGACCTCTTGGTAGACCACCGCCTTGGTGTCCGTATCGATCCGGATACGGGGTTCCATTGCGGTCTGGGCCGCTTTGGCGTCCTGTATCGGGTCTGAGGTTCGAGGGGCCTCGGCACGGCGGTCGGCGCCTGGGTCCTGGCTCCGGATGTCCACCCGCACCGCCGGTGCGAGGGGCGCTGGGGCCGGGACGGGCTGAACCGGCGGGATCGGGGCCGGCGTGGCGCCGGTGCCGCGGACCGGGGACGTGCCGCCTATGCTGCTGATCGACATCGCACGCTCCTGCTTAGCTGTCGGCTGTCTTGGTCTGCCATCAGACAAGTCGCGCGGCGTGAATGCGATCTTAAGGACTCCCTCCCCGCGCCGGCTTCTTGGCAGGCATGATCAAGCGTCGGGTAACGCGATGCATCGCATTCGAACGAAACGTCAGATCTCGACGGCGTGCGCCGCGCGGCCCATTCCGGCGGGATCGAAGGCGACGCTCTTGACGATGGCGAAGACGGGCGTCCCGGCCGCGAGGCCGAGTTCCGCCACGGAGGTGCGCGTCAGGCGCGCGGACAGCACCGCGCCGTAGCAATCCACCTCCACCAGCATCGTACCCTCGGCGAGGGCGTGCAGGGCGAGCACCTGCCCGCGCAGGCGGTTGCGGGCACTCAGGCCCACGGGGTCGGCGAGGGAGAGCAAGACGTCCCGGGCGGGAACGTGGACCCGCACGCCGGTGCCGGCCGCCAGCGTGAGGTGCGGCACGAGAAGACGGCCCGCCCGGCCGGAGAGGCGCGTCAGGTTCGAGGCCGAGCATTGCCCCTCCACCACCATGTCGAGGAGCGCGCCGGCCTCCGCCGCGTGGAAGTCGCCGAGTTCGCCCCGGCGCAGGATGCCCTCCGCGGGTCCGGCGGCGGCGACCCGGCCGCCCTCCAGCACCACGATGGTGTTGGCGAGCCGCGCCACCTCCGTCACCGCGTGGCTGACATACACGATCGGGATGCCGGCGGCGTCGCGCAGGCGTTCGATCAGCGGCAGGATCTCGGCCTTGCGTTCGGCATCGAGGGCGGCGAGGGGCTCGTCCATGAGGAGGAGGCGGGGGCGCGACAGCAGCGCCCGGCCGATCGCCACGCGCTGGCCCTCGCCGCCGGAGAGGCCGGTGGGCCGGCGGTCGAGGAGGTGGCCGATGCCCAGCAGCGCGATCACCGCCTCCGGCTCAAGGCCGTCGGCGTCCCGACGCGCCCGTGAAAACCAGCGCCCGTAGCGCAGGTTCTGGCGCACCGAGAGATGCGGCATCAGCCGCGCCTCCTGGAACACCGTGCCGATGCGGCGGCGATGGGCGGGCACGTGGAGGCCTCGGCCGGTATCGAGGAGAGTCTCGTCGCCGAGCGTCAAGCGGCCCCGGTCGGGCCGGGCGAGGCCGGCCATGCAGGCGATCACCGTGGACTTGCCCGAGCCCGAGCGCCCGAACAGGGCGGTGAGCCCAGGCGGTGCGGTGAAGGTGACGTCGAGGCGAAAGGCGCCGCGCGCCAGCCCCAGATCGACCGAGAGGCTCATGCGCTCACCCGGCCCCCAACCGCCGTCCGAGGCGCCGGGCGAGCAGTTCCGAGACCAGCAGCGCTCCCATCGACAGGGCGACCGAAATCAGGGTGAGGCGCAGCGCACCGGCCTCGCCGCCGGGGACCTGCGTGAGGGTGTAGATCGCCGAGGGCAGGGTCTGGGTCTCGCCGGGGATGTTCGACACGAAGGTGATGGTGGCGCCGAACTCGCCCATCGCCTTGGCGAAGGCGAGCACCGCCCCAGCCAGGACGCCCGGCATCGCCAGTGGCAGGGTCACGGTGAGGAACACGGCGAAGGGCGGCGCGCCCAGGGTCGCGGCGGCCTGCTCCACCCGGGCATCCACGGCCTCGAGCGAGAGGCGCATCGCTCGCACCATCAGGGGAAACCCCATCACCGCGCAGGCGAGCGCCGCCCCCGTCCAGCGGAACGACAGCACGATGCCGACATCCGCGAGCAACGCCCCGAAGGTTCCCCGCCGGCCGAAGGCGAGGAGCAGGAGGTACCCCGTCACCACCGGCGGCAGGATGAGAGGCAGATGGACGAGCCCGTCGAGGAGCGCCCGGCCGGGAAAGCGCCTGCGCGCGAGGATCCAAGCCACGGCGAGGCCCGGCCCGAGGCTCGCCAGCGTCGCGACCGCCGCCACGCGCAAGCTGAGCGCGATCGCGGTCCATTCGTCCGGGGTCAGGCCGAGGCGGTCCACGATTCGGCGATCAGGTCCGGTTCTCGGCGCCGATCACCGAGAACCCCTGGCGCTCGAAATACACCCGGGCGGCCGGACCGCGCAGATAGGCGAGCAGGGTCGCCGCGTCCGGGTTCGTCGAATCACGGGTGAGCGCGACGGGGTAGATCACCGGCGGGTGGCTCGCCGCCGGAAAGGTGGCGACCACCCGGACGCTCGTGTCCGAGACCGCGTCGGTGGCGTAGACGATGCCCAGCGGCGCCTCGCCGCGCGCCACCAGGAGCAGCGCCGCGCGCACGTTCTCCGCCTGCGCGACGCGGCCCTTCACGCCCTCCCAGGCGCCGAGGCTCTCGAGGGCCACCTTGCCGTACTTGCCGGCGGGCACCGCTTCGACGTTTCCCATGGCGAGACGCCCGTCGCCTAGGACCTTTGTGAGATCGAGCCCGGGCTTAAGGTCGACGGCGAGCGAGGAATCCTTCGGGGCGATCAGCACCAGAGCGTTTCGCAGGAGGTTCGTCCGGGTCGAGGCTTTGATTCCGTCCTTGCCCGCCACGTAATCCATCCAGGCGAGGTCGGCGGAGAGGAACAGGTCGGCGGGCGCCCCGGCCTCGATCTGCTTGGCGAGCGCGCTGGAGGCCGCGTAGGAAATCCGGGCGACCTTACCCGTCTCCTTCGTCCAGGCGGCGACGGCATCGTCGAGGGCGTTCTTCAGGCTGGCGGCGGCAAAGACCACCACCGAGCCTTCGGCCCGCGCCTGAGCGGCCCCGAGCGTTGCCACGAGGGCCAGCATCGCGCCGAGCCACATCCGTCGCGCCTGGATCATGAACTGTCTCCGGAGGATGCCGGCACATCCCAGCGGGTCCGCCATAGCATGGGATCGGCGCTCAGGCGCCCCGATCCTCGTCCTCGCGCGGCGTCCGCTCGGAGCGGTGCAGGCGGCTCAGGAGCACCAGCATCGGTCCGGGCAACGGCCCGGTCAGGAGTTCGGCGTCAGTGAAGCCCCCGCGTTCGCGCACGAGGCGACGGCGGGCGTTGGACGTCTTGGCGAGGACGACCGGTGTTTTTCCACCGGCTCTTCTGATTTTCATACGCACAACGCACGCTCCAACGTCGATCCGAACCTGGAGAAGCGACGAAAAACGTGGGCCCGGACGTTCCGTTCCAGCCAGGGCCACCGGATGGTGGCGGCGGGACGTCGCGGGTGGTAGAGCCCGGGTCATGCTCGAAGGCTTACCTCCCCACCGTCCGACCCACGTGCTCCGCCTCCTCACCGACGAGGGATCGGCCCGTGCGATGACCGATCTGCTGGGGGAGATGTTCGATCCAACCCAGACGGCGGTGGCCGCGTTCGAGGCGGAAGACGGCCGGACTTGGCGTCTGGAGGCCTATTTCGCCGACGCCCCCGACGAGGCGATGATCCGCGACATGATCCGGCCCGTGGTCGGCGACCAGGCGGATGGGGCGACCTTCGAGACCATCGACCAGCAGGATTGGGTGCGGGCCTCCCTGGAGGGACTGAAACCCGTGCGGGCCGGGCGCTTCCTCGTGCATGGCAGCCACGACCGCGAGAACGTGCGGGCGAACGATCTGGCCATCGAGATCGAGGCGGCGCTCGCCTTCGGCACGGGCCATCACGGCACGACGCTCGGCTGCCTGCGCGCGCTCGCCGACGTCCTCAAGCGCGGGCGCCCCGCCCACGTGCTCGATGTCGGCACCGGCACCGGCATCCTGGCGTTCGCGGCGGCCAAAGCCCTGCACACGCCCGTGATCGCGGGTGACCTCGACCCGGAGGCTGTGACCACGGCCGTCGGCAATGCCCGCCTCAACGGTCTCGGGCCTGTGCTGCGGCTCTACCAGGGCCCGGGCGTGCGCCACGCGCTGGCCAACCGGCCGCGCCGCTTCGACGTGGTCTTCGCCAACATCCTGGCGCGCCCCCTGAAGGGGCTGGCGCCTTCGCTGACGGCGGTGGTCGCCGATCAGGGCGTGCTGATCCTCTCCGGTCTCATCGAGCGCGACGTAGCGGGTGTGCTCGCGACCTACCGCCATCGCGGCTTCCACCTCGCCCGCCACGGCCTGATCGAGGGCTGGGCCACCCTGGTGCTGACCCGCGGCGGCGCGGCGCCGCGCCCGCGTCGCGCCCGGTTGCGGCGCTCCTGACGCGCGCGTAACCCTGGGCGCCATGACCCGCGCCCGCTTCCAGACTTTCGACGATCCGAGCCACCGCGAGGGCGCGAGCCGCATCGCGGCCCTGCGGGGGGCCTTGGCCGCAGCCGGCCTCGACGGCTTCGTGGTGCCCCGGGCCGACGAGCACCAGTCGGAATACGTGGCGCCCCAGGCCGAGCGCCTCGCCTGGCTCACGGGCTTCACGGGCTCGGCCGGCACCGCCGTGATTCTCGCGGATGAGGCCGCCCTCGTGGTCGACGGGCGCTACACCCTGCAGGCCCCCGCCGAGGTGGACACCCGCGTGATCACCCCGGTGCCGCTGGCCGAGACCAGCGTCGCGACCTGGGCCGGTGCCCACCTGAAGGCCGGGCAGGTTCTCGGCTACGATCCCTGGCTGCACACGCCGGACGGTGTGGCGCGCCTGGAACGCGCAGTGCTCAAGGCCGGCGCGACCCTGCGGGCCGTGGGCACGAACCCGGTCGACGCCGTCTGGACCGACCGGCCGGGCCCGCCCGCCGGCGCCGTGGTGGCGCATCCACTCGACCTCGCGGGCGAGGCCAGCGCCGACAAGCTCGCGCGCATCCGCGCGGCCCTCGCGGAGGCGGGCGCCGACGCGCTCGTGATCTCGGACCCGCACAACCTCGCCTGGGCCTTCAACCTGCGCGGCGCGGACGTGGCGCACACGCCCTTGGCGCTCGGCTACGCCCTGGTGCCCCGCACGGGCCGGGCCGCCCTCTACCTGACCTCGCCGAACCTCGGGCCGGACCTCCGCGCCGCCCTCGAACCGCTCGCCGATTGTCATTCCCGCGCGGCCTTCGAGGACGACCTCGCAGCCCTGGCGGCAAACGCCGCCCGCATCCGCCTCGACGCCGGCACCGCCGCCGCCGCCCTGAAGGTGCGGGTCGAGACGGCCGACGGCGTGCCCGATATCGGCCCCGACCCGATCACCGCCATGAAGGCCGTGAAGAACGCCGCCGAGATCGCCGGCACCCGCGCCGCCCACCATCGCGACGGCGTCGCGGTCACCCGTTTCCTCGCTTGGCTCGACGCGCAGGCCGAGAGCCTCACCGAGATCGCCGCCGTCGAGGCTCTGGAGGACTTCCGCGCTGAGGGTGGGCTGCTGCGCGACGTTTCCTTCCCGACGATCTCGGGCAGCGGCGCCAACGGGGCCATCGTCCACTACCGGGTGACGCGGGAGACCGACCGGCGGATCGCGCCGGGCGAACTCTTCCTCGTGGATTCCGGCGCGCAATATGCCGACGGCACCACCGACATCACCCGCACGGTGGCGGTCGGCGCGCCCTCGGACGAGCAGCGCGACCGCTTCACCCGCGTGCTCAAGGGCCATATCGGCATCGCCAGCGCGGTGTTCCCGAAAGGCACGACGGGCGCGCAGATCGATTCCTTCGCGCGCCAGCCCCTCTGGGAGGCCGGCCTCGACTTCGACCACGGCACCGGCCACGGCGTCGGCGCTTTCCTCTCGGTGCACGAGGGGCCGCAGCGCATCGCCAAGACCGGCACGGTGGCCCTGGCGCCGGGCATGATCCTCTCCAACGAGCCCGGCTACTACAAGACGGGGGCCTACGGCATCCGCCTGGAGAACCTCGTCCTCGTGGAGACCCGCAGCGTTGCCGGAGGCGAACGCCCGATGCTCGGCTTCGAGACCCTGACGCTGGCCCCCTTCGACCGCCGGCTGATCCAGCCGGACCTGCTGACACCCGACGAGATGGCCTGGATCGACGCCTACCATGCGCGCGTGCGCGCTGCGCTCGAGCCCGACCTCGACGTCACCACGCGGGTTTGGCTGGACGGGGCGACGCGACCGATCGCAGCGTCCTGAGGGCACCCGGCGGGGCGGACAGCGGCCCGGGCAACATCGGGAAACCAAGTCTCGCGCCATCGGGATTTTACCGCATGAGCGAACGGACGTACTCTGTCCGCCCCCATCACAGATATAGGCTCCGATGATCCGGCACTTCGCCCTGGCGCTCGCCCTGTTCGGCCTCGCGATTCCAGCGGCGCATGCGCAAGGGGCTTCACCTGCGCCAGGGACAGCACCCGCACAGGGGTTCCAGGGGTTCAAGGTCCCGGGCGACCTCGTGAAGGCCAGCCTCGTCGGGGAGCCCTCCGCGATCCGGTCGGGCGAGCCCTTCACCGTCGGCATCCGCATGGTGATGCGGCCGCACTGGCACGTCTACTGGCGCAATCCCGGCGATTCGGGTCTCGCTCCGGAGGTTGCCTGGACCCTGCCCGCCGGCTTCGCGGCCGGCCCGCTCCAGTGGCCGGTCCCGAGCCGCATCCCGGTCTCCCACCTCGTGAATTTCGGCTACGAGGGCGAGACGGTCCTCCTCGCGGAGGTGACCCCGCCCGCCTCGCTCGTGCCGGGCAAGCCCGTGACGCTCCAGGCCAAGCTGACCTACCTCGTCTGTGAGCGCGAATGCGTGCCGGGTTCGGCGGAGCTGCGCTTGAGCCTGCCGGTGGCGCAGGCCGGCACCAGCACGGGGCTGAATCCCGGATCGATGATGCTGTTCGAGGCGGCACGCGCCGCGTTGCCGGTGCCCGCGCCCTATGCCGTGCGCTACGGCGCCGAGAACGGGCGCCTTCAGGTGCATCTCGCCACGCCGCCGGACCTCAAAGTGTCCTCGGTCGCCTACTTCCCCTTCGCCGAGACCGCCATCGAGAACGCGGCGCCGCAGGAGGCGCGCAGCGATGCCGGCGGGCTCCACATCGATCTGGCGCGCGGCGACACCACGCTGGCCACCGCGACCCTGCCGGGCGTGCTGACCTTCGAGGAGCCGACGGCGGACGGGACCGTGCGCCGGGCCTACACGATCGGCGAGGCGCCCAGTGCCATCCCGGCCGCCGTGCCACCACCCGCCGCGTCGAGTCCGGCACAGGCACCGGACGAAAGCCTGACCCTCTGGAGCGCGGCCGGCCTCGCCTTCCTGGGCGGCCTCCTGTTGAACCTCATGCCCTGCGTCTTCCCGGTCCTGTCGATCAAGGTTCTGAGTCTCGTCAGACATTCGGGGGAGTCGGCGGGCCGCGTACGTCTGCACGGGCTTGCCTACACCGCCGGCGTACTCGCGGCCTTCCTGTCGCTGGCGGGCCTGCTCATCGTCCTGAAGGGCGCCGGCGCCGGCATCGGCTGGGGCTTCCAGCTGCAATCGCCCCTGGTGGTGGCTGGCCTCGCCTACCTCCTGTTCGCCATGGGGCTCAGCCTGTCGGGCGTGGTGCATGTGGGCGCCGGCATCGCGGGGATCGGCGACGGCCTGACCCGCCGCGCCGGGCTCGAAGGCTCGTTCTTCACCGGAGTCCTCGCCACGGTGGTGGCCACCCCCTGCACCGCGCCCTTCATGGGGTCTGCGGTGGGCTTCGCACTGACGCAGGACGCGGGCGTCAGCCTGGTGGTCTTCGCGAGCCTCGGGCTCGGTCTCGCCCTGCCCTTCCTGGTGCTGACTCTGTGGCCGGCGGCCCTGCGCCGCCTGCCCCGACCGGGCGCCTGGATGGACACCCTGAAGGGCGCACTCGCCTTCCCAATCTACGCCACGGTGGCTTGGCTGGTCTGGGTCCTGTCGCAGCAGGTCGGCTCGGCGGGCCTGCTCGCCGCCCTGATCGGCCTCGTCCTGGTGGGATTTTCCG
>NZ_JAQGKL010000040.1 GCF_028290105.1 Methylobacterium sp.
CTCCTGCGCGACGCGCAGCTTGCGCGGCTGGGCCATGGCCCGGCGGGCGGCGCGCACCCGGCGTCGGCGCGGGCGCGGGCTCTCGGAGGTGGCGCCGATGTATCCGCCGACGATGCCGCCCACCACCGCCCCCACGGGACCGCCCACGAGCGCGCCCGCCACCACGCCGGTACCGACGCCCACCGTGGTCTTGCTCGCGGCCAAGGCGGCCTGGGGCACCGCCAGCGCGCCGACGAGCAGAACAGCGCAGGTGAATCTCTTCATGGTGATCGAACATCCTGATTTCGGCGGTGATCTCTGACGGTTCACCGTGACGAAATCTGGGCCGTTCCGGCACAAGGCTTTGATCGAGGGAGCGAGGACAGTCGAGGCGTGCCGCGCGCCGGCACTTCAGGCGCGGGCGACCGCATCTGCATTGGCGCAGGCCGTCCCGACGATGTCGATCACCTCTCCAAAGCCCGGGCGCGCATCGAGGTCGGGCTGGGTGCAGGCCGTCTCGAGGTCGCGCAAGGGACCCTGCGCGATGCCCGCGCGGGTGAGGAGTTCGCCGAGCAGCAGCCCCCAGGCCCGCATCTCGATCCGCCGCAGGGCGTCCCCAGCCGCGCCGTCGGGCAGGGTGGAGGCGGCGCCGAAATCGCTGACCACCGCCGCCCCCTGCGCCCCGTCCCACAGGATGTTGTGGCCGTAGAGATCGCCGTGCAGGATCTGGCGGGCGTGCAGGTGGGCGCAGGCCCGCGCCGCGCCATGCGCGATGCGCAGGGCCACATCCGGCGCCAGGGCGAGGGCGGGGTCGTAGACGTCGCGGCTGCAACTCGCCAGGCTCGGCGGGCCGGCGAGCACCCGCCACGCGGCCGGGAGAAGCGGCATCACGAGCCCGTCCGCCCCCTGCGGATGGTCGGCGATGCGCCCCAGCGCCCCGGTCAGGTTGGGATGCGTGCCGGCCGCGAGGCAGGCCGCCATCTCGCGCTCCGGCAAGCCGTCGCTCGTCATCGCGCCCTTGAAGAGCTTGAGCGCAACGGCCTCCGGGGGCGCGCCGCCCCTGTGCCAGAGCGCGCGGTGCACCCGCCCCGAGGCGCCTTCGCCCAGCAGCGCGCCGGGTTCCAGGTCGCCCCAGGGCACGCGGGGTACGGGAGGCAAAACGGGCTCGCCCTCGAAGGGATTGCCGGCGAACGAGGTCCAGGCGAGGCGCGGCAGGGCGGTGAGCCAGGGGGGCAGCGCGTCGAGCCGGTTGGCGGCGAGCCGCACCAGTTCGAGGTTGGGGGCGTCGGCGAGGCTCGCCGGCAGGGACCGCAGGGCGTTGCCCGAGAGCATCAGCTTCTGCAGCAGGGGCCGCTCGCCGAGCGCCTTGGGCAGGCGTCCGATCCGGTTGTCGGTGAGCGTCAGCCAGCGCAGGGCCGGGGGCAGGGCTTCACCCGGCACCTCGACGAGGCCGGTGGCGCGAAAGCCGACCTGGCTCAGCGCCGGGCAATCCCCGAGCACCGGGGGCAGGCGGGTGAAGCGGTTGCCGGAGCAGAACAGCACGCGCAGGTTCTCGAGGCGGCCGAAATCCTCCGGCAGATCGGTCAGCGCGCCGCCGCTGAGGTCCAGCAGTTCGAGCGTGTCGGAGAGGCCCAGGATCTCGCGCGGGAACTCGGTGAGGCCGGGGGGAAAGCGCAGCTCCCGCGCACCCGCGCAGTCGCCCCGGCGCAGGGCATCGAGGAGGCTTCGCGATTCGGGGAGGCTCGCCGTCATCGGGTCGGGGCGGGGACGTGTCGGGTCATGCGCCCGGTCCTAGCGCGGGGACGGATGCCGGCGCACGGCTTTTCTCGCGCGAAGCCAGCGCCCGGGCGGGTGCGGTGCCGGCGCGCGGATGCGCGGCATCGAACGCCTCCATCAGGCGGGTGGCGTCGATCTTGGTGTAGAGCTGCGTCGTCGAGAGCGAGGCGTGGCCGAGAAGCTCCTGGATCGCCCGCAACTCGCCCTGGCGGGCGAGCAGATGCGTGGCGAAGGAGTGGCGCAGCGCATGTGGCGTTGCGCTCTCGGGCAGGCCGAGCGCCCCGCGCATGGAGGCGACCGCGTACTGGATGATCCGGGGCGAGAGCGGACCGCCCTTGGCGCCGAGGAAGAGGGGACCGTCGGGCACGAGGGTGTAGGGACACGCGGTGACGTAGGCGGCGACGGCGGCGCCGACGACCGGCAGCACCGGCACCATCCGGGTCTTGGCCCCCTTGCCCAGCACCGTGACGGCGTCGATCCCCGGGCCGGGCGCGTCCTTGGCGAGCAGCCCGAGGGCTTCCGAGATGCGCAGGCCCGAGCCGTACAGGAGGGCGAGCACGGCGGCGTCGCGGGCCAGAATCCAGGGCTCGCGGTCCTCGCCGGCCCGGAGCTCCAGCCCCGTCATCGCCCGGGCGGCGGGGATCGGGATCGGCCGGGGCAGGCGCCGCTCGACCTTGGGCGAGCGCACGGCGCCGAGCGCCGCCACGGTGCCGTGGCCCTCGCGCTCGATGTGGCGGGCAAACGAGCGCAGGCCCGCCAGCGCCCGCATCAGGGAGCGCCCGCCGACGCCGTCGGCCCGGCGCGCGGCCATGAAGGCGCGCACGTCGCGGGGTTTCAGGGCGACGAGGCTCGGAATACCGGGCGTGCCATGGCGGGCGGCGCGATGGGCCAGAAACTGGCGCAGGTCGCGGGCATAGGCCTCGACGGTGTTGGCCGAGAGGCGCCGCTCGCGGGCGAGTTCGTCCTGCCAGGCGAGCGCCGCGGCCCGCAGGGCCGCATCGCCGGGGAACGCGAACGCGTCCGCCGCCGAGGCGGGCCCGGCGGCGGGGAGAAGGGCGGTCGCGGGCTCGGTCACGGGGGATGCGCTCATCCGCCCATCAAGCCCTCAGAGGCGTTGATGCTCCGTTGCGCGCCGTTACTTCAGGCGCGCGGCGGCCCAGGCGATGTGGTCGGCCATGAAGGTCGAGATGAAGTAGTAGGAGTGGTCGTAGCCCTCGCGCATGTTGAGGGTCAGCGGAATGCCCGCTTTCTCGCAGGCCTCTTCGAGGAGCCAGGGCCGCAGGCCGTCCTGCAGGAAGCTGTCGGCCGTGCCCTGATCGACCAGGAACTCCGGGAAGCGCTTGCCGTCTTCGATCAGCGCGGTGGCGTCGTGGGCGCGCCAGGCGGCGGTGTCGGTCCCGAGATACTTCTCGAACGCGGGCTTCGACCAGCCGGCGGTGGAGGGCTGGGCGATCGGCGCGAAGGCCGAGCAGGACTTGAAGCGGTCCGGATAGGTCAGCGCGATGGTGAGCGCGCCGTGGCCGCCCATGGAATGGCCGAAGATGCCCTGGCGGGACATGTCGGCGGGGAATTCCTTGGCGATGAGGGCGGGCAGCTCCTCGGTGACGTAGCTCCACATCCGATAGTTCGTGGCGTAGGGCGCCTGCGTGGCGTCCAGGTAGAAGCCGGCGCCCGATCCGAATTGCCAGTTGTCCGCCTCGTCCGGGATGCCGGGGCCGCGCGGGCTGGTATCGGGGGCCACGATGATGACGCCGTGCTCGGCGGCCGCCTTGCGGTACTCGCCCTTGTCCATGACGTTGGCGTGCGTGCAGGTGAGGCCGGACAGGTACCACAGCACCGGGACCGGGCCGGTCTCGGCCTGGGGCGGCACGAACAGCGCGAAGGTCATCGGACAGCCCGTGGTCTGCGCCTCGTGCTTGTAGACGCCCTGCGTGCCGCCATGGGCGCGGGCCTTCGAGATGGTTTCCATGGTGTGCTCTCCTGCTGGGGCGATGGCCCCGCTTCGGGGCATGGGTGGGGTTGCCGAATGAAGGATCGGGCTCTCCGTTTCCCTCTCCCCGCTTCCCGTTGCTCCGCGACGCCCCTGCCCCGCGTCAGGGGGAGGGGGCCCGAGCCCGACCCGGCAAGCCCGGGTCGGGACGATGTCGGCTAGTAGACCACCACGGACCGGATCGACTTGCCCTCGTGCATGAGGTCGAAGCCGTGGTTGATGTCCTCGAGCGGCATGGTGTGGGTGATCAGGTCGTCGATGTTGATCTTGCCCTCCATGTACCAGTCCACGATCTTCGGCACGTCGGTCCGGCCGCGGGCGCCACCGAAGGCCGAGCCCTTCCAGACGCGGCCGGTGACGAGTTGGAACGGGCGGGTCGAGATTTCCTTGCCGGCCTCCGCCACGCCGATGACGATCGACTCGCCCCAGCCACGATGGCAGCACTCGAGGGCCTGGCGCATCACGTTGACGTTGCCGGTGCAGTCGAACGAGAAGTCGGCGCCGCCGCCGGTCACGTCGAGGATCGCCTGGACGACGTGATCGTTGCCGACCTCCTTCGGGTTGATGAAGTGGGTCATGCCGAACTTCTTCGCCATCTCCTGCTTGTCCGGATTGATGTCGACGCCGATGATCTTGTCGGCACCGACCATCCGGGCGGCCTGGAGCACGTTGAGGCCGATGCCGCCGAGGCCGAACACGACGACGTTGGCGCCGGGCCAGACCTTGGCCGTGTAGATCACCGCGCCGATGCCGGTGGTGACGCCGCAGCCGATGTAGCAGATCTTGTCGAAGGGGGCGTCTTCGCGGATCTTGGCGAGCGCGATGGCCGGCAGGACGGTAAAGTTCGAGAACGTCGAGCAGCCCATGTAGTGGAACACGGTGTTGGAGCCGCCCGGGCTGCCGCCGGTGGAGACGCAGGAGAAGCGCGAGGTGCCGTCCGGCATCACGCCCTGTCCCTGCGTGGCGCGGATCGCGGTGCACAGGTTGGTGCGCTGCGACAGGCAGGACTTACAGTTGCGGCATTCCGGGGTGTAGAGCGGGATGACGTGGTCGCCGACCTTCAGACCGGTCACGCCGGCGCCGAGTTCGCGCACGATGCCCGCGCCCTCGTGGCCGAGGATCGCCGGGAACTTGCCCTCGGAATCGAGGCCCGACAGGGTGTAGGCGTCGGTGTGGCAGATGCCGGTGGCCATCAGCTCGACGAGAACCTCGCCGGCCTTGGGCCCTTCGATGTCGATGGTCTCGATGGTGAGGGGCTTCTTGGCCTCCCACGCGACCGCGGCGCGCGTCTTCATCACGTGTTCCTATTGTCTGGACGATCACGGACGGCGTCGAACTGCCGACTCTTCGGTGCGCCTCGCTCAGAGGGCGGCACGCCGAACGGCCCGAAAATCTGGCGTGTGTTTGAGGGTTCTCGCGCCCGGATGCAATGTCCAGGGCCGGATTTGGCGGAAAAGCCATGCTCTGCACGCGCCCGATGGCGCGTCGGACCACGCCCGAAACCGCGTGTCCGCGGACGATTATGCTATCGGGATCGGGGCAGGGTTCGCTCGGATCGGCGCAGCGGCAGCGGAGGGACGATGCAGGACTGGGATGCGCGCACGGAGGCCCTGGCCGCCCCCGCGGTGGCCCGCAACCGCGAGTCCATCCTCGCGGCGTTGCGCGACGTCCTGCCGGCTTCCGGCACCGTCCTGGAGGTTGCGAGCGGGACCGGCGAGCACGTGGTCCACTTCGCCGCCGCCCTGCCGGCCCTGACCTGGCAGCCGAGCGACCCGGAGCCGGCCTATCGCCGCAGCATCGCGGCCCACGCGCGGGCCGCCGGCCTCGCCAACCTCCGCCCGCCCCTCGACCTCGACGCGGCCTCGGCCCCCTGGCCGATCCGCCGGACCGACGCGATCCTGTGCATCAACATGATCCACATCGCGCCTTGGGCCGCGACCCTCGGGTTGATGGAGCAGGCGGGCCGAATCCTGGCGCCGGGCGGCCCGCTGTTCCTCTACGGGGCGTTCCGCGAGAACGGGCGCCACACCACCGACAGCAACGCGGCCTTCGACGCCGACCTGCAGATGCGCGATCCGCGCTGGGGCGTGCGTGACCTCGAGGCGGTCGTCCGCGTGGCCGAGGACCGGGGCTTGCGGCTGGACCGGCGGATGACGCTGCCGGCCAACAATCTGGGACTGGTCTTTCGGCGGACCGGGTGAGGAAAAGTCGAGGGTTGGTGCCGTCACGGTCGCTTGGCCAGCCGGACCGGAGATCTCGAGCCTCTCGTGGATGAGGATTACTTCAGGAATATTCGTCGGGCGCGCGAATGACCATTGGCGCGCTCAACCTGAAGGCCAATCGGCCAGAATTTCCAAATAACATGGATAGAATTCAGGATGATTTAACATCCCCCCTGCTATCGCACGCCCTTCGTGTCTGGATGCCTGAGACGGGAATGAGGTTGTAACGATCCGTGGCCATGCCAACCTTGAGTTCCGGGATCAGAGGTATCGCCGTTGCCTTGGGTCTCGCCATACCTGTCATCGTCGCGGGCAACCTGTATCAGGAGCATCAGCACGAGCTTCGCGCGGCGGAGACCTACACCGCCAACACGACCCGTGCGCTGGAGCAGCACGCCGCCCGCACCCTAGAGACGGTCGATACCTACCTGCAGACCGTGATCTCCCTCGTGGGCTCACGACTGGACAGCGTTCCCGCCTCGGTGATCCATGACGCCCTGCGCGAGCGGCTCTCGCAGTCCCGGCATCTGAACAACATCCTCATCACCGACGCGAACGGCCAATTGAGCCACGACGCGACGGCCTTCCCGTCTCGGACCTTGGACCTCGCCGACCGCGACTATTTCCAGGTGTTGCGGAGCAATCCGAGCATCGGACTCTATGTCGGCCAACCGATTGTCGGCCGACAGACGAAGCTCCCGAGCCTGCCGCTCGCACGTCGGATCAACAATCCGGATGGTTCTTTCGGGGGCGTCATCGTCGCCATGATCAATCCGGCGGCGTTCCAGGAGGTCTACGATGCTCTGGATCTCGGACCCGGCGCGACCCTCGGCTTATGGCGCGAGGACGGAACCCTGCTTGTGCGCGCGCCCCACGTGCCCGAGCTCATCGGGAGGAACTACGCGTCTTCCGAGAACTACAAGCGTTACATCCTGCCCAAGCAAACCAAGCCCTTCTGGTCCTTGGGATCGACGGACGGCGTCGCGCGGGTTCTGGCGATCGGCTTCGTCCAATCCTATCCTCTTTACGTAAGCGCCACCCAAACGCGCAACACGGCGTTGAGCAGCTGGTACAAGACCGCCGCGGTCCAGGGCGCGATCGCCGGTGGACTGACCCTCGTTCTCTTTCTGGCCCTGTGGTCGCTGGCGCGCGACATCTCGGACCGGCAGAATCACGCCAGGGAACTGCTCAAAGCCAAGGAGGCCGCGGAATCGGCGACGCTCGCCAAGAGCGAGTTCCTGGCCAGCATGAGCCACGAATTGCGCACGCCGCTCAACGCCATCATCGGTTTCTCCCGCCTGATGGTCGAGGAGCGCGACATGGCGATGCCGACGATGCATCGCTACGCCCGCCTGGTTCAGGACGCCAGCACCACCCTCCTGTCCATCGTCAACGACGTGCTCGACGTCTCGAAGCTGGAGACGGGCAACCTCGACCTCGACCCGCACCCTTTCTCGCCCCGCGACCTCGTCGAGAGCGTCGCGATCCTGCTGCGGGGCGAGGCCGAAGCGAAGGGGCTCGCACTTCACGTGGAGGCCGAACCGTCCTTGCCGCTTACGCTCGTGGGTGACGACACGCGCCTGAGGCAGGTCTTGCTCAACCTGCTCTCGAATGCGGTCAAATTCACCGCGAAGGGCATGGTTTGGGTGTTCGTGGGCTGCGAAGGCGAGGAGAACGGCGTCGCGCGGGTCCGCTTCTCGGTGATGGACACCGGCATCGGGATACCGGCCGACAAGCAACACCGGCTGTTCAAGCGCTTCAGCCAGGTCGACAACTCGACGGCGCGCCAATTCGGCGGCACCGGCCTCGGCCTGGCGATCTGCAAGAGCCTCGTCGAGGTGATGGGCGGCAGCATCGTCGTCGAGAGCGTGGAGGGCGAAGGCACGATGTTCTCGTTCGTGCTCGACCTGCCGGTGGCCGAGGCGATCCCTGCGCCGCAGGATGCGGCCGTGCCGCGTTCGGCCTCGGCATCCGCGCGGGGCGCCCACATCCTCCTGGCCGAGGACGTGGAGATGAACCAGGAACTGGCGGTCGCCCTCCTGACCAGATGGGGTCACACCGTCGAGGTCGCGCCCGACGGCGCCGCCGCGGTCGCCGCGGTGATGAGAACCCGCTTCGATCTGGTGCTGATGGACGTGCAGATGCCGGTGATGGACGGCATCGAGGCGACGCGGCGGATCAGGGCCCTGGGCGGCAGCTACGCCACGTTGCCCATCGTGGCGATGACCGCCAACGTCATGTCCCGTGACATCGCCATTTGCCGCGAGGCCGGTGTCGACGACCACATCGGCAAGCCGTTCGTGCCCGACGCCTTGCGGCTCCTGGTCGAACGCCTCACCGCTTCGAAGAGCCAGAAGATTTCCGATCCGGCGGGTGAAGCCGGGGTTGCGGGCCATGCGATCCTCGATCTGGCCGTCCTCGACGATCTGACCGCGTTGATGGGACCGGCCCGCGTCAGGTCGCTGCTGGTCAAGCTGAACACGCACCTGGAGAAAAATCCGCTGCCGACGACGAACCTCGCCATGCTGCGCTTCGAAGCGCATGCCCTGATCTCGTGGAGCGGCATGCTCGGTCTGCGCGAACTTTCGGACGCCTGCCGCAGCCTGGAATCCGCGTGTGAGGGCGTGGACGGAAGGCGCCTTCAATTCCCCGCCCGTCTGGTCGCCGCACAGGGAGCCGTGGAGCGCGCAAAGACCCGGCTCGCGAACCACCTCGCGTCCCTACCCGACGAACAGGCCGCGTGACGGTGGCGTGAGGCAACACCGGATTCCGGAAGACAGACCCCTGGCCGAGGATCAGCCGCCTCCTCTCGACGACGCGGCGCCACCGCCCCCCACTTCACCGAGGAACCGGACGATCCGCGCCTCGGCCCGGCGCGACTCGGGCAGCCCGAGCAGCGGGTAGACGTGCATCAGGCCGGGTTCCTCGTGATACGTCAGGGCGGTCCCTTCCGCCTCGGCGCGGGCGGCGAGGCGGCGGGCGTCGGTGACGAGGATGTCGTGGCTGCCGCAGAGGAGGTCGATGGGGGGCAGGCCCCGGAGGTCGCCGAAGAGGGGGCTGACCCGCGGGTCGGTGGTGGCCCAGGCACCCGCATACCAGCGCCCGAGGGCCTGGACCCCGGGGCGCATCAGCATCACGTCCGTGGGCTCGATCCGGCCCTGCGCGGGATCGTCGGTGGCGACGTCGAGCCAGGGCGCGATCAGGACGAGACCGCCGGGGCGGGGGAGCCGCGCGTCGCGCACCTGCATCGCCAGCGACAGGGCGAGCCCGCCTCCGGCGGAATCGCCCATCAGGGCGACGGGCCCGTGCGCGTCGGCCTCCAGGCAGACCCGGTAGACCGCCATCGCGAAGGCGCCGATCTCGGCGCACGAACGCTCCGGCGTCAGCGGATAGAGCGGCACGGTGAAGCGCAGGCCCGTGGCCTCCACCATCCGGGCGATGAAGCGCCAGTGGATGTGGGTGATCGGGCTCGTGTAGGCGCCGCCATGCCAGTAGATCGCCCGCCCCGCCGGCGCCCGTCCGCGCGGCGCCAGGGTGTAGACCTCGAAGCCGTCGCGGAGTTCCCAGGTCACCGCGAGCCGGCGGCGCTGTGCGCCGCTCGGCCGGGCGGGATGGGGGCGCCGACGGATCGCCGTTTCGGGGTCGGGATCGTCGTGGGCGAGGTTGCGCCGGCGCCCCGTCAGGCGGATCGCCAGGGCGGCGAGGCGGGCGGGCAGACTCGTCACAGCCGCGCCGCGATGATGTCGCCCACCCGCAGGGCGTTGGCGATGATGGTCAGCGTCGGGTTCACGGCGCCGATGGAGGGAAAGAAGCTCGCATCGGTGACGTAGAGGTTGTCGATGCCGTGGGCCCGGCAGTCGAGGTCGAGCACGGCGGTGGCGGGGTCTTCGCCGAAGCGCAGGGTGCCGGCCTGGTGCGCGGTGCCGCCGATGGGCGTGTCCTTGCCGAGGTAGAGCGAGCGGTCGAACAGGTGCGGGTGCACGTCGAGCTTGCCGCAGAGATCGCGCAGCTTGGCCTTCAGCCGGGCATGGCCCTCCATGTTGCTCTCGGTCAGGTCGAGCCGCACCTGTCCGCGCTCGTAGAAGACCCGGTTCTCCGGACGCGGCAGGTCTTCCGAGGTCAGCCAGAAATCCAGCGAATGCCTGGCGATCCAGTCGAAGGGCTTTTCCGGAAACCATTGCAGGAAGTCCGGCAGGCCCTCGCCGTGGATCTGCGTGCCGTCGGACTTGCCGACCATCTGGATGTGGCCGAGGGGAAAGTCCCAATCGTCCGCGCCGAAGTAGAAGTCGTTGAGCCCCAGCGTCTTCTGGAACTTCGTCGGGTTCGGGGTGCGCGAGACCGCCAGCACGGTGGCGTTGTTGTGGCGCATGTAGTTGCGCCCGACCTGACCCGAGGCGTTGGCGAGCCCCTGCGGATGCGCGTCGTTGGCCGAGCGCAGCATCAGCAGGGCGGAGGAAAGCGCGCCGCAGGCCACCACCACGATGTCGCCGGACACCGTCCGGGTCCGGCCCTCGCGCATGAGTTCGACGCTCGCGATGGCCCGCCCGCTCGGGCCGGTGATCAGGCGCTCGACATAGGCGCCGGTCCAGAGGGTGAGGTTGGGGTGCTGGGCCAGTGCCGGGTCGACGCAGACGACCTGCGAATCCGCCTTGCCGTTGGTGAGGCAGGGGTAGCCGTCGAAGGCGTCGCAGCGGATGCAGGCCGAGTGCGGCAGGGGCTTGCCGTCCCGCTCGTCGAGGAGGATGCCCACCGGCAGGTGAAAGGGCCGGTGGCCCTCGCGCTTCAGCCCGTCGAAGAGTTCCTGGATGCGCGGCTCGTGGGAGACCGGCGGGTAGGCGTAGGGTTTCGCGGCCGGGGGCTCGGTCGGGTCTTCGCCGCGCAGGCCGTGCACGTGGTAGAGTTCCTCGGCCGCCTGATAGTAGGGCGCGAAGGTGTCGTACTTCACCGGCCATTCGGGGGCGTCGCCATCGGGATGATGGACGACGTCGAAGTCGCGCTCCCGCAGGCGCAGCAGCACCGAGCCGTAGACCTTGCTGTTGCCGCCGACATAGTAGTGCAGGCCCGGATGGAAGCCGCGGCCGTCGGCGCCGTACCAGGTCTCGGGCGCCTGGTAGCGGGCATCCACGAACACCGCTCGGGCGTCCCAGTTCTCGCGCTCGCGCGGCAGGTAGTCGCCGCGCTCCAGGAGCAGCACGCGCTTGCCGGTCTGGGCGAGGCGCCAGGCCATGGTGCCGCCACCCGGCCCCGAGCCCACGATCACGACGTCGTAATGGTCTGAGCTCATCGGGTCCTTCGCATCGGGCTCGCGCGGGTCTCGGACGCCAGGACCGTGCCGCCGCGTGCACGCTCTCGCGCCGATACGTCTCGCGCCGGAAGATCTCGCGCCGAAGTGAGGCGTTCGACGCTGCGAACGTCTGAACCGGCGCGAGGATGCCGCGTTCAACCGGCGCACGCATCACGTTCGCTTGCGTAATCATGGCCCGGGCGCCCCGCGATGGCGTCGCTCCCGGGGCACGGATCAGGTCAGGACCGCCACGTGGCAGAACTCAGCATCGGCATCGCCCTGGCGGTCCGGGTCCTCCTGGTGCTGCTGTTCCTGCCCTTCAGCGCCCTCGACAAGATCCTGAACTTTCGCGGCGCGGTGGGGCAGGCACGCCAGCGCGTGCCGAGCCCCGGGCTGGCCCGGGCGCTGATCTGCACCGGATTGTTCGTGGAGGTCGTGATGTCGGCGGGCGTCCTCACGGGCATCGCCGACCGGGCCGCCGCCTTCGTGCTCGCGGGCTATTGCGGCGTCACCGCGCTCCTCTGGAAGCAGTTCTGGCGGCCGGGCGACTTCTGGGCGGGGGGCGACAGCCAGGGGCGCGGCCTGTTCTGGGATTTCCTGAAGAACTTCGCGCTGGCCGGCGGTTTCCTCCTCATCACCTTCGGCACGGGGGCCGACACGGTGCGGCTCTTCCTCGCCGACCCGCTCGCCTCCTCGCAGCCCTACCGCACCGCCCCTTTTCCCGAGATCGCGAGGCCCGTGCCATGACCGACGCCAAGACCGACGCCAAGACCGACGCAACGACGCCCGAGAAACCCCGCGTCCCCTACTGGCACCTCTGGACCGACGCGGAAGGGGTCAGCCACCAGACCCGCTGCGCGCTCACCGAGTTCGACATGAAGTCGATGCAGCCGCCGGCCGATCCGCAATGGCAGGGCGCCAAGACCCATGACGGCGCCACCGTGATGGTCACGGTGCAGCCGGTCGGCTGGACGGGGGCGTGGCACGAGAACCCGAAGCCGCAATGGATCATACCCCTGTCCGGCCGCTGGTTCGTGGAATCCATGGACGGCACCCGCGTCGAGATGGGACCGGGCGAGATCTCCTTCGGCGAGGACCAGAACACCCAGGCCGTGGACGGGCGCCAGGGGCACCTCTCCGGCACCGTCGGGAGCGAGCCCGCCGTGCTCATGGTGGTGCAGTTCGACCGCCCGCCGACCGTCGCCACCCCGTGCCGGTTCCGCTAGCCGATGCCCGGTTTCGAGATCGTCGATCCGCGCTTTGCCGGTTACATCCTCGGCAATGCCGAACTGGAGGAGATCGCCTCAGGCTTCCGCTGGATCGAGGGGCCGGTCTGGATGGGCGATGCCGACTGCCTCCTGTTCCAGGATCTGCCGCGCAACCGCACCATGCGCTGGAGCGAGGCGGAGGGGCTCTCGGTCTACCGAGCGCCCTCCGACTACGCCAACGGCCAGACCCGCGACCGTCAGGGTCGGCTGATCGCCTGTTCGCATCGCGGTCGCTGCCTCACCCGCACCGAGTACGACGGCGCCGTCACCACCCTCGTCACGCACCATGCGGGGCGGCGCCTCAACGCCCCCAACGACGTGGTGGTGGCCTCCGACGGCGCGATCTGGTTCACCGACCCGGTCTACGGCATCGCGAACGACTACGAGGGCGGCCGCCAGGTCTCCGAGCAGCCCCCGGCGCTCTACCGCCTCGACCCGGAAACGGGCGAGATCCGCGCCATGGCCACCGACTTCGACGGGCCGAACGGTCTGGCTTTCTCGCCCGACGAGGACAGGCTCTACGTGGCCGAGACCGGCGACCAGACGGGCCCGAACCCGCGCCAGTTCATCCGCGTCTTCGACGTCGGCCCCGGCTTCTCCCTCTCGGGCGGAGGGATCTTCCACACCATCGACCCGGGCTATTGCGACGGGATGCGGGTGGACGAGGACGGCAACGTCTGGAGCAGCGCCGCCGACGGGGTGCATTGCATCGACCCGGCGGGCAACCTGCTGGGCAAGATCCTGGTGCCGCACCGGGTCTCGAACCTCACCTTCGGCGGGCGCATGAAGAACCGCCTGTTCATCGGCGGCTCGCACACGCTCTACGCGATCTTCCTCGACCGGCGCGGCGTGCAGGCGCCATGAGGACGACGTGATCCGCCTCGACCGCGTCCGCCTCGTCAGCGCCGATCCCGAGGCCCTGGCACGGTTCTTCACCGCCGCCCTCGGTTTTTCCCGCGAGGCCGCGACGTCACCTGCGCCCGGAGAGACCGTGGTGCCCCTGCGCCTCGGCGCGCAGGGCATCGACCTCGTCGGACATGCCGCGCCGGGCCGCCCGTATCCGGCCGAGGTTCCGGGCTGGAGCCCCCTGTTCCAGCACGTCGCCATCGTGGTCTCGGACATGGCCGCCGCCCATGCGAGGCTCCGCGCGATCCCCGGCTGGCGCCCGATCTCCACGGCGGGGCCCGAGCGCCTGCCGGCTGCCTCGGGGGGCGTCACCGCCTTCAAGTTCCGCGACCCCGAGGGCCATCCCCTCGAATTCCTGGAATTCCCGCCCGGGGGCGTACCGGACGCCTGGCGCGGTGCGGGGGCGGATCTCTGTCTCGGGCTCGACCATTCGGCGATCTCGGTGGCGGACACGCAGGCCAGCCTCGCCTTCTACCGCGGCCTCGGCTTCACGGTCCTGTCGCGCTCCATCAATGCCGGCCCCGAGCAGGCGCGCCTCGACGGCGTACCCGACCCGCAGGTCGCGGTGACGGGTCTGCGCCCGCCTGGAGCGCCGACGCCGCACCTGGAGCTTCTCTGCTACGCGGGCGCCTTTCCGCGTGCCGGGCTGACCTGCGGCGACCGCGACGTCGCCGCAACGGTTCTGGTCTTTTCCGGGGTGGAGGAGGGCCCGTCCGATCTCCCGCCGAGAACGTTGCGCGACCCGGACGGACATCGGCTCTGGCTGCCCTAGGGTTCGTTCCGGCCCCATCGTCCCGGCCCAAGCGCGGGACGCTGCCCGAAGCCGAGACACTTTCCGGCGCCGCCCGCAATGGGGCACGCCGGTGTCGAGCCGGCGCGCTTCGTCGCAGTGCGCCGGCCATCCCCGCACCTTACAAGATTCAAAATACCAGGCCGTGACGTGAACCGCCCCTCAGTGCGGGGCGCGCAACGAAAAAACCAGGGCAGGAACCGCATGATCCGTCTGAACCTGAACGGCGCCATCCGCGAGGTCGAGGCCGAGCCGGATACCCCGCTCCTCTGGGTCATCCGCGAGCAGGCGGGCCTGACGGGCACGAAATACGGTTGCGGCATCGCCCAATGCGGCGCCTGCACCGTGCATATCGACGGGGCGGCGGTGCGCTCCTGCTCGATGCCGGTCTCCAGCGTCACGCCGGACCAGAAGATCGTCACCATCGAGGGCTTGGCCAAGGATCGCTCGCACCCGGTCCAGAAGGCCTGGGCCGAACTCGACGTGCCGCAATGCGGCTTCTGCCAGTCCGGCATGATCATGGCCTCGGCGGCGCTGCTCGCGCAGAATCCGCACCCGAGCGACGCGGAGATCCGCGCCGAGATCACCAACATCTGTCGCTGCGGCACCTACGGTCGCGTCCTGGCGGGCATCAAGCTCGCGGCCAATGGCGGCCAGGCCGGCTGAGGAGAGACCCGATGACACACGCCTCCCACAAGTCCGCCGCCTCTTCGCCCGCCGCCTCTTCGCCCTCCCGCCGTGCCTTCGTCGCCGGCGTGGTCGCCGCCGCCGGGGGCTTCAGCCTCGGCTTCCGCGTGCCGTTTTCCGGTGAGGCCGCCGCGCAGGGTGCCGCCGCCACGCTGCCCCCCGAGGTCAATGCCTGGGTGGTGATCAAGCCCGACGAGACGGTCGTCATCCGCATCGCCCGCTCCGAGATGGGCCAGGGCACGCTCACGGGTCTCGCCCAGCTGGTCGCCGAGGAACTCGGCTGCGACTGGTCCAAGGTCGTCACCGAATACCCGACCCCGGGCCAGAACGTCGCGCGCGGCCGGATCTGGGGCGATTTCGGCACCGGCGGCAGCCGTGGCATCCGCGAATCCCAGGACTACGTCCGCAAGGGAGGGGCTGCCGCCCGCATCATGCTGGTCGAGGCCGCCGCCAAGGGCTGGGGCGTCGCGCCGGCCGAGTGCCGGGTCGAGAAGGGCGTGATCACGCATGCCGGCTCGGGCCGGACCACGACCTTCGGCGCGGTGGCGGCAGAGGCCGCCAAGGTCGCGCCGCCCAAGGACATCGTCCTCAAGGACCCGAAGGACTGGACCATCGCGGGCAAGCCCGTGAAGCGTCTCGACACCGTCGAGAAGACCGACGGCAGCCAGATCTACGGCATCGACCTCAAGCTGCCCGGCCTGCTCAACGCGGCGATCCGCGACTGCCCGGTCTTCGGCGGCACCGTGAAGAGCTTCGACGCCAAGGCGGTCGCCGGCATGCCCGGCGTGAAGAAGGTCGTGGCCGTGGGCGATTCCGGTGTGGCCGTGATCGCCGACACGTTCTGGCGCGCCAAGACGGCGGTCGAGGCCCTGCCGATCGTCTGGGACGACGGCCCCAACGGAAAGGTCTCGAGCGAGAGCATCGCCGCGATGCTGCGGGAGGGGCTCGACGCGAAGGAGGCCTATGTCGGCAACAAGGGCGGCGACGTCGAAGGCGCGCTGAAGGGCGCGGCCAAGGTCGTGGAGGCGACCTACGGCGTGCCGTTCCAGAACCATGCCACCATGGAGCCGATGAACGCCACCGTGCGCTGGACGCCGGAGCGCTGCGAGGCCTGGGCGCCGACCCAGAATGGCGAGGCGGCGCTCGCCGCCGTCGCCGAGGCCGCCGGCCTCTCGGCGGCCAAATGCGACGTCTACAAGCTCCTGCTCGGCGGCGGCTTCGGCCGGCGCGGCGCCACCCACGACTGGCTGCGCCAGGCCGTGCTGATCGCGCGCGAGATGCCCGGGACCCCGATCAAGCTGATATGGACCCGCGAAGAGGACATGACCCACGGGCGCTACCACCCGATCACCCAGTGCCGGATGCGTGCCGGCCTCGACGAGGCCGGCAACCTCACCGGGCTGCACATGCGCATCTCGGGGCAGTCGATCCTGGTGTCGGTAGCCCCGAACCGGATGGTGGACGGCAAGGATCCGGTGGTGTTCCAGGGCGTCAACCCCGGCGGGCCGGAGGCCGCGATCGGCTACGGGATTCCGAACATCCTGGTCGACCACGCCATGCGCAACCCGCACGTGCCGCCGGGCTTCTGGCGAGGGGTGAACATGAACCCCAACGCCATCTACCTCGAATGCTTCATGGACGAACTCGCCCATGCGGCGGGGCAGGATCCGTTGGCCTTCCGCCTGAAGCTGATGGACAAGTTCCCCAAGCACCGGGCCGTGCTGCAGGCGGTGGCCGACAAGGCCGGCTGGGGCTCGAAGCCCCCCGAGGGCGTGCATCGCGGGCTCGCCCAGATGATGGGTTTCGGCTCCTACGTGGCGGCGGTGGCCGAGGTCTCGGTGGGTGACGACGGGGCGGTCAAGGTCCACCGCATCGTCGCGGCCACCGACCCCGGCTACGCCCTGAACCCGCAGCAGATCGACGCGCAGATCGCGGGTTCCTTCGTCTACGGCCTCTCGGCGGCGCTCTACCAGGAATGCACGGTCAAGGACGGCCGCATCGAGCAGACGAACTTCGACACCTATCCGGTGATGCGCCTCGACGGGATGCCGGTGGTGGAGACCATCGTGATGCCGTCCGGCGGCTTCTGGGGCGGGGTCGGCGAGCCCACCATCGCGGTGGCGGCCCCCGCCGTCCTCAACGCCATCTACGCCGCCACCGGCAAGCGCGTGCGCCAGATGCCCGTGAAGAACACGGACCTGCGCCGGGCGTGAGGTACATCCCGGCGCTCACGGCTGCCTGGCTCGTCGGTCTGGCGGGCTCCGCCGGGGCGGCGGAGCTTCGCCCG
This sequence comes from Methylobacterium sp., assembly GCF_028290105.1. Lineage (GTDB taxonomy): Bacteria > Pseudomonadota > Alphaproteobacteria > Rhizobiales > Beijerinckiaceae > Methylobacterium. The sequence goes on from NZ_JAQGKL010000040.1 coordinate 17,190, forward strand.
CCCCCGGGAGCCTCCTCCTGCGCGGGATGCCACGCGCAAGGCGCCGCCATGGGGGCGCTCGACGGGCGCCCGGAGGCGGAGATCGCGGCGGCGCTCGCCGAGTACCGCTCGGGCGCGCGGCCCGCGAGCGTGATGGGCCGCATCGCCAAGGGATTTTCGGAGAGCGAGTCCCAGGCCATCGCGGCCTATCTCGCCAGCCAGGGGAACCCATGAGCACGACGCGCCGCGCGCTCCTCGCCGCCGGAGCGGGGCTGGCCCTGGCCCGGCCCGCCCTCGCGCAGGCCGCACCCAAGGTCGTGGTGATCGGCGGCGGCTTCGGCGGCGCCACGGCGGCCCGAGCGCTCCGGCGCGGCGGCCTCGACGTGACCCTGGTCGAGGTGAACCCGACCTACACCGCCTGCCCGTTCAGCAACGAGGTCATCGCCGGCCTGCAGCCGATAGCGGCGCAGCGCTTCGGTTACGAGGGCGTCGCCCACGCCGGCATCCGCGTCGTTCACGCCGCCGCCACCGGCATTGATGCGAACGCGCGCCGGGTCGCGCTGGCCGACGGGACGACGCTCCCCTACGACCGCCTCGTGCTCTCGCCGGGCGTCGACCTGCGCTTCGACGCCGTCCCGGGCTACGACGAGGCCGCCGCGACCCAGATGCCCCATGCCTGGAAGGCGGGGGAGCAGACGCTGCTGCTGGCACGCCAACTCGAGGCCATGCCGGAGGGCGGCACCGTGGTGCTGTCGGTGCCGGGCAATCCCTACCGCTGTCCGCCCGGCCCCTACGAGCGCGCCAGCCTGATCGCCCATGTGCTCAAGACCCGAAAGCCGCGCGCGAAGCTGATCGTGCTCGACGCGAAGGACACTTTCTCCAAGCAGCGCCTGTTCCAGGCGGCCTGGGCCCAACTCTACCCGGACCAGCTCGAATACGTGCCGCTGGCCGGGGGCGGACAGGTCTCGGCCGTCGATCCGGCCGCGATGATCGTGCGCACCGATTTCGCGGAGTACAAGGCGGACGTCGCCTGCATCATCCCGCCCCAGCGCGCCGGAAAGATCGCCGCGATCGCCGGGGTCGCCGACCGCAGCGGCTGGTGCCCGATCGACCCCGTCACCTTCGAATCCCGCATCGTGCCGGGCATCCACGTCATCGGCGACGCGGCCGTCGCCGGGGCGATGCCGAAATCCGCCTTCTCCGCCAATGCCCAGGCGAAGGTCTGCGCCGACGCCGTGATCGACCTCCTGGCCGGACGCGCGCCCGAGACGCCGAAGCTGATCAACACCTGCTACAGCCTCGTGGCGCCGGGCTACGGCATCTCCGTCGCGGGCGTCTATCACCCGGCCGGCGGCGTCCTCGCCGATGTCGAGGGCGCGGGCGGGACAAGCCCCCTCGACGCGCCGATGTCCTTGCGCGCGCAGGAGGCGCTCTATGCCGCCGACTGGTACCGCACCATCACCCGGCAGGTCTTCGGGTGAAAGGTTTTCGGGTGAGAGGTACCCTGGGCTCGGTCCTGGTGGGTTGTGCGATCCTGGCCTCGGGCGTCCTCGCGGAGGAGGGGGCCGTCACGGGAGAGGGTGCCCTGCGCCCCGTCGCCATCGTCGGCTCCGAGGTCCCGCAGTCGCTCACCGAAACGCCTGGGGATCCCGTCCGGGGCCGGGCGCTCGTCGCCGACCGGACGAAGGGCCTCTGCCTCCTCTGCCACGCGGGCCCGTTTCCCGAGGAGCGCTTCCAGGGCAACATCGGTCCCGACCTCGCAGGGATCGGAGGGCGCCTGTCGGCGGCCGCGCTGCGCCTGCGCCTCGTCGATGGCCGGGCCTTGAACCCGGACACCATCATGCCATCCTATTACACTCTGCAAGCGACGACCCGCGTCGGCGCGGCTTGGCGCGGCCGCCCGGTGCTGGAGGCCCAGGAGATCGAGGACATCGTCGCCTTCCTCGGCACGCTGCGCGACACGCGGACGGAAGGTTCGGCCCTGTGACACGCGAGATGCCCCGTTTGCCGAACCGCCGCCGGGTCCTCGCGCTCGGCACCGGCTCCCTCGCCACAATCGCCCTGCGGCCCGTCGCGGCGGAGGCCGTCACGCGCACGGAAACCACGGCGCAAGCCATCCGGCGCTTTGCCGGCGACGCCGAGATCCGGCCCGGCCGCGTCCATCTCGACCTGCCGCCGCTCGTGGAGAACGGCAACGCCGTCACCATCACGGTGACGGTGGACAGCCCGATGAGCGGCGAGGACCATGTCCGCCGCATCGCGGTGTTCAACGACAAGAACCCGCAGGCCAACGTGATCACGGTGCATCTCGGGCCCCGTGCGGGCCGCGCCGCCATCGCCACCCGCATCCGGCTCGCCGACACGCAGCGCATTACCGCCATCGCGGAGACCAGCGACGGGCGCTACTGGTCGACCTCGGCCGATGCCATCGTCACCCTCGCCGCCTGCCTGGAGGGCTGAAGCGCCATGGCCCGGACCCTGATCAGCGTGCCGAAGACCGCGGAGGCCGGCGAGATCGTCACCATCAAGACCTTGATCTCGCATCCGATGGAGACCGGCTTCCGGCCCGGCGCCGACGGGCGCATCATGGCCCGCGACATCATCACGGACTTCACCTGCCTCTACGACGGCGAGGAGGTGTTCCGCGCGGAAACCTTCCCGGCCACCGCCGCGAACCCGTACCTGACCTTCACTACCCGGGCGACGCGCACCGGCACCCTCAGCTTCATCTGGCGCGGCGACAACGGTTTCGAGCAGACCGAGACCGCGACCCTGACGGTGACGTGAGAGGCCGCTCGGCCCCGGTTCTCGGCCTGTTGCTGGCATGGTCCGCGACGGCGGCCGAGATTCCGGTCTCGGAGCGGCGCTCGGGGTTCGACGCCATGAGCCCCGACATCCAGGCGATGCAGCAGGACGAGATGGCCAATCCCGGCCTGCTCTGGCTGCAGGACGGCGCCGACCTCTGGGGGAAGGCCCCGTCGCCGGATCGTCCCGCCTGCGCCGGCTGCCACGGCGAGGCCGGCGCCAGCATGCGCGGGGTCGCCGTCCGCTATCCCGTCTACGACGCGGCGACGGCCGCGCCGATCGACCTCGAAGGGCGGATCAACGCCTGCCGCGCGCGCCACCAGGGCGCGGCCCCGTTTCCGCGCGAGAGCCGTGAGCTTCTCGGGCTGACCACCTACGTCGCGGCGCAGTCGCGCGGATTGCCGATCGCGCCGCCCGACGACCCGCGCCTCGCGTCGGCCCGCGCCGTCGGCAAGGCGCTGTTCACCCAGCGCATGGGCCAACTCGGCCTCTCCTGCGCCGCCTGCCATGACGACCATGCCGGGCGGCGCCTCGGGGCGGCCCTGATCCCGCAGGGGCACCCCACCGGCTATCCGCTCTACCGGCTCGAATGGCAGGGCGTCGGGTCGGTGCAGCGGCGCCTGCGCAACTGCATGACGGGCATGCGGGCCGAGCCCTTCGCCAACGGAGCGCCGGAATTCGTCGCCCTCGAACGCTACCTGATGGACCGGGCGAGCCCGTTGCCCCTGGAGACGCCGGCCGTCCGTCCCTGAGGCGCCCCAGGTGCGTTCGCAGAGCGTCGGAGGCGGGCGGCGCCTGCGTGCTGCGTTGACGTGCCCGGGCCATTGCAGGGCGTCAGGCCGCGCCGGTGGCGGCCATGTCGGCCGCCGCCGCCCGGACCCGGCCGTCGCGGCGTGGGACCTGTGCCTCGATCCGCCGGAACGTGGCCAGCGCCTGACCGACGATCTGGTCCATGTTGTAGTACCGGTAGGTGGCGAGCCGCCCGACGAACCAGACCTGCCGCTCGTTCAGGGCGCGCCGCTCGTAGCGCTTGAACAGGGCCTGATGCTCGGGACAGGGGATCGGGTAGTAGGGGTCCCCGTCGGCCGCCGGGTATTCGTAGGTCAGGGCGGTGCGCGGATGCACCTGCCCGGTGAGATGCTTGTATTCCGTGACCCGGGTGTACGCTTCGGTCTGCGGATAGTTCACGACGCCGACGGGCTGGTGCCAGGCCACGTCGCGGGTGACGTGCTCGAAGCGCAGGCTCCTGTAGGGCAGGGCCCCGTAGCAGGTGTCGAAATAGGTATCGATCGGCCCGGTGAAGATCGTCCGGCAGTCCCGGGCCGCGCGGCCGAGGCTGCGATAGTCGGTGCCCAGCGCCAGGGTGATGTTCGGATGGTCGAGCATGGCCGAGAACATCGACGTGTAGCCGTGCTTGGGCATCGCTTGGTAGGTGTCGGTGAAGTAGCGGTCGTCCCGGTCCGTCCGGGTCGGCACCCGGGCCGTCACCGACTTGTCGAGCTGCGAAGGGTCGCGGCCCCATTGCTTGCGGGTGTAGCCCTGGAAGAACTTCTCGTAGAGTTCGCGCCCCACCGCGGAGACGACCACGTCCTCGGCGGTCTTGATCTCGGCCACCGGCTCGGCGCGCGCGGCGAACCAGGCCTTCAGCGTCTCGGAATTCAGGTCGAGGCCGTAGAGCGTGTTGATGGTGTCGAGGTTGATCGGGATCGGCACGCGCTGTCCGTCCACCTCCGCCAGCACCCGGTGCTCGTAGGGGCGCCAGGCCGTGAAGTCCGAGAGATAGTCGAAGACCGGCTTGGCGTTGGTATGGAAGATGTGCGGCCCGTAGCGATGGATCATCAATCCGTCGGCGTTCAGCCCGTCATAGGCGTTGCCGCCGATATGGTCGCGCTTGTCGACCAGGAGCACGCGCTCGTCGCGCTCGCGCGCGATGCGCTCGGCCAGCACGCTGCCCGCGAAACCGGCGCCGACGATCAGCCAATCGTGCATCACGCGTGAACTTTCATGCTGCGGCACGGCCCCGATGGTCGGGCCGCGCGGGGAGGGGACGGGAGGATCAGGCGGTTTCGCGCAGGAGCACGGGGAGCCTGGAGACGGAGTTCGGAAGGCCGGCCAGGATCAGGGCCTGCATCTCCGCCCAGGTCCGGTCCCAGGAGCCCTCCGCGAGGCGCCGGTCGACCCGGGCGAGCCAGGGTCCGCGCGGGCGGGTGAGCAGCGCCTCGACCGCGCGCGCGGTCTCCATCGGCGTGCCGGCGATCTCGACCAGGCCGGCCTCGCCGTAGCTGCGCACCACGTCGACGATGGGCGTCGAGACGACCGGCAGGCCGGCGGCCAGGAATTCCGGCGTCTTGGTCGGGCTGATGAAGCGCGTCGACGCGTTCAGCGCGAACGGCATCAGGCCGACGTCCCAATGGCCCAGGTAATCGGGCAGCGCGTCGTAGGATTTCGGCCCCAGCCAATGGATGTTGGGCCGTTTCGGCAGCCCGGCCGGATCGATCTTCACCACGGGGCCGAGGACGACGATGTGCCAGTCAGGGCGCAGGTCGGCGAGTCTGCCCAGAAGATCGGGATCGAAGCGCTCGTCCACCACGCCGAAGAAGCCGAGGCGGGGATGCGGGATCGCGGCCTGGTCGGCCGGGTCCGGGACGCCGCCCGCCCGCGCCCGGCGGAAATGGGCCGTATCCACCGACGAGGGGAAGCAGTGGATGTCGGGATGCGCGTCGCGCTTGGCCTCGTAGAGGCTGCGCCCGCCCGTGAAGACGAGGTCGGCCCGCGCCAGCAGGGCCTTCTCCTGGGCGATCAGGGCTTCCGACGCGCCCTGGAAGGCCGAGAGCTCGTCCATGTTGTCGTAGAGGGTCAGGTCCCGGACCAGATCGGACGTGAACGCGATGGCCGCGGGCGTGTAGTACCAGAAGACCCGCGTCGTGCTGGCGTGCGCCTCCAATGCCTCGGCGACGAGCCGCGCGAGGATCGCGGTACGCCCCGCTTCAGGTCCCGTCTCGAGCGTCCGGTCGAGGATCGGGACGAGGACGTCGAGGCCCGGCCCGATCCGCTCGCGCGCCAGCCGAGGCACCGTGCCCGCCTCGAACAGCGGCTCCTCGATGAAGAGGATGTCGAAGACGGCCGCCGCGCGGGTGAGGAGATGCTGCGGGCGCTGCCAGACGAAATTCCAGCGCAGGTGCGAGAAGCAGACGAGGAGCGGGCGCGGATCGGCGGAATGCGTGACGTCCGTCCCGGGTCGCACGATGGGTGTGGGTGAGCCTCCGGTTTCGGCGGCGCGGCGAAGTATCGGTCCAGTCTCAAGCGTCACAGATGAATCCCGTCCCCAGCTCCGTTGAGCATGATCCTCACAACAAACCGCAGGCAGGGGCTGATTGTTCAGAACTAGTCGTTGTTTGTTTATCAGTCGGGAACACCCAAATGTTAATGTTAGCCCGTCGATAGAGTCATATTTTACCGCGATGATGGGCGGCCTAACGTGTCATTTTAGCTGATATGATCGGTATGATACCCGACAGAGCGCTGTCCGAGCGCCAGAAGCGCGTGCCATGGACGTGACCGGCACGCCGCTCGAGCTTTGGGGCGGGTTCGAATGCACGGTCGCGCGGATCGGGGACCGGTTCCGGGATCAGATGCGCGAGACCGGGCACCGCTGGCGGATGGCGGATCTCGACGCGGTGGCGCGGCTGGGCCTGCGCACCCTGCGCTACCCGGTGCTGTGGGAGACCGTGGCACCGCACGCCCCGGACGTTCGGGACTGGTCCTGGCACGATGCGCGGCTCGCGCACCTGCGCCGCCTCGGCATCGACCCCATCGCCGGCCTGCTGCACCACGGCAGCGGCCCTCGCTACACGAACCTGCTCGATCCGGCACTGCCCGCGTCGCTGGCCGATCACGCCGGGCGTGTCGCCGCCCGCTATCCCTGGCTCACGCGCTTCACGCCGGTCAACGAGCCCCTGACCACGGCCCGCTTCAGCGGGCTCTACGGCCATTGGTATCCGCATGCGCGCAGCGAGTCGGCCTTCCTGCGCATGGTGGTGATCCAGTGCAAGGCGACCGTGCTCGCCATGCGGGCGATCCGCCGGATCACCCCGGGCGCGCGGCTGATCCAGACCGAGGATATCGGCCGGACCTTCAGCACGCCGGCGCTGGCCGCCCAGGCCGATTACGAGAACGCGCGGCGCTGGCTCAGCCTCGACCTCCTGTGCGGGCGGATCGGACCCGACCATCCCTGGCACCGGCGCCTGATCGAGAACGGTGTCGCGGCGGAGGACCTGGCGCTGCTGGGCGGCGGCGAGGGCACCCCCGACATCATCGGCGTCAACCACTACCTCACCAGCGAGCGCTACCTCGATGGGGGGCTGAACGCCTACCCGGAGACCCTGCGGGGCGGGAACGGGCTCCAGCCCTACGCCGACGTGGAGGCCGTCCGGGTCCTTCACTGCGCCGAGGTCACGGGCCCGGCCGCGCGCCTCACCGAGACCTGGGAGCGCTACGGCCGGCCCCTCGCGGTGACGGAGGTGCATCACGGCTGCAGCCGGGACGAGCAGCTGCGCTGGCTCGCCGAGGTCTGGGACGCGGCCGTCGCGGTGCGCGCCGAGGGCGTGCCGGTGGCGGCGGTGACCCTGTGGTCGCTGCTCGGCGCCGTCGACTGGAACAGCCTCCTCGTCGATCGGGCCGGCACCTACGAGCCCGGCGCCTTCGACATCCGCGCCGCCGCTCCCCGCGAGACGGCGCTGGCCAAGGCGGCCCGCGCGCTCGCGACCACGGGCCGGTTCTCCCATCCCGTCCTCGACACGCCGGGCTGGTGGCGCCGGGCGTCGCGCCTCTACGCGCCACCCGGCAGCCACACGGCGACCGGGCCGGACGAGGCGCGCCCGATCCTGGTCCTGGGGGCAGACGGTGCCCTCGGGCGGGGTCTGATCCGCATCGGCGCCGATCGCGGATTGCGCCAAGTCGGCGTTGCGGCGGATGGCAGCGACACGGACGGGCTCGCCGAGCGGATCGCCGCGTGCCGGGCCTGGGCGGTGATCGACGCGAGCGGTCTCGATTCCGGCATGGCCGTGCGGCGCTATCCCGGCGCGACGTTGCGCGTCGATGCCGGCCGGGCCGGGCGCGTCGCGGCGGCCTGCGCGCGAGCCGGCGTGCCGCTCGTCGCCTTCTCGAGCGCCCACGTCTTCGACGGAAGCCTCGGCCGCCCGGCCTGGGAGACCGACCCCGTGCGACCGGACGGCCGGTATGGCTTCAGTGCCGCCGAAGCCGAGGCGCAGATCCGCGTGCACCATTCCCACGCGCTGATCGTGCGCACCGGCCTCGTCTTCGACGCGCCCGATCCCGACGCCCGCCCCGAGCACGTCCTTGGCGCACTCGGGGCCGCGCCGGGACTGGCGCCGCACGCCCCCGAGACCCTGTCGCTGAGCTACCTGCCCGACCTCGCGCACGCGGCCCTCGATCTCCTCGTCGACGGCGAGGCCGGACCCTGGCACCTGGTCAACCGGGGGGCGATGACCCGCGACGACTTCGTGGCCGAGGTCGCCCGCGCCCTGCGGGGGTACACTCCGTCCGTGGCGGCCCCACGCCCGCCCATCCTCAACCGCGCCCTGACCAGCACGCGCGGCCTGATCATGCCGACGCGGGCCAGCGCCCTGCAGCGCTTCCTCGTCGCGGCCCGCGCCGCGCCCCCGCTCGCCACCCGGCAGGCCGCGGAATGAGACAGGACGAGCGCGGGCCCCGCGCCGTGCCGGCCACTGACGGCGGGCTTGAGTCGGGTCCGATCGGCCCGACGCCGTTCCTCGGCGGCTTCGAGTGTTCGAGCCACCGCCGCTTCGACGGGCGGCGCCTCGACCTGATCGCCGCGACGGAGCACGACACCTGGGCGGCGGCCGATTACGCGGCGCTGCTGGCCCACGACCTCTCCGGCGCCCGCGACGGCCTGCGCTGGCACCGGATCGAGGCTGGCCCCGGTCGCTACGACTGGTCGAGCGCGCGGCCGATGCTGCGGGCGGCGCGCGCCTGCGGCCTGCGGGTGATCTGGGACCTCTGCCATTACGGCTGGCCCGACGACATCGACATCTGGTCGGACGCCTTCGTGGCGCGCTTTGCCGAATTTGCGGCGCAAGCGGCCCGGGTGGTGGCCGCCGAGACCGACGGCCCGCCCGCCTTCTGCACCGTCAACGAGATGTCCTACTGGGCCTGGGCCGGGGGCGAGGTCGGCCGGATCGGTCCCCTGGCGCACGGCCGGGGGACCGCGCTCAAGCGCCAGCTCGTGCGGGCCTCTATCGCGGCCACGCGAGCCATCCGGGCGGTGGTACCGGAGGCGCGCTTCCTGCATGCCGAGCCCCTCATCAACGTGGTGGCGGGCCCCCCGGAGGACGAGGCGGCGGCACGCGCGTATCACCTCGCGCAGTACGAGGCCCTCGACATGGTCTGCGGGACCCTGTGCCCGGAACTCGGCGGCCATCCGGACTGCCTCGACGTCGTCGGGGTCAACATCTACCCGGACAACCAATGGGTGCTCGGCGGGGGCGCGATCCCCCTCGGGCACCACGCCTACCGGCCCCTGCGCAGCCTGCTGGCGGAGGTCCATGCCCGCTATCGGCGCCCGATCCTGGTGGCCGAGACCGGCGCCGAGGGCACGGCGCGGGCGCCCTGGCTGCACTACGTCTGCGCGGAGGTGCGCGCGGCGCGCGGCGCCGGCGTGCCCGTGGACGGGATCTGCCTCTATCCGATCCTCGACTATCCCGGCTGGGAGAACGAGCGCCCCTGCGCCGTCGGCCTGTTCTCCGGCCCCGACGCGCGCGGGCGGCGGGCCTGCGACCCCGAGTTTGCCGCCGAGCTCCGGCGCCAGCAAGCCCTCTTCGAGCAATCCCCTTCCCGGCATGCGTGCCGCCAGGACGCTCCCTCCCAGCAAGCTCTCTTTTCGCGAACGGCCGTCCGATGATGAGGCCCCCCCCGGCCGTCGCCCCGCACCTGTCCGGTCCCGGCCGGTTCATCCTGCACCACCTGCTGCGCTGGCGCTGGCAGTTCACGCTGCTGTTCACCCTGGTGACGGCCTCGGCCGCCTGCGGCGTCGGACAGCAATACGTGCTCAAGCAGTTCGTCGACGCGATGGCGCGCCCCGGCGACGCGGCGTCGGCCGTCATCGGGGTGCTGCTCCTGTTCCTCGGGCTGATCGCGGCCGAGAGCGAGCTCGCCCGGCTCACCGGCTGGCTCGCCTGCCGGGTCACGGTGGGCGTCGGCGTGAACCTGCGCCTCGAGCTCTTCGACGAGCTCAGCGCGCAGTCGATGCGCTACTTCGCCGAGAACCTCGCCGGCTCGCTCGGCCAGCGCATCACCGCCACCGCCGGCAATTTCGGGGCGCTCACCAACACCCTGGTCTGGCGGATCATCCCGCCGGTGGTGGATGTGGGCGGCGCGGTGATCATCTTCTCCACCATCGACGGGACGCTGACGGTGGCCCTGCTGGCCTTCGTGGTCGTGGTCACCGCCGGGCTGATCGTGTTCGGCGAGCGCGGCCGGCCCCTGCACCGTGCCTATTCGGGACAGGCGGCGGCGGTGGCGGGCGACCTCATCGACACCATCACCAACATGTGGACGGTCAAGGCCTTCTCGGCCCGGCGGCGCGAGTGGGAGCGCCTGCGCACCGGGTTCGAGGCGGAGGCCGCCGCCCAGCGCCGGAGCTGGATGTATCTCGAGGTCGCGCGCCTCCTCCACGACCTCGCCCTCTGGGCGATGGCCGCCGGCATCCTGACCTGGGCCGCGACCCTGTGGAGCCGGGGGCAGGCCACCCCGGGCGACGTCGTCGTGGTGGCGAGCCTGACCCTGCGCATCCTGCACAGCTCGAAGGACATGGCCCTCTCGCTGGTGGATGTGGCCCAGCAATTCGGCTTCGTGGAGGAGACCCTCGCGGTCATCGCCAAGCCCCGTTCGGTGAGCGACGCGCCGGGCGCCCCCGCCCTGCGCTGCGAGGGCGGGCGGGTCGAACTGCGCAACGTCTGCTTTGCCTACGGGACCGGCCGGCGCGCCCTCGACGAGGTCAGCCTGATCATTCCCGCCGGCCAGAAGGTCGGCATCGTCGGCCCCTCGGGCGCCGGCAAGTCGACCCTGGTCCACCTCCTGCAGCGCCTGCACGACGTCGAGCGCGGCGCCATCCTCATCGACGGCATGCCCATCGACGCCGTGCGCCAGGATTCCTTACGCGACGCCCTGGCGGTGGTGCCCCAGGAGATCAGCCTCCTGCATCGCAGCGTCTTGGAGAACATCCGGTTCGCGCGGCCCGAGGCCGACGACGCCGCGGTGTTCGCCGCCGCGCGCGCCGCCGCCTGCGACGGCTTCGTCCGGCGCCTGGCCCAGGGCTACGACACCATCGTGGGCGAGCGCGGCGCCAAGCTCTCGGGTGGCCAGCGCCAGCGCATCGGCATCGCCCGCGCCTTCCTGAAGGACGCCCCGATCATCCTCCTCGACGAGGCGACCTCGGCCCTCGACACCGAATCCGAGATGGCGATCCAGGCGGCGCTGGTGCGGATCATGCGCGCGCGCACCGTGATCGCGGTGGCGCACCGCCTCTCCACCCTGACGAGCTTCGACCGCATCCTCGTCATCGACCAGGGCCGCGTGGTGGAGGACGGCACCGCCGCGGACCTGCGCCGGCAGGGCGGCCTCTTCGAGCGGATGTGGCGCCTCCAGGCCGAAGGGCTGCCGGTGGACGGGGTCGTGCGCGAGGCGGACGGCGCCGCGCGCACCGGGATCGCGCGCATCGCCTGAGTGCGGGCCTCGACGCTCGGTTTGTCTGCCGGGCTTCTTGTTCGCGTTCGTGTCCGCCAGCAGCAGGACCCCCTCGCCACGCTCGACAACGAGCCGCGCTCCATGGTGACGGGTGTGATCTTCGTCTGCGTGTCGGGGAAATCGCACGGCCCGCCGTTACCGGCATCTACGGCCGGCGCGTCTCTTCGGCGAAGATCGTGATGGCGGAGCCGAGGTTGAGGGCCGGTTCGCGCGGGGTGTTGACGAAGCGCAGCTGCACGAGGGTCTCGCCCATGATCGCCTTGAAATGCGGGGTCAGGGCGAGGGGCAGGCAGCGGTCGAGGGCGGCGTAGGCCGAGGCCTCGTAGGCCTTGCGGGCGGCCTCGTCGCCCTTGAGGATGCGCGCCATCAGGCGGGGCGGTCCGCGCAGGCCGCCGTCGGGGGCGAACAGGAACCGGAACGCCATCACCGAGCCCTCCGTGCCGGCCGGAACGGTCCAGCACCCGACGAGCGCGGCGCGCATCTGCGCCCAGGAATCGATTGGTTCGCCCGCCCGCGCCGATCCGCAGAGCAGGAGCGTCGTCACTGCGATGGCCGGCCCCTTGCGCATCCTGATCGCCTCGCTCACCCCGTCCCGTCATTCGACGCGGTTGCGCATCCTTCGTTCCGGAATCGGTCCCGGGCCGCCGGCCTGGCCCTATCGGTACGGCACCGGCGATCCGGCGGCCGGTTTCGGAAAAACCCCGCGCGATGCGACCTTTCCGGCCCTCGGCCGTTGTCCCGTCACATCGGCCCGGCTCGCCGCCCGCGAGCGGGGCGCCCTCAGGACGAACGTCAGGAGCCTTTTCATGAAGTCTGTCATCATCGCCGCCGCTCTCATCCTCTCTCCCGTCGCGCTCATGGGCTCGGCCCAGGCGCAGGGCACCGTGCGCGGCGCCGAGCGTGGGATCGAGGACGGCAACCGGGCCGCGGGCCCGGTGGGCGGCATCGTCGGCGGTGCCGTCGGGGCTGCGACCGGTACCGTGGGCGGCGTCCTCGGTGTCGATCCCGACCGCCGCGAGGACCGCCTTGAGCGCCAGGAGCGTCGCGAGGAGCGCCTCGAGCGTCGTGAGCGCCTCGAGCGCTAAGACCTAAGGGCCGCCCGGCTCCGAACATGGAGCCGGGCGGCTTTGCCGCTCACTGAACGCGACGTGCCCGATCCCGACATCGACGACCGTGCACACGCCCACGTGCTCGCCATCGCCAAAGGTCTGTCGGAGACCCTGGCTGAGGCCATCGCCCGCGTCGGACCGCTTGCGATCCCCCCACCTCCGCAGCAGAGCGTCGCCGAGCGCCTCTGCGTCGAGGTCGTCAACCAGCAGCTCTCGGTACGCGCGGCAGCCGCGATCTGGTCCCGCGTCGAGGCCGCCGCCGCCGGGATGGGCCTGACGCCCTGGGCCTTCTTCGTCCACGAGCATGATGCGACTTTGCGGGCCTGTGGCCTCTCGGGCGCCAAGGTCCGCGCGCTCCAGGCCATCCGCGCGGCCGACGAGGCCGGGATGCTGGACGCCACCCTGGCCGCCCTGCCGCACGTGGAACGCTCCGCCATCCTCTGCCGGATCAAGGGCGTTGGCCCCTGGACCGCCGACATGATCGGCATCTTCCACTACGGCGATCCGGATATCTGGCCGCTCGGCGATGTCGCGGCCGTCGGCTGTCTCCGGCGCCTGACGGGTCTCACCGACACGGCGGCGGTCGCCGCGGCCTTCGCGCCCTACCGCTCGCACCTCGCGCGCTATGCCTGGCGCATCAAGGACCTGCCGCCAAGCGGGACGCCCGTCGCGTAGGGCGCCTCAGCGGTAATCCGTCGGCGTCAGCCCGTGCCGGGCGATCTTGTCGTAGAGGGTCTTTCGCGGGGTGCCGAGGGATTCGGCCGCGAGGCGCACGTCGCCCCCGGCCATGATCAGCTCCTCGCGGATCAGACCCCGCTCGAAGCGGTCGACCTGCTCGGCGAGCGTCCCGGTGACCGTGGGCTCCGGCGTCGACAGGTCGCGCTGGCTCAGGCCGAGGGCGTAGCGCTCCGCGAAATGTCCGAGTTCGCGCACGTTGCCGGGCCAGTCGTGCCGGCGCAGGTGGTCGAGCACGCTCGGCGTGATCTCCGGAACCGCCCGGTCGAAGCGCGAGGCGGCCCGGCGCAGGAATTCGTGGAAGAGCAGGATCACGTCCTCGCGCCGGTCGCGCAGGGGCGGGATGGCGATCGTGATGACGTTGAGCCGGTGGTACAGGTCATCGCGGAACGTGCCCTGCGCGGCGGCCTGGCCGAGATCGACCTTGGTGGCCGCCACCACGCGCATGTCCACCGGCAGGGTCTCGTTGCTGCCGAGCGGCTCCACGCTCCGTTCCTGCAGCACGCGCAGGATCTTCACCTGAAGGCCGAGGGGCATGCTCTCGATCTCGTCGAGGAACAGCGTGCCGCCCTGCGCGTGCTCGATCCGGCCGACGCGGCGCTTCAGGGCCCCCGTGAAGGCGCCGGCCTCGTGCCCGAACAGCTCGCTTTCGACCACGCTGTCGGGCAGCGCCCCGCAATTCATGGCGACGAAGTTGCGCTTGGCGCGCCGGCCCCAGCGATGCAGGGCGCTCGCCACCACCTCCTTGCCCGAGCCGGTCTCGCCGAAGACGAGGACGTCGACATCCGCCTGCGCCACCTCGCGCACGAGCCGGCGCAGGCGCACGATCTCGGGCGAGACCCCGAGGAAGGCCGGGTCCTCCTCCAGCGCCGCCTCGAGGCGGGCGCGCAGCTGGCGGTTCTCTAGAACGAGGCGGCGGCGTTCGAGCGCCCGTCGCGCCGAGGTGAGCAGGGCCTCGGCCGGGTAGGGCTTGGCCAGGAAATCGTAGGCGCCGTCGCGCATCGCCCCCACCGCCATGCGGATGTCGCCGTGGCCGGTGATCAGGATCACCGGCAGTTCCGGGTCGATCGCCCGCAGGCGCGCAAACAGCGCGACGCCGTCGAGGTCGGGCAGGCGCACATCCGTGATGACGAGCCCGGGCGGCTCGGCGAGGATCGCGGTCAGCGCCGGCCCGGCGGCCCCGAAGGTCTCCACCGTGAAGCCGTCGAGTTCCAGGCTCTGCCGGTTGGCGCGGCAGACATCCGCCTCGTCGTCGATGAAGACGACCCGCTCGGCCGCGACCGCCCCCAGACCCGTCTCGCTCACGTCGTCGCCTCCAGCGGCGCACGCGCCGGTCCCCCCACCGCGGCGGCCCCCCGTGCGGGGTCTTGTTCGCAGATCGGGGCTTTCGCCAGATCCATGCGGAAGATCGCGCCGCCGCCCGGATTGTCCAGGGCATTCAGGCTCCCCCCGCAATCCTCGACAATTCCGCGCGCGATGGCGAGCCCGAGACCGAGCCCGTCCGACTTGGTGGTGAAGAAGGCGTCGAAGACCTGCGCGCGCAGCCCCTCGGAGAGGCCCGGCCCTGTGTCGCGGACCTCGACGGCGACGCGGCCGGGGTCCGTCTCCCGGACGCACAGGCCGACGCGGGGTTCGGGACGACCCCCCACGGCATCGAGGGCGTTCTGGAGCAGGTTGACGACCACCTGTTCGAGGCGCGGTCCGTCGCCGAGCACGTGGAGTTCCGGAGGGCCCGGCTCCACGACGAGCGGGATGCCGGCCGCCGCCGCCCGGGCCTCCACGAGTTCCAGGGCGTTGCGCAGGATGCCGGCCAATGCCACCGGCTCGCGCTTGGGCGAGGCGCGCCGGGCGAACCCCTTCAACTGGCGGGTGAGGCCGCCGATGCGGTCGGTGAGGCGCCCGATCGCGATCGTGTTCTCCGCCGCCTCCGCGCCACGACCGCGCTGGACCAGGATGGCGGCGTTGTCGGCGTAGGAGCGGATGGCGGCGAGCGGCTGGTTGATCTCGTGGGCCATGCTGGCGGCGAACTGGCCGAGGGCCGCGAGGCGCCCGGCCTGGGCGAGTTCGCGCCCCAGGCGCTCGCGCTCGGCCTCCGCCCGGCGGCGCTCCTCGATTTCGAGGCGCAGGAGCCGGTTGGCGTCGGTGAGTTCCAGGGTCCGCTCGCGCACGCGGGCCTCCAGGGCGTCGCGCTGCGCCGAGGCGCGGGCGAGGCGTTCCCGGTTGCGCCGGCCCCGCCCCGCCAGGGCGGTCAGGCCGAGGCAGGCGAGCCCCGTGACCAGGGCGGCGATGATCCAGGCCTGGATCCGCTCGCGCTCCACCGTGCGCCCCAGCGGCGTGAGGGTGGAGAGGCGCCACTCGGTTCCGGGGATCGGCGCGTCGAGGAGGAGGGCGACCCGGGCCGGCTGCGCGCCCTGGCCCACGCGCACGAGGTCCGTGGTGCCCGCCATGGGAAAGAGCGGCATGTCGGGGAGGGGGGCGTCTCCGAATTCCAGGGTCTCGCGGATGCGCCGGCGCTCGGCCTCGTCGATCCGCCGCAGGGTGGTGAGGCGCCAGTCCGGGTCGCTCGCCACCAGGACGATGCCTCGGGAATCGGCGACGAACACCCCGTCCCCGGACTTGCGCCACGCGGCCTCGACCCCGTCGAACTCGATCTTGACCACGACCACGCCGTCGGCGTTTCCGATCCGCCGCGACAGGTAGAGGCCGGCCCGGCCGCTCACGGTGCCGAGCGCGAATTGCGAGCCGGCGCCCGCCCCCATCGCCTGCCGGAAATAGGGGCGGAAGCCGTAATCCCGTCCGAGGAAGCTGCCCTTCGCCCCCGCATTGCTCGCCGCCACCGTGATGCCGTCGGGGCGGATCACGTAGATCACCGCGGAGCCGGTCGCCTCGGCCACCTGGGCGAGCCGCCGGTTGACGCTCGCGACGAGGGGGCCCGACGGCGACGCGCCCGCCACGGCGGCGATCTCCGGGTCCGCCGCGAGGGCGAGGGGCAGGGAGGCCTGCTTCTGCATCTCGGCCCGCAGGGCCCCGACCTGGAGCCCGAGGGCGGCTTGCGCCGTGCGGCGCAGGTCGGCCAGCGCCCAGCGCTCGGCGACGCGCCCGGCACCCCAGGCGGCGAGCAGAATCGCGACGAGGCTCGCCAGGAGCACGAGGCTCCGGCGGTTCGCTCCCTGCGCGTCCGCACCCGGCGCTTCAACGGGATCGGAGGCCGGAATCATCGGATCCCCGTCGCTGCGGGTTTCCGGACGGAATTCCGGGGTCGTGTCCGAATTTCCGCAAGCCGATCTTTGGAAGGGCGCGTCATCGCGGGAAAAACAACCCTGATTCCAGTAGGTTAACAGAAAACTGCGATCGTCCGCCGGCTGGCATGCCGGTTGCCATTCCAAGAGCGTAACGCAGCCCTGCATCGCCCGCAGAGCTGCCCGCCGAAGGGCCAACGCTCCCGTATCCGGGAATGCCGAGGCTCCGAGGCCAACGACAAAGAACGGACGGGAGCGGGGCCATCCCCGCGACCCGAGCCGACATCCTTCGAGAGACCCACCGGGAGAACGCCCTCATGGCCACCGTACCATTGCCGCTCACCGCGCCCCACGCGCCGCCCAAGCCCAAGCCGATCTACAGGACCCTGTACTTCCAGGTCCTGGTCGCCGTGGCGATCGGCATCGCGCTCGGCCACTTCTACCCGCAGGTCGGCGCGGACATGAAGCCGCTCGGCGACGCTTTCATCAAGCTCGTCAAGATGATCATCGCGCCGGTGATCTTCCTCACCGTGGTCTCCGGCATCGCCGGCATGACCAACCTCGAGAAGGTCGGCCGCGTCGGCGGCAAGGCGCTCATCTACTTCATCACCTTCTCGACGCTGGCGCTCATCGTCGGCCTGATCGTGGCCAACCTCGTCCAGCCGGGCGCGGGCATGCACATCGACCCGAAGTCGCTCGATCCGAAGTCGATCGCGATGTACGCCGACAAGGCGAAGACGCAGACGATCACCGACTTCCTGATGAACATCATCCCCTCCACGGCGGTGGGTGCCTTCGCGGGCGGCGAGATCCTGCAGGTGCTGTTCTTCTCGGTGCTGTTCGGCTTCGGCCTCGCCTTCCTGGGCGATCGCGGCAAGCCGGTGCTCGACATCATCAAGGTGCTGTCGGAGGCCGTCTTCGGCGTCGTCAACATCATCATGAAGGTCGCCCCCATCGGCGCCTTCGGCGCCATGGCCTTCACCATCGGCAAGTACGGCATCGCCTCGCTCGCCAACCTCGCCTACCTCGTCGGCGCCTTCTACCTGACCTCCGCCATCTTCGTGCTCGGCGTGCTCGGTCTGGTGGCCCGCTACAACGGCTTCTCGATCCTCAAGCTCATCCGCTACATCAAGGAGGAGCTGATGCTCGTGCTCGGCACCTCGTCGTCCGAGTCCGCGCTGCCCTCGCTCCTCGAGAAGATGGAGCGGGCCGGCTGCTCGAAGCCCGTGGTCGGCCTCGTGGTCCCCACCGGCTACTCATTCAACCTCGACGGCACCAACATCTACATGACCATGGCGGCGCTGTTCATCGCGCAGGCCACGGACACGCCGCTGACCTACGGCGAGCAGGGCCTCCTGCTCCTCGTGGCGATGCTGTCCTCGAAGGGCGCGGCCGGCGTCACCGGTTCGGGCTTCATCACGCTGGCGGCGACCCTCGCGGTGGTGCCCTCCGTGCCTGTGGTCGGCATGGCGCTGATCCTGGGCGTGGACCGCTTCATGTCCGAGTGCCGCGCGCTCACCAACTTCATCGGCAACGCGGTGGCCTGCATCGTGGTCGCCCGCTGGGAGGGCGAGGTCGACGACGTCAAGCTCGCCGCCGCGCTCGGCGGCAACCCGATGCCGCTCGATTCGGAGCTTCCGGCCCTCCAAGCGGCCGCGTAGACGCGCCGCTCCGGGGCCTGCCGCGACGGACCGGCCCCGTCATGCCGAGACAATAGCGAGAGCCGAAGGGGACATCTCCCTTCGGCCCTCGCGGCTTCTTGAAGGGGGGCGATGTTCGCCCCCAACGTGAAACCTTTCCAAACTGGCCATCGTAACGAAGTGTGTCGCGCCTGCCGATGGCAGCGTCGTCCTGATTCGGAGTGTGCCTATGACGTCGACCCGCCTGACCCAGCTCTCCGCCGCCTCCCTGATGTTCCTGGCGGCCGGGGGCGCGGCCTCCGCGCAGCAGGCCGACACCCAGGCCATCGTGGACGCCCTGTTCAAGGCCGGCGGCAACCAGCCCAACGTGCGGGCGAGCGGCGCCAAGGGGACCTGCGTGAAGGGCACCTTCACCCCCTCCGCCGAGGCGCCGGGCCTGTCCAAGGCCCCGCATTTCACCAAGGCCCTGCCGGTGACGGCGCGGTTCTCCATGGGTGGCAGCAACCCGAAGGTCTCCGACAAGGCCAAGCCCGTGACCCGCGGCTTCTCCATGCGGATCGCGGATCCCGCCGGCGACATGGTGTTCGTGTTCATCTCCGCGCCGGTCTTCTCCACGAAGACGCCGCAGCAGCTTCTCGACTTCGCCACCGTGCGTGCCCCCGGGCCGGACGGGAAGCCGGATGCCGACAAGATCAAGGCGTTCGGGGACGCCAACCCGGAGACCACCCGCCAGGCGGCCTGGCTCAACGCCCGCCCGGTCCCGGCGAGCTTTGCCGGCGTCGACTACTGGGGCGTCCACGCCTACACGCTCACCGACGCCAAGGGGAAGGCGACGGTCGCCAAGCTGAAGACCGTGGCGGTGGCGGGCCAGCTCGGGCTCTCCGACGACGAGGTGAAGGCCAAGCCCGACGCCTTCTACGCCGACGAGCTGAAGGAGCGCCTGGCGCAAGGCCCCGCGAGCTTCGACCTCGTGGCGATCTTAGGGGAGGCCGGCGACCCGACCGGTGACCCGACCGTGCAATGGCCCGAGGAGAGCCGCAAGTCGGTCAAGCTCGGCACCCTGGCGATCACCGCCCTGGAGCCGGCGGCGACCTGCGACGGCGCCACCTTCGACCCCGTCGCCGACCTGCCCGAGGGCGTCGCCGGCCCGGCCGACGACCCGATGTTCGCGATCCGCTCCCCGGCCTACGCGATCTCGCTCTCGCGCCGCGCGAACTGACCGCGCCTCGCCGACAGGTGCGAGACCTTCAGGGTTCGTTAACCCTGATCGCGCATCCTGCGGTCAAGCGGATCGGACACGACGAGCGCAGGGCCTTGGTGCCCGGATGTGGGGTGACGCCGGATGTACGCGCACCTCGCCTCCGGCTGCCGGGGCCCTTTTTTCGTTTTCACGCCCGCTCATGACCCCGGTGCATTGGCGCCCCGCCCGAGCTTGGCGTATCCCGCGCGCACCTGAGGTGCGGGAACGGCGTTGGAACAGGCATTGCTGGCATGGATCGCCGGCCTCACGGCGATCCGGACCGAGGTTTTCTGGCTCCTGAGCGCCAGCCTGTCCGTCGGCATCACGGTGCACGTGCTGCTGCGCAAGCGCGAAGTCGGGGCGGCGATCGGCTGGATCGGCCTGGTCTGGCTGTCCCCCCTCCTGGGGAGTGCGCTCTACGCGTTGCTCGGCGTCAACCGGGTCACGCGCCGGGCGCGCAAGCTCGGCATCAAGCCTTCGCAGCCGGCCCGCGCGGGTGGTGCCTCGGCGCCCACCGCACCCGACCTGCCGGAGCGTTATCGGCCCCTCGATCACGCCGTCGGGCGCATCACCGCGCTTCCCCTCCGGCCCGGCAACCGGATCGAGACCCTGCGCAACGGCGATGCGGTCTATCCGGCGATGCTGGCGGCGATCGCGGGCGCGCGGCGCTCCATCGCCCTGTCGAGCTACATCTTCCGCAAGGACGCGACCGGCCGCGCCTTCCTCGACGCCCTGCAGGCGGCCCGGGACCGCGGGGTCGCCGTGCGCGTCCTCGTGGACGGCATCGGCAGCGGCTACTTCTTCGCCACGATCTATGGGGGCTTGCGGCGCCGGGGCGTGCCGGTGGGCCGCTTCATGCACTCCGCGCTGCCCTGGCGGATGCCGTTCCTGAACCTGCGCACCCACAAGAAGCTGCTCATCGTCGACGGGACGCTCGCCTTCACGGGGGGCATCAACATCGCCGACGAGAACCGGGTGGCGGCAAACCCGCCCGAGCCCGTGCGCGACGTGCATTTCCAGATCGAAGGCCCGGTGGTCGGCCAGCTCACGGCGGCCTTCGCCAGCGACTGGGCCTTCGTCACGGACGAGGAGATCGAGGGACCGGACTGGTTCCCGGCCCTCGAACACCGGGGCGAGAGCCGGGCCCGCGTCGTCACCTCGGGCCCGGACGCGGACCTGCGCAAGATCGAACTCGTGGTGCTGGAGGCGATCAGTTGCGCGACCCGCAGCATCCGCCTGATGACACCCTACTTCCTGCCGAGCGAGGTCTTGGTCAGCGCGCTCTCGCTCGCGGCGCTCCGGGGGCTCACGGTCGACGTCATCATCCCGATGGCGAGCGACCACGCGATCGTCGACTGGGCGACGCGCGCGCACGTGGACCCGCTCCTGCGCAGCGATGTCCGGATCTGGCTCGACGACCCGCCCTTCGACCACGCCAAGCTCCTCGTCGTCGACGACGCCTGGTGCTTCATCGGCAGCGCCAACTGGGACACGCGCAGCTTCCGGCTGAACTTCGAGCTCAACGTCGAGGTCTACGACACCGATCTGGCGCGGCGCCTCGACGCGTTCATGCGCGAGAAGATGAACCTCCGCCTCACCCCCGAGGCGTTGTCGCGGCGCGGGCTCCCCGTTCGGCTGCGCGACGCAGGCGTCCGATTACTGCTGCCATACCTCTAGCCTTGTCGGCCAGGGCCTCGCGCCGGTCCGCCTCCTCGCGCCGCGCCGCCTTTTCGCGATGGACGACCTCCAGGCTCGGGGCCAGGTGGACGATGATCGGGCGATGGTCCGAGTCTCCGCGCGGGAGCACGCCGCGTCCGTGGCAGGTCAGGCCGCGCACGAGGCAGCGGTCGAGCCGCAGGGGCACCACCCGCGCCATGGCGTGGGTGGGCAGGCGCGGCCCGACATCGCGAAACCCCGGCAGCAGGGTCGGCCCGACGAGGTTGTAGTCGCCGATGACGGCAGCGCGCTCGGGCAGGCTCTGCTCGATGCAGCGCAATTGCCGCCGGTTGAGCACCTGCCCGTGCGAGAGGTGCACGTTGGCGACGCCGAACGTGCCGAGGTCGATCACTTGGCTGACCCGGTCGAACATCGCGCCGGACGGCAGTTCGACCGCCTTCGGGGGGGTCGCGAAGGGGGT
>NZ_JAQGKL010000049.1 GCF_028290105.1 Methylobacterium sp.
CGGCGGAGGTCGGCGTCGTCTTGCCCGCTGTCCCCCCGGCGGCCGGTGCTGAGGGCAAAGGCGGCGTGGCACCCTGAAGAATCGTCGGCGGGACGACCGAGACCGGCGTTCCGGCCTGATCGTTCTCGCTCGCTTTCGCCGCGTCGTCCGAGCCTTCAGCGTCCTTCGAGCCTTCAGCGTCCTGCGAGATCTGTTTCTCGACGGATGGTGCGGCGGCCTGCGCCTCGGCACGTCCCGACGGGTCGGTGTCCGGCTGCGGCTCCTTCGCGGTGGGATTCGATCCCGGCGGCTGGCTCGCGGATGCGGATGTGGCGTCCTGGCGAGGGCCTGCGGGGGGCCGGGTGTCGCGCACGTCCGATGCGACCCGACGCGACGCGGCTTCCTGCGCCGTGGTGGCAGGCCGGGGGGAGGCCGCACTCTGGCGAGCCGGCGCCTTCGCGTCCGGCCTCGCCTAGACGGCCGCGGATGTCCGGCGCCTGTCCGCGTCCTTCGTCTGGCCGGGAAAGTCCGGGCGCGTGCTCTGGGCGCTCGCGGCCCGCGCGTTCGTCCGGGACGGAGCCGTGTGGACGTCCGACCGGTCGAGGGCGAAAGCCTCCGCGGCGCTCTCACGGGGGCGAGCGGCCCTGGACAGGCCGAGGCGGCCCGCCGAACCATCCGTGTCGATCACCGATAAAGCCATGCGCCGCATCTCCCCTCGGGCTTTCTTCCGCAAGGGGCAGGCCAGAGTGGAAAGACGCTAAGTCCCTGTGACGGCACGTCGAAACGATCGGGCAGGTTTCCGGATCGTGGGACAGGCCGGCAAAACCTGCCCAGGGTCCGGCAGCTTTCGCCGGCTCCGACACCCCCGGGTCGTAAGCCGGCCATCCCGCGCGGACGTGGCGCCCTCCCTGGAACTCGCGGGCCAGGATCGCTATAGACTCACGCGCGGGGCCGGACCGGCCCCTCCCGGCGCACCCTGGCACCATGAACTCCCTCGATCTTCCCAAGGCCCCGCACGAGACGCGCGTCGTCGTCGCCATGTCCGGCGGCGTCGATTCCTCCGTCGTGGCCGGGCTCCTGAAGCGCCAGGGCTACGACGTCGTCGGGATCACGCTCCAGCTCTACGATCACGGCGCGGCGACCCACCGCAAGGGTGCCTGCTGCGCCGGCCAGGACATCCACGATGCCCGCCGCGTCGCCGAGGCGCTGGCGATCCCGCACTACGTCCTCGACTACGAGGACCGCTTCCGGGAATCGGTGATCGACCGCTTCGCCGAGAGCTATCTGGCGGGCGAGACGCCGATCCCCTGCGTCGAGTGCAATCGCTCGATCAAGTTCCGGGACCTGCTGGCCACCGCCCGCGATCTCGACGCCGATTGCCTGGCCACCGGCCATTACGTGGCGAGCCGCCCGGACGCCTCCGGCGGGCGCGGCCTCTACCGCGCCCTCGATCCCGCGCGCGACCAGAGCTATTTCCTTTACGCGACGACGCCCGAACAGCTCGACTTCCTGCGCTTTCCCCTCGGGGAACTGCCCAAGGACGAGACCCGGAGCCTCGCCCGCGAGTTCGGCCTCGGCGTCGCCGAGAAGGCCGATAGCCAGGACATCTGCTTCGTGCCGCAGGGCCGCTACGCCGACGTGATCGCGCGCCTGCGCCCGGACGCGGCCCGGGCCGGGGACATCGTCGATCTCGGCGGCCGGGTGCTCGGCCGGCACGAGGGCATCATCCACTATACGGTCGGCCAGCGCCGAGGCCTTCGCCTCGCGGTGGGCGAGCCGCTCTACGTCATCCGCCTGGAGCCCGACAGCGCCCGCGTGGTGGTCGGCCCGCGCGAGGCGCTCGCCACCAGCCGCATCCGGCTGTCCGACGTGAACTGGCTCGGAGGCGACGGGCCCTGCGCCGCGCGGCCCGTCGCGGTGCGCGTGCGCTCGACCCGCGAGCCCCGGCCGGCGCTGCTCACCTACGATCCCGCCGATCGTTCCGCCGAGATCGTGCTGGCGACGCCCGAGGACGGGGTCTCCCCGGGGCAGGCCTGCGTGATCTACGCCGACGAGGGTCCGCGTGCCCGCGTGCTCGGCGGTGGCACCATTCGGCGCATCGACGCGTTGGCGACCGGAGCCGCGCAAGCCGCCTGAAACAACCCACCCTTTCACAGGACTTCGAGATCGACATGCTGAGCGAGCCGCGGGAGGCCGGGCCGAGCACCGCCCTGATGCGCAAGGCCTATGCGCGCTGGGCGCCGGTCTACGACGTCGTCTACGACAAGCTGACGGAGCCGGCCGCCCGCGACGCCGTCGAGGCGGCCGTCGCCTGCGGCCCGCGCATCCTCGAGGCCGGCGTCGGCACCGGCCTGTCGCTCGGCTACTACCCCGCCGACAGCTTCGTCTGCGGCGTCGATCTCTCCGAGGACATGCTGAAGCGCGCGCGGGCCAAGGTCCTGCGCCGCCGGCTCACCCACGTGCGCGGGCTCCAGGTCATGGACGTCTGCCGCCTCGGCTACGCCGATGCGAGCTTCGACGCGGTGGTGGCCCAGTTCCTCATCACCCTGGTGCCGGACCCCGAGGCCGCGCTGTCCGAGTTCCTCCGCGTTGTGCGGCCGGGCGGCGAGATCGTGCTCGCCAACCATTTCGGGCAGACCGCCGGCCCGGTGGCCAAGGTCGAGGAGATCGTGGCGCCGCTCTGCACCAAGATCGGCTGGTCATCCGCCTTCAAGTCGACCCGGATCGAGGCCTGGGCCCGCGCGCACGGTGTCGAGTTCATCGGCGTGGCGCCCACCTTCCCGGGCGGGTTCTTCAAGATCCTGCGGATGCGCAAGGCCGGGTGAGCGCGCTCCCTCCCGCCAGCGACGGCCGCCCCGAGCCGGCGGGCGTGCGGCGCCTCATGCGCTGGATTCCCCTTCTGCTGCTGGTCGGGGCCTCCCTCGCCGTCCTGGTCTCGGGTGCCTCGCACCTGCTCAGCCTCGACAGGCTGCTCGCCTCCCGGGTCTGGCTCAACGCCTGGGTTGCGGAGGATCGCTTCCGCGCCATGGTGGTGGCCTACCTCGTCTATGTCGGGGCGGTCGTCGTGTCGGTGCCGGCCTCGCTGTTCCTGACGATGCTCTGCGGCTTCCTGTTCGGCATCGTGCCCGGCGCGCTGATCGCGCTCGCATCCGCGACCACGGGCGCCGCGATCGTCTTCACCATCGGGCGGGGCCCCGCCTCCGACCTCGTCCTGCGCCATGCCGGACCGCGCCTCGCGGGTCTCGCCGCCGGCTTTCGCGCGGATGCCTTCGGATATATCGCCTTCCTGCGCCTGCTCCCGATCTTCCCGTTCTGGATGACGAACCTCGCCCCCGCCGCCTTCGGCGTCCGGCGCAGCACCTTCGTCCTCGCCACCCTCGTCGGGCTGCTGCCGGGCGTGTTCGTCTACGCCTCGACGGGCGCGGCCATCGAGGATGTCGTTCTGGCCCACGAGACGGCCAAGGTCGCCTGCATCGCCGCCGACGGGCTCGACTGCGACAACGCCCTGACCCTGCGCGCCCTGGTGACGCCCAAGATGGTGGCGGGCCTTGCGGCGCTCGCCGCCTTCGCGCTTCTCTCGGTGTTCCTCCGGCGACGTTTCAACCGCCGCCGCGTGGTGGATTTCTGATCGAATTTAGCCATAAGTCTGGTTAAAGACTTTTGGGTCCGGCGGCAGCCTAATCCGATCGAGAGCGTTGATGGGCGATTGTTCATCGATCATCCGCTCCAGGTATGTCTTTCGGATTACGATGGTGCGGACCCCGGGCGACACACGCGGCGCCGGCGGGCACAGGGAACCCAAAGAGTCGAGATGGGTGTGAATTCGCGCGTGGCGTTCCAGGAGGAGGTTGCGGAGGCCGGTCTGCCGGTTGCGCGCGGCCTCGGCCGTCATCTCGGCCTCTCCGGCCGGCTCTTCCTGCTGACGGTCGCCTTCGTCGCCCTGATCGAAGTGCTGATCTACGTGCCCACCGTCGCAAACTATCGCCGGATGTGGCTGTCGGACCGGATCGCGGCCGCACAGGTCGCCGCTTTGGTGCTCGACGCGGCGCCCGACCAGCACGTCTCCGAAGGGCTCGCCCAGCGCCTGCTCTCCGGTGTCGGCGCCCGCGCCATCGCGGTGAAGGGCAACGGCACGCGGCGCCTGCTCGCCGACGAGACCATCCCGGACAGCGTGTCGGACCTCATCGACCTGCGCGAGGTGGATTGGATCGAATCGATCCGGGGCGTCGTCGGGACGCTCTTCCTCGATTCGCCGCACCCCGTGCGCGTCGTCGGGCACGGTCGCGACGGCTTCGACCTCGTCGAGATCCTGATCGACCGGACGCCCTTGCACGACGCCGTGGCGGCCTTCGCGATCCGGCTCGCCCTGTCGTCGCTCGCCATCGCGGCAGCGGTGGCCGCCCTGATCTTCTTCGTCCTGCAGCACACCATCGTGCGACCGGTCCGGCGCCTCGTCCACAACATCACGGACTTCGCGGACAAACCGGAATCCATCGACGGCGTCATCGTCCCGTCCCGCCGTACGGACGAGATCGGCCACGCCGAGATCGCCCTGTCGCGCATGCAGACGACGCTCGCGCGGGACCTGCGCGAGAAGCGGCGACTCGCCGGGCTCGGGCTCTCGGTCAGCAAGATCAACCACGAACTGCGCAACCTCCTCACCACCGCGCAGCTTCTCAGCGACCGCCTCGAGGGCGTCGCCGACCCGATCGTGCAGCGCGTCGCCCCGCGCCTGGTCGCCACCCTCGATCGCGCCATCCGGTTCTGCGAGGAGACCCTGGCCTATGGCCGCGCCACGGAGCGAACGCCGAGCCGCCGCCTCGTCAGCCTCGCGCCGATCGTCGCCGAGCAGGCCGACCTGTCCGGGCGCGAGCGCGAGTCGAACATCCTGATCCGGGAAATCTGCCCGGGCGACCTGCAGGTCTTCGTCGACCCGGAGCAGTTCTCGCGGGCGCTCGCCAACATCGTGCGCAACGCCGTCCAGGCCCTGGCGCCCCAGGGTGCCGGGCATGAGACGCAGGCGCGGCCCGACCCCACCATCACCATCGCGGCGACCCGCGCGGGCTCTCAGGGCAACGGGGCCACCACCATCCTGGTCTCGGACAATGGGCCCGGCTTGCCGGCGCGGGCCCGCGAACACCTGTTCAGCCCGTTCCGGGGATCGTCGCGCTCGGGCGGCACCGGCCTCGGCCTCGCGATCGCCTCGGAGTTGATCGAGGCGAACGGCGGCACGCTCTCCCTCGACGAGACGCCGGCCGGGACCTGCTTTCGCATCGTCCTCCCGGATCAGGCCGCGGCGTAGGGAACGCGGCTGCGTTACTCCGCGGCCGCCAGGGTGAGGCCGGGCACGGTGATGCCGATGTCGCGCAGGAGCTCGGCGTCGGAATCGGTCTCGTTGTTGGCCGTGGTCAGCAGGCGCTCGCCGTAGAAGATCGAGTTGGCGCCCGCGAGGAAGCACAGGATCTGCGCCTCGCGAGTCAGGCCCTTGCGGCCCGCGCTGAGGCGCACGCGGGCGCGCGGCATCACGATGCGGGCGGTGGCGCACATGCGCACGAGATCGAGGGGATCGACGGGCGGGCGCTCCTCCAGCGGCGTGCCCTCGACGGCCACCAGCGCGTTGATCGGCACGCTCTCGGGGTGCGGCGCGTGGTTGGCGAGCACCTGGAGCATGCCGGCGCGGTCCTTCACGCCCTCCCCCATTCCGACGATGCCGCCGCAGCAGACGCCGATGCCGGCGTCGCGCACGTTCTGGAGGGTGTCGAGCCGGTCCGCGTAGGTCCGGGTCGAGATGATGTCGCCGTAGAAGTCGGGGCCGGTGTCGAGGTTGTGGTTGTAGGAGGTGAGCCCGGCCTCGGCGAGGCGCCCGGCCTGGCTCGGCGTGAGCATGCCGAGGGTGACGCAGGCTTCCATGCCGAGGCCGCGCACGCCGCGCACCATCGCCAGCACCGCGTCGAATTCCGGACCGTCCTTGGGCTGGCGCCAGGCCGCGCCCATGCAGAACCGGTGCGCGCCCGCCGCCTTGGCCTCCGCCGCCTCGCGCAGGACGGCGTCCACCGGCATCAGCCGCTCGCGGGCCATGCCGGTGCCCTTGTGGTGGGCCGATTGCGGGCAATAGGCGCAATCCTCGGGGCAGCCGCCGGTCTTGATCGACAGGAGGCTCGCCCGCTGGATGTCGGCCGGGTCGTTGTGGGCGCGGTGCACCTGGGCCGCCCGGAACACGAGGTCGAGGAGCGGCAGGTCGTGGATCGCCTGGATCTCCGCCACGGTCCAATCGTGGCGAATGGCGGAGGTGCCGGTGGCGGGGGCTGCGGCCGGGAAGGAAGCGAGGGTCTCGGTCATGGCCCCATGAGGCGAATCTTGGGGCGAAAATCAACCCGTCCGCCACACCCTCAGTTCGTCGGCTCCCCCGCCGCGACCTTGGCGGTCCAGTCGTCGAAGGCGATGATCTCCTGGCGCTGCTCGCCCAGCCCCGCGATGCCGAGGGTGACGACGTCGCCGTTGCGCAGGAAGCGCGGCGGCTTGCGCGCCATGCCGACGCCGGGGGGTGTGCCCGTGGTGATGATGTCGCCGGGCTCCAGCATCATGAAGTGCGAGACGTAGGCCACGAGCTGCGCCGGATCGAAGATCATCGTCGCGGTGGAGCCCGTCTGCATGCGGGTGCCGTTGACGTCGAGCCACATGCCGAGAGTCTTGAGGTCGGCGATCTCGTCCAGCGTGACGAGCCAGGGTCCGAGGGGCCCGAAGGTCGGGCAGCCCTTGCCCTTCGTCCACGTGCCCCCGCGCTCCATCTGGTACTCGCGCTCGGAGACGTCGTTGCAGATGCAGGCGCCGGCCACGTAGGACAGGGCCTCGTTGGCGTGGACGTAGGAGGCGCGCGCGCCGATCACCAGCGCCAGTTCCACCTCCCAGTCGGTCTTGGCCGAGCCCTTGGGCAGGATCACCCGGTCGTTCGCCCCGGCGAGGCAGGACGGCGCCTTGTTGAACAGAATCGGTTCGGCGGGAATGTCCGCGCCGATCTCGGCGGCGTGGTCGGTGAAGTTCAGGCCGATCGCCACGAAGTTGCGGGTCGCGCCGACGCAGGGCCCTAGGCGAGTGTCGGCCGGTAGCAGCGGCAGGCTCGCGGGATCGATCAGGCGCAGCCGATCCAGGGTCTCGCGCGACAGGGCCGGACCGGCGATGTCTCGCACGTGGGCCGAGAGATCGCGCAGACCGCCCTGCGCATCGATGAGACCGGGCTTCTCGTCGCCGCTCGCGCCATGACGTACCAGTTTCATCGCTCGTCTCTCCGCGTTGCCGTCGACCCGATGACATCGACCGGCGGCGCGCGCGGGGCAAGGGCCGGAACGGGACGAAATGCACCCAAATCACGTGTGCCGGCGCCGTCCGTTTCGCCCGACCGGCCGATTTTGTCGCCCAAAGGCCACACCGGTGCCTGGAGATACGGCAGGGTCGATTTTTCTGCCCGCGCTCTTACTCACGTTCGCGAGAGTTTAGATGTGAACCATTCTGCCGGCGCCGACGCGAAGGCCGGATTCCTCCGGAAATATCTCGCCCGATCAAGACTAGGCGCGAAGTACGACTTGCTTAATACTTGATGTGGCATGTGTTGCGAAGTCGCAATCCGCAAGCCATTGTCGCATCCAAGGTGCGGGGCCGGTCCAGAGGGGCCGGGACAAGCGAGCGCCATGAACAGGGGTGGGTCTCACGTCATGACGGATACGATTCGGAGCCGTTCTCTCCGTCGCTTGGCGCTCTCGGGCGTCTCCGCCGCCCTGCTCGCCGCAAGCGTCACGGACGCCTCGGCCGGCGCCTTCGGCATCCGCGAGCAGAGCACCGAGGCCCAGGGCGTCGCCTTCGCGGGCACCGCCTCCGGCTCAGGCGGCGTCTCCTCGATGTTCTGGAACCCCGCCACCGTGACCATGCGTCCGGGCTGGGTCACCGAGCAGAACCTCACCCTCATCAATCTGTCGGGCAAGATCACGCCCGAGGCCGGCACCAACCCGGCCTTCGCGCGCCTCGGCGAGAGCGGCGACATCGGCCAGGGCGCGATCGTTCCGGCGGGCGCCACCTCCTACCAGCTCAGCGACCGGGTCTGGATCGGCATCCAGACGGGCGCCCCCTTCGGCCTCGTGACGAAGCCGCGCGACACCTGGGCGGGCGAGGTCTACGGGCGCTCGAACCGGATCTTCAGCCTCGCCTTCAACCCGGTGATCGGCTTCAAGGTCAACGAGTGGCTCTCGATCGCCGCCGGCCCGAACATCGAGTATTTCAAGCTCACCCTGCGCCAGGCGACCCTGCTGCCGCCTCCGTTGCTGAACAACCCGGCAAATCTGGCGAGTTCTTCTCTGAAAGGTGATTCCTGGGGAGTCGGGTTCACCGCCGGCGCGCTGATCACGCCGTGGGCCGGCACCGCCTTCGGCGTCGGCTACCGCTCCTCGGTCCATCACGACATCACGGGCTCGATCGGCCTGCCCGCCCCCTTGGCGGCCTTCGGCGGCCCGGTCACGGCGAACCTCAACACGCCCGAGAAGGTGACCGTCGGCCTGACCCAGGCGATCAACCCGGTCACCCGCATCAACCTCGGCTTCGAGTGGGACAACTGGAGCCGCCTCAAGAACATCGCCATCCTTCCGGTCGTGGCCGGCAACGTCGGAAGCGCGCTGCCCCTGAACTACAACGACGGCTACACCTACGCGATCGGCGCCGAGTATGACTGGTCGCCGTCCCTGACGGTGCGGGCGGGTGTCGCCTACGAGGTCTCGCCCGTCGACTTCACGAACCGCTCCGTGCGCCTGCCCGACGGCGACCGCGTGAACCTCTCTCTCGGCGCGAGCTACCGCTGGAGCGAGAAGCTGACGCTGAACCTCGCCTACTCGCACTTCTTCGTGGACAAGGGCCGCATCCTCACGGGCCCGGGCCGCGA
>NZ_JAQGKL010000050.1 GCF_028290105.1 Methylobacterium sp.
GAGCGTGAGAGGTACCAGCCGATCAGCGGGATCCAGAGCAGTTCGCGCTTCAGGATGTAGGCAAAGTCCGGGAAGCGCGTGACGAGGGCCAGGGTCTCCAGGGCCGATTGGTGCTTGGCCGCCACCAAGAGGGGGCCGGCCGGAATGTTCTCGAGACCCCGGAACTCGACCCGGATGCCGCCCACGACGCGCAACAGCCACAGGGTGGTGCGTCCCCAGATCTGCGCCAGCCGGATCACCGCACGCCGGGAGACGAGGGTCGGCATGCCACCGACCGCGATGACCGTGGTGGCGGCGTAGAAAGCGAGATTGAACGCGAACGAACGAACGAGGAGCATCGGGAACCCGGATGAGACAGCCCGGAACGGGGCGCCGCCCTGTCTCCCTGTAGCGCGCGCCGTCGCCGCAGGCCATCCGAGCGCCGGAATGGCTGTCGCTCAGTAGCCGTCGGCGAGCGTCCCGCGCTGGCGCGGATCGGCCGCCCCGGCGAGCAGGCCGTCGGCGGCCTGGATCGAGTTCGCCGAGCCGGAGGTCGTCCCGACCTTCACCCGGTGGCCGCGCGCGCGCAGCAACGCCAGAGTGTCGGGCGAGAGGCCCTCCTCGGCCATGAGCACGTCCGGCTGCCACTGATGGTGGATGCGCGGGGCGGCCACGGCCTCAGCGAGGTTCATGCGGAAATCGAGCACGTTCACGATGACCTGGAGCACCGTGGAGATGATGCGGCTGCCCCCGGGGCTGCCGGTGACCAGCACCAGCCTGCCATCCTTGAACACGAAGGCGGGGGTCATCGAGGAGAGCGGCCGGGCGCCGGGCGCCACCGCGTTGGCCCGGCTGCCGACGAGGCCGTAGGCGTTGAGCGCGCCGGGCTTGGCCGAGAAATCGTCCATCTCGTTGTTCAGGAGCACGCCGGTGCCCTCCGCCACGAGGCCGAGCCCGTAGGAGAAGTTCAGCGTGGTGGTGTTCGAGACCGCGTTGCCGGCGCCGTCGACCACCGAGAAGTGGGTGGTCTGATCGGATTCGAAGGGGAGCGGATCGCCGGCCTTCACCTCGGAGGCCGGCCGGGCGCGGGCCGGATCGATGCCGGCCCGCAGGGTGTCCGCGTAGGGCTTGGCGATCAGGCCTTCCACGGGCACCTGCGTGCGGGCGGGGTCGCCGAGCCAGGTTGCGCGGTCGGCATAGGCCGGCTTCATCGCCTCGGCCAGGATGTGTAGCGCCTCGGCGCTCCCCGAGCCCATGCGGGCGAGGTCGAAGCCCTCCAGCACGTTCAGGATCTCGATGAGGTGGATGCCACCCGAACTCGGCGGCGGCATCGAGGCGATCGCATAGCCCCGGTAGCTGCCCCGCACGGGCTCGCGGATCACCGGGCGGTATGCGGCGAGATCCTCGGCCGTCATCACCCCGCCGGCCGCGCGCACGGCCTCGGCGATGCGCGCGGCGATCACGCCCGTATGGAAGGCATCGGGCCCGGATTCCGCGATGGCCGCGAGGGTATCGGCGAGGTCGGTCTGGACCAGCCGCGCGCCGCGCTCCAGCGGCCTTTCACCGGCAAAGAAGATTTTTCGCGAAGAGGGCCAGCGGCCGAGCAGGCCGGCGGCGCGGGGCAACGAATCGGCGAGGCCCGATTCCACGGGGATGCCGTCGCGCGCCAGTTTTTCCGCCGGGGCGATGAGGTCGGCGAGGGTGAAGCGGCCCGAGCCGTAGAGGCTGTGCGCCTCGGCCAGACCCCGCACGGTGCCGGGCACGCCCACCGCCTTGCCGGTGCGGGTCGAGGCCGCACGATCCGGATCGCCGTTGGGGTCGAGGAACATGTCGGAGCGGGCGGCCGCCGGGGCGGTCTCGCGATAGTCGAGGGCGACCGTCTCGTCGCCCGCCGCGCGGTGAATCATCATGAAGCCGCCGCCGCCGAGATTGCCGGCGCGCGGCAGAGTCACGGCCAGCGCGAACCCCACCGCCACGGCGGCATCGACGGCGTTGCCGCCGGCCTTCAGGATCTCGACCCCGACGCGGGTGGCGCGGGCCTCCTGTGAGGCGACCATGCCGTGCGCGCCGAGAACGGGGAGCAGGCGCGCGTCGTCGGACTGGATCGGGGCGGGCTCGGCCAGCCCTTGCGCGGCGCCCGGGCCCGTGGCGGCGAGGACCAGGGCGAGGGCGATGCGCGAAGGGGTGAGCCGCATGTCAGGCGCGTCCGGTGTCGGGGTGCGGTGGGGCCGCCGCGCCGGAATGCCGGCCGGCGATCACCCAGTAGACGAAGCCCGAGGCCGCGCCCGTGAGGAACAGCACGGCGGTGATGCGCCCCTCCAGCGCCAGCGCGTCGGGGGTCGGCCCGGTGCGCGACAGGCCGCGCGCGAACCAGGGAACCAGGGCGGTGAGGAGACCCGTGCCGGCCCCGTACCAGGTGGCGGCGCGCCAGTTCAGCACGGCGCCGACGATGGCCACGAGAGCGGGCGGCACGACGAGGAGCACGAACAGGGCGCGGGCGATGGCGGCAAGCGCGAACAGCAGGGTCTCGGGGCCGATCCCGGAGGCGAGATCGTTGAGCCCCGAGAACAGCCCCACGAGCCCGAGCCGCGAGAGGGTCTCGCTCGTGGCCGGATCGAGCATCGCACCGAAGACCAGGACGGCCGCCCCACACGGGATGGCCAGGACGAGGGCGAGACTCGCGATGAAGAGGTGCCCGAGGAGGCGCAGCACAGCCCTAGTCTTCGTCGCCGTCGTCGGCGCCCGCATAGACGCCCTCGGCGCCGATGCCGTCTTCCAGCATCATCCGGGCGCGGGCCCGCAGCTTCTCGGTCTCGCTCTTGAGCTGCCCGCAAGCGGCCAGGATATCGCGCCCGCGCGGCGTACGCACCGGAGACGCATAGCCGGCTTCATAGACGATTTCCGAGAAGCGCTCGATGCGCTCCCAATCGGAGCACTCGTAGACGCTGCCCGGCCAGGGGTTGAACGGGATCAGGTTGATCTTGGCCGGTATCCCCTTGAGCAGGCGCACCAACTCGCGGGCATCCGCATCCGTGTCGTTGATGCCCTTGAGCATCACGTATTCGAATGTGATCCGCCGGGCGTTGTTGAGGCCCGGATAGGCGCGGCAGGCGGCGAGCAACTCGGCCAGCGGGTACTTGCGGTTCAGGGGAACGAGGGTGTCGCGCAGGTCGTCGCGCACCGCGTGGAGCGAGATCGCCAGCATGGCGTGGGCCTCGTCGCCGAGGCGCTGCATCTGCGGCACCACGCCCGAGGTCGAGACCGTGATGCGCCGACGCGAGAGCCCGAGGCCCTCCTGGTCGGCCATGACGCCGACCGAATCGATGACGTTGTCGAGATTGTAGAGGGGCTCGCCCATGCCCATGAAGACGATGTTGGTGACCTTGCGCCGGGTCTCGTCCTCGCCGGGCGCGGTGGGGTTCTGGCCGGCCCAGTCGTTGAGGTGGTCGCGGGCCACCACGACCTGCGCAGTGATTTCGGCCGCCGTCAGGTTGCGCACGAGGCGCTGCGTGCCCGTGTGGCAGAACGAGCAGGTCAGCGTGCAGCCGACCTGGCTCGAGACGCAGAGGGTGCCGCGCCCGCGCCCGGGAATGTAGACGCACTCGATCTCGGCGCCGCGATTGTGGTCGTGCTTGCCGGTGGGCGCCATGCGCATCAGCCACTTGCGGGTCCCGTCCCGCGAGACCTGCTCGGTGATGACCTCGGGCCGGTCGAGGGTATAGGCCTCTGCCAGTTGGGCCTTGAGGCCCTTGCCGACATTGGTCATGTCGTCGAAGGCCTTGGCGCCGCGCACGTTGAGCCAGTGCCAGATCTGGCCGGAGCGCATGCGCTGCTCGCGCTCGGACACGCCGATGGCGGCGAGCCGCGCCTTCAACTCGTCGCGTGTGAGCCCGACGAGGGAGGAGCGCCCGACCGGCACGGCCTGCGACTCGAACTCGGGCAGCTTCTCGATTGCGGGAATGGCGCTCGCGTCGCGCCGGGCGGTGTCGAACGACGCCGTCGCCATGATCTGAATAACCTTCGGACTTGGAATGGGTCCGATATAGGGGATCGACGGCCAAAACGCGAATGCCGGGCGGGTCCGTCCCTGGATCATGGGACGAGGCTCGCTAAGCCACGAGCGACGGCGGCGGGTCCGCCGCCATCGCGATGCGCCTCAGCGTCCGGAATGCAGGCACTGTTTTCCGGAAAAAACTATCTATTGCGCCGGCTTTGCGTCGCTCGGCGCTGCACCGGTTGCCGGTGCGTCCGCAGCTGGTGCCGGCAGCAGGACGTTCTTGGTGATGCTGCCCTCGGGGCCGTACTCGCCTGCGACGGCGAGGCAAGCCTTCTCGCGGTTGAGCTGCATCTGGTTCGACATCAGCGCGAAGATGGTCTGCACCCGGCCACCGAAGGGCCCACGCGGGCCGACATCGGCGGCGCGCACGTTCTGCTTCTCCAGCAGGGCGTCGAACTCGTCGGTCCCGATGCGATAACCGCAGACGTTGGAGGCCGCGAAGATGTAGGCGGCGAATTCCAGGGCGCGCGGGGAGGGTGCGTTGCGGATCTGGGCCTGCGCCGGCAGGGCCGAGACGAGGGTTGCGGCAAAGCCGGCGGCGAGCAGGGAACGAGCGAACATGGGTAGGGTCTCCTCCGGCGCGGATTCTTGAGTTCCGCTTGAGGGCGTGGAGATAGATCGAACCGGCCCGTCGTCAAACAGGCTGTTCCTCTCAGGTCAGACGCCAGTCGATGGGCGCGAGCCCCTGCGCCTCCAGCCAGGCATTGGCAGCGTCGAAGGGACGCGAGCCGGGAAAGTCCCGCGCCCGATTGAGGGGAGAGGGATGGCCGCATTCGATGACGCCGTGGCGGGTCGCATCGACGAGGGCGACCCGGGCCCGGGCCTGCGCGCCCCAGAGCAGGAAGACCGCCGGCTCGGAGCGCGCCGAGACCGCCGCCACCGCCTGATCGGTGAGGGCCGACCAGCCGAAGCGCAGGTGCGCGCCGGCCTTGCCGGCCTCCACCGTCAGGGCGGCGTTGAGGAGGAGCACGCCCCGGCGCGCCCACGGAGTGAGGTCGCCCGTCCCGGGCCTCATACCGGGCTCCCCGAGTTCGGCGAGGATCACCTTGAGCGAGGCGGGCAGACGCCTCGGGCCGACATACGAGAAGGCGAGGCCGTTGGCGTCACCCGGTGTCGGGTAGGGGTCCTGTCCGAGGATGACGACCGTCACGCGTTCCAGGGGCGTGAGGGCGAGGGCGTTGAAGATGTCTTCGGGCGCGGGCAGCACCTGGGCGCCATCCACGATGCGGGCATCGACCCTGGCGGCGACCGCATCGGCGGTGCCGTCCGTGAAGAACGGCAGGGTGAGCCAGGACGAGCCGGAGCGTCGGAAGCGGGCGAGGGCGGCGGCAACGGGGCTGTCGGGCATCAGCGGACCAGGAAACGCCCCCCGGCGGGTGCCGGGAGCGGCGCGTTGGCGCCGATATAGGCCATCACCGCGTTGGCCACGAGTTGGCCGTCGGTTCGGCCCACCAGGGTGCGGCCCCGGGCGAGGTCTCCGTAGCCGTTGCCGCCGTCGTAGAGGAAGTTGTTCGAGGCGACGGTGTAGCTCCGGTCCGCCTTCAGGTCCGCGCCGTTCACGGTCAGGGCGGCGATCCGCGCGCCCACCGGCGCGGCGGGATCGAGGGTGACGACGAGGCCGGAGACGTGCGGGAAGCGGCCGGAGGGGCGGCCCCAATCGGCGAGCGCTCCTTCGAGCAGGTGGCGGATCTGCGCGCCCGTCAGCGAGACCAGCACGAGGCTGTTGCCGAAGGGCAGTTCGGTGAGGATGTCGCGGCGCGTCAGCGTGGTCTCGGCGGGATAGAACCGGTTGCCCCGGATGCCGCCGCCGTTGGTGAGGGCGATCTCGGCACCCATCGCGGCCCGCATCGCGTCGGCGACGAGGCTGCCGAAGCTCGCCTCCCGGGCGCGCACCGAGGCGATGCGGCTGTCGAGGGGGTCGCGGATCGCACCCACGGCCACGTCGAGTTCGCGCGACAGCTTGGTCTCGAGGCGCCGCACCAGCGCCAGGGTCTCGGGGTCGGGGGTGACCGTGGCGGAGTCGTGGACCCGGAAGCTCGGTCGCCACGCGACGCGGCGCGCCTGACCGGCGCCGCTGACGCTCGCGGTGACGTCGACGGCCGTGACGTAATGGGCGTCGAAGCTCGATTCGACCATCGCGGTCTGGCCGTCGTAGCGCAGCGCGAGGTCGTGGTCGTGGCCCGAGAGCAGGATGTCCACGAGGCGCGCGGCCACGATGGCGTCGTCCGTGGCCCGGTCCGTGTGGCAGACGCCGACGACGAGATCGACGCCCTCGGCGCGCAGGGCCTGGACCTCGCGGGTCAACGTCTCGATCTCGGGAAGAAAGCGCAGATCGC
Organism: Methylobacterium sp.; assembly: GCF_028290105.1. Classification (GTDB taxonomy): domain Bacteria; phylum Pseudomonadota; class Alphaproteobacteria; order Rhizobiales; family Beijerinckiaceae; genus Methylobacterium. The sequence continues at coordinate 6,373 of NZ_JAQGKL010000050.1, forward strand.
CCGATTGCGACTTCTCCGGCGTGCTCGCCAGCGCGATCCCGACCACGCCGACGCGGATGCCGCCGAGCGTCACCACCATGCGGTCGCGCAGGCCCGGGAGGGGCCGGCCCTCGGCGTCGCGCAGGTTGGCGGCCAGCGCCGGAAAGGTCGCCTCGCCCATGCGCTGGGCAAAGATCGTCGGCCCGAAATCGAATTCGTGGTTGCCCGGCACGAACACGTCGGGGGCGGCGATGTTGAGGAGTTCGATGATGTGCGCGCCGCGGTCGAACCCCGACATCAGGGAGGGCGAGAGCGCGTCGCCCGCATGCGCGTAGAGCATCGGCACGCCGCGCGCCCGCTCGGCCTTCACGATGGCCGCCAGACGCGCGAAGCCGCCCCGGCCGTCGGCTTCGGACATCTGGTAGAGATCGTTGACGAGGAGCAGGGTGAAGGTCGGCTCCGGCGCCGATGGGCTTGCGGCCGTGGCCGCGCCGCCCGCACCGACCGTGAGACCCGCACCGAGTCCGAGGCCGAAGGTCTGGCGGCGGTTGGGACGGGGCATGGCGGCATCTCGGCGGGGCGGGCGGGCGGATGCCGCCCATCGGCCACGCTGTTCTAGGGTGCCGTTCACGAAGGCGCTACGACACCCCGGCGAGGGCGGGCCAGGCCTGACGCCGGCCGGGTGATCGCGTCAGCGCGTCACGAATGTCTCGCGCACCGCCTTGGCGTTGCGGCGGATCATTGGCCAGAGCCAGGCACCGGAGGCGAGGAAGACGCCCGGCGGCATCGGCTTCAGCTCCACGGCGAGGCGCGCGGCGAGGCCGGGACAGGCGAGTTCGACCGGCGGCGCATCGGTCTTGGCGTAGACCACGGTGGTGTCCTCGCGCGCGTAATCGGGGTGCGGCACGAGGCCGGCCCGGCGCGCGGTGAGATCGAACGTCTCCCGCACGAAGCCGTGGACATGGGCGAAGTGGAAGCGCTCGTGCGGCGGCTTGCCCTTCGTGGCCATGTCGGGGACGGCGGCGAAGAGCACGCCGTCCGGCTTCAGCCAGCGCGACAGGCGCTCCATCACGTCGGCCGGGTCGCGCAGGTGCTCCAGCACGTGGCGGGTGGTGATGACGTCGAAATACGCCTCCGGAAAGCGCTCGTCGCCGGCATCGTCCAGCACCTCGACGCCGTGATGGGTGCGAGCATAATTGGCGTAGTCGCGTCCCGGCTCGACGCCGATGGCCTCGCAGCCCTTCGCCCGCGCCTGCGCCAGGAATTCGCCGGAGCCGGACCCGAAATCGAGCACGCGGGCGCCGGGCTTCAGCTTGGCCGCGAGCAGCTCGGCGCGGGCGGCGGCCTCGCGGGCCGAGCGCTTGAGGTGGACGCGCGGCGGACCGCCCGCGAAGGCGAGCTGGTAATCGGCGCGGTAGGCGGTGGCGTAGTAATCCGCCAGTTCCGCCGGGGTCGGCATCGGGTCGGTGCGGATCAGGCCGCACTGGCTGCAGGCGATGGATTTCAGCCGCTTCAGGCGCCGGTCGCTCTCGGCGATCGTCAGGGACTGCGCCGATCCGCAGAGATTGCAGGCGGTCGGCGCTCCCTTATAGGGATACCCCGTGAAGGGCATGAAGTGGTTGAAGAAGTACCGGGGAGACGGCATGTCGCGCCTTCATCCATCGCGTGGTCGCTGGAAGGCTCCGTGCTCTAGATAGATATCCCCAAGGACACAACCTTTTCCCGACCCGCTTTCTCGATCCCCGCCGACCTCAGGCGCTCCCCCGGGAGCGATACGGAAATCCGATGAACGAACGCGTCGCACCGCCGTCCCGCCAGGACGGCCAGTCGCTCCCGACCCCCGCAAACGCACCGCTGCCGGCCGAGCATCCGCCCGTGCGCTGGGGCCGCGTCGGCGTGCTCCTGATGAATCTCGGCACCCCGGAGGGCACGAGCTACTGGCCGATGCGCCGCTACCTCAAGGAGTTCCTGTCCGACCGCCGCGTCATCGAGGTGCCGCGCCTGATCTGGTGGCCGCTGCTCAACCTCGTCATCCTGACGAAGCGCCCCGGGCCGAAGGGCCGCGACTACGCATCCGTCTGGAACAACGAGCGCGACGAGGGCCCGCTGAAGACCATCACCCGCGGCCAGGCGGAAGCCCTGCAGGTGGCCATGGGTGATTCGGTCGTGGTCGACTGGGCCATGCGCTACGGCAAGCCCGAGGTCGCCCTGCGCCTCCAGGCCCTGCTCGACCAGGGCTGCGACCGTATACTGCTGGTGCCGCTCTATCCGCAATACGCCGCCGCGACCTCGGCGACTGCCTGCGACCAGGCCTTCAAGGCCCTGATGCAAATGCGCTGGCAGCCGACGGTGCGCGTCTCGGCCCCCTATCACGACGACCCGGTCTACATCGACGCGATGGCGACCTCGATCCGCGAGGGGCTGGCCAAGCTCGACTTCGAGCCCGAGGTGATCCTGACCTCGTTCCATGGAGTGCCCAAGAGCTACCTCCTCAAGGGCGACCCCTACCATTGCCAGTGCGTGAAGACCGGCCGCCTCATCCGCGAGGCCCTGGGTTTCTCGACCGACAGGATGCGGACCACCTTCCAGTCGCGCTTCGGCAACGAGGAATGGCTGCGCCCCTACACCGACGAGACGGTGCAGAACCTCGCCAAGAGCGGGATCAAGCGCATGGCCATTGTGGCACCCGGCTTCTCGGCCGACTGCCTCGAGACCCTGGAGGAGCTCGACGGCGAGAACCGCCACTATTTCGAGGACAACGGCGGCGAACGTTTCGCCTACATTCCCTGCCTCAACGACACCGCGCTCGGCATGAAGGTGATCGAGAACGTGGTCCGGCGCGAATTGCAGGGTTGGGTCTAGATCATCCGGGGTCCGGGCAGTCGCCAAGCGCGAGGACGGTTGCTACTAGGGCCCGCGACGAGGCGGCAGGCGGGACCATGACGAGACCGGAGGCAGGCGGGGGAACCGCGGGCGAACAATCGCAGGACCACCTGCGCCTGCTCGCGCATTTCCAAGGCGCCGGCTACGGCGCCGTGACCCCGCCCGTGCTGCAGCCGGTGGAGCCGTTCCTCGAACTCTCGGGGGAGGACATCCGCCGGCGCATCTTCGTGACGCAGGACGCCTCGGGCAGCGAACTCTGCCTGCGCCCGGAATTCACGATCCCCGTCTGCCGCCATCACCTCGCACATGCGCCCAAGGGGGCGCCGAGGAGTGCCGATTACAGCTATCTCGGGCCGGTCTTCCGCCTCGCCGGCGACGAGCCGGACGAGTTCCTCCAGGCCGGCATCGAGTCGGTCGGGCGCACCGACACGCCCGCCGCCGACGCCGAGGTGATCGGGCTCGCGCTCGAAGGCCTCGCCCTCCTGGGCCGCAGCGACGTCGCGGTGCGGCTCGGCGACATGGGCCTCGTCGACACGCTCCTCGACGCGCTCACCGTGCCGCCCGCCGCCAAGCGCCGGACCCTGCGGGCGCTCGCCATGGGGCGCTCCCTCGACACGATCACCAACGGCCTGCGGACGGAAGACCCGCATGCGGGGCTGCTCGCGGCCATCCAGGGCCAGGACCCCAAGGGCGTACGCGCCTTCGTGGAAGACGTGCTCTCCATCGCGGGCATCTCGCGGGTGGGCGGCCGGAGTGCCGGCGAGATCGCCGAGCGCTTCCTGTCCAAGGCCGCCGCACAGGCGAGCGGCGGCTCCGGGCTCAACCCCGAGAACCGCGCCATCGTCGAGCGCTACCGCGCCATCGCGGGCGATCCCGATACCGCCGCCGCCGCCGTCCGGGCGCTCGCCCGCGAGGCCGGCCTCGACCACCCGCCCCTCGACGCGGCGCTGGACCTGTTCGAGGAGCGCACCGGGTTCATGGCCGCGCGCGGCCTGCCCGTGGAGCGCTTCCGCTTCTCCGGAGGCTTCGCGCGCAACCTCGACTACTACACGGGCTTCATCTTCGAGGGCACGGCGCCCGGCGCGAAGGCGCCCCTGGTGGGTGGCGGCCGCTACGACGGCCTGCTCCAGCATCTCGGGAGCCCCGTCCCCGTCCCCGCCGTCGGCTGCGCCGTCTGGCTCTCGCGGGTCGCCGCCGACGCCCAGAACCCGAAGGACGCGGCCCATGGCTGAACCGGATTCCCTCGTCCTCGCCGTTCCCTCCAAGGGCCGGCTGCAGGAGAACGCCGCCGCCTTCTTCGCCCGCGCGGGCCTCAAGCTCGCGCAGAACACGGGCGCGCGCGACTATCGCGGAAAGCTCGTCGGCGTGCCCGGCGTCGAGGTGCGCTACCTCTCGGCCTCCGAGATCGCCGCGCAGCTCGCGAGCGGGGCGGCCCATCTCGGCATCACCGGCGAGGACCTGATCCGCGAGTCGCTGCCCGACGCGCGCGGCCAGGTGGAGCTGCTGACGCCGCTCGGCTTCGGGCAGGCCACGGTGGTGGTGGCCGTGCCGCAGGCCTGGATCGATGTGCGCGCCATGAGCGACCTCGACGAGGTCGCCGCCGAGATGCGGGTGCGCCACGGCAAGCGCCTGCGCATCGCCACGAAGTACATCAACCTGACGCGCCGGTTCTTCGCCGAGCACGGAGTCGCGGATTACCGCATCGTCGAGAGCCTCGGTGCCACCGAGGGCGCACCGGCGGCGGGCTCGGCCGAGATCATCGTCGACATCACCACCACGGGGGCGACGCTCGCCGCCAACGCCCTGAAGATCCTGGAGGACGGGATCATCCTGCGCTCGGAGGCGAACCTCGTCGCATCCCTGAACGCGCCCTGGGGCGAGGCGCAGCGCCGGGCCCTGCGGGCCGTGCTCGGTCGCATCCAGGCGGAGGAGCGCGCCCGCACCACCCGGGAGATCCGCGCGGCGATGCCCGACGACGGCGACATCGATCTGGCCGGTATCGCCGCCCTGCACGATGCGGAGCTGCCCTACGGCGCACCCGAGGGACGCGGCGGCGAAATGGTGCTGCACTGCCCCGTCGACGCGGTGTTCGACCTCGCCGACGCCCTGGTCAAGGCCGGGGCAGGGGCCGTGAACGTGCGCAAGATCGACTACGCGTTCACGCCGGACAACCCGCTGATGGACCGGTTGCTGAGCCGGCTTGGTTGACCGTCACGGTCCGGTCGCACCGCCAATCCCCGTCTCATGCTGCGGGGCGCTGGAGAGCGCAGCGCCCCGCAGCATGAGCAGCCACGCGATCGACGCGACGATATGCGGGATCCAGACATACTCGTACCAGGGCCAGGGCCGTGGAGTGATGAGGTCACTGACGGTCAGGAACGTCAGGTAGATCGCAGGCCCCCCGAGGACGACGGACCAAACGACCGAGACGATCGGCCGGTGCTTGTTCCAGCTCCAAAGGCAAAAGGGACCGGCCTTGAAGACAAGGGCCAGCTTCGTCAGGACGAGCATTGGGATCGCGACGATCATCGCCCCGAGCAGGTCCATGAAGATCGGTATCCCGATACTGTCTGCGTCATACCGCAGAACCCCGGCCCCGAGCACGAATTCCCAATAGAAGAAGCTCGTGACGGGGCGGCCGACGATTACGAGCGCGGTGAAGATCCAGATGACGTGATCAATCGACGGCCGGAAATTTCGGTCGATCCGGATATTCAGTAGTACGGGAACACCCATGAGGCTGGCCTCGTCGGTCGTTCGGGAAATCTCAAGGCCGCGCCGTGCCGGGCGCTGCGTCCGCGCTGCCCGGTCTACAGCGGCCCCTGCTTGGCGAATTCCGAAAACACAGCCCGCAGCACCTTGAGCCGCGCCTCGTAGGATTGCTTGAGGCAAGCGACGTCTCCGGCGCAGGCCCGCCGCTCCGTGAGCCAGGTCTCCTGATCCTCCCGCAGCTTGGCGTTGCCGCCCATCGGCAGCATCGCGCGCAGAATCTCGAAGCGGGTCGCCATCTCGACATCGAGGTCGTTGAGCGGGAGATGCGCGCAGATCACCTTCTCGTCGGCAGTCTCGGCCTTCTCGCAAGGGAAGCTCGCGGCCGACGCGGGCGCCGCTGCAAGCGAGAGAAGCACGGCGCCGAGGCGCGGCCGAAGGGTCATGGTCATGGGAAGCCCCGCGAAATCGATGGACATTCAGAAGCCGAGGAGACCCCGGTCGCGCAGCCGTGCCAGCAGCGGCAGCAGCGGCAGGCCGAGGATGGTTGAATGGTCGCCCGCGATCCGCGAGAACAGGTGGATGCCGAGGCCCTCGACCTGATAGCCGCCGACGCTGGCGCGAACCGTGTCGGGCCCGGCGAGATTCGCGTAGGCGGCGATCTGCTCCGGTGAGAGCGGCCGCAGGGTGAGATGCGCCGTCTCCACGAAGGTCTCGACCACCCCGCCAGCGATGCCGAGGGCCACCGCCGAATGCAGCGCGTGGGTGCGCCCGGCGAGTCGGGTGATCTGCGCGCGCGCCGCGGCGAGGTCCGCCGGCTTGTGAAACAGCGTGCCGTCGCAGTCGAGGATCTGGTCCGCGCCGACGACGACACGGTCGGGGTGCCGCGCCGCGACCGCACCCGCCTTCGCGGCCGCGAGTCGCCGGGCCAGGGCCTCGGGCGCGAGCCCGGCGCAGGCGGCCTCCACCGCGCGCTCGTCCACCCCCGGCGCCTCGGTCTCGACGGCGAGGCCCGCGCCTTCGAGGAGGCCGCGCCGGGTCGCGCTGGTGGAGGCGAGCAGCAGGGGCAGGCCCCCGCGCCAGAGCGGTTCGGTCATGGAACCTCAGGACGCAATGAACTTGAGGCGGTGCTCGCGGTGAAGGTCGAGGATCGCGGCCGCCGTCTCCTCGATGGAGCGGCGGGTCACGTCGATGGTCGGCCAGCGGTGCTTGGCGCAGAGCCGGCGGCAGGCGGCGACTTCGTCCGCGACCGCGCTGCGATCGACATAGAGCGAGGAATCGTCGGCCTTCAGGCTCAGCAGCCTGTTCTGGCGGATTTGCACGATGCGCTCGGGGCTGGCGAGCAGCCCGACCAGGAGCGGCTTTCGCGCGGTCTCCAGGCTTTCGGGCAGGGGCATGCCGGGCACCAGGGGAAAGTTCGCGGTCTTCAGGCCGCGATTGGCGAGATAGATCGCGGTCGGCGTCTTCGAGGTGCGGCTCACGCCGATGAGGATCACGTCGGCTTCGTTGACGTCGAGGGGCAGGTTGCCGTCGTCGTGCAGGAGCGTGAAGTTCATCGCGTCGATGCGCTTGAAATACTCGGCGTTGAGCATGTGCTGCGCGCCGGGCCGAGCCGTGGAATCCGCGCCGAGATAGGATTGCAGGAGGGCGTGCACGGGCTGCAACACGGACAGGCAGGGCGAACCTGTCTCGCGGCAGGCCGCCTCCAGCCGCTCGGTCAGGTCGTGGCCCACCAGGGTATAGAGCACGAGGCCGGGCGCCGCCTCGATCTCGGAGATCACCCGTTCCAGCTGCGGCCCGGAGCGCACAAGCGGATAGACGTGCTCGATGGCCGAGACGCCCTCGTACTGGGCGGCCGCCGCGCGGCCCACGTTGATGAGCGTCTCGCCGGTGGAATCCGAGACGAGATGGAGGTGGAAATAACTACGGCTCATCGAGGGGCAGTCTCCTCCGGCCTCGGTGGCCTGAGACCGCTGCCGGTCTTGTCCACCGGGCGCGGTCAGGGGAGTCGATAAGGGTGGATAAGCCGGCTTGGGCGAGGGGTCCAGCGGGTGCCCGGCGAGACTTGTCGACTCTTGCGTCAACACGCGCGCCAACCGACGCCGTTTCGGCGCGGTTTTGGGAGAATCCGGGACCGGGACCCCCGCGCCGTCCACGGGACGCACGCAAGGCACTGTAGCTGATCGCCTATCCGGGACATTGGACCCAATCCGTTAAAGCCTGATTAACGGCGTGGCGGCGGGGACGCCCTGTGGACGGTTTTCCGCTCCCGCACCGAGCCCCTCTAAAAGAAAAAACAGAGTCCTAGAATCTCTCTTTCCTTTTAGAAGGCCGGTGTGGGGACGGAGGCCGGAAGCTCCATTCGAGAAACGGGGCTGGAAGAGGTTTTCGAAGGCGGGAGCTTCGCGAAAGCCAGGATCTTCGGGGAGGACATCCGGCGCTTCGGTGCTACATACCGGCAACGGGGAACGGGACGTCGGAGATCGGATGAGCCAGGGTGTTGCGAGCCAGGATGTCTCACGGGACCGCGCGGTCATGCGGGTTCTCTCGGGCGAGGCGCTCGCCCGCCCCCCCGCCTGGATGATGCGCCAGGCCGGGCGCTACCTGCCGGAATACCGCGAGGTCCGGGCCAGGGCCGGCTCCTTCCTCGACCTCTGCTACAATCCCGATTTCGCCACCGAGGTCACGCTGCAGCCGATCCGGCGCTTCGGCTTCGAGGCCTCGATCCTGTTCTCCGACATCCTCGTGATCCCGGACGCGCTCGGCCAGGACGTGCGCTTCGTTGAAGGCGAGGGGCCGCGCCTCGATCCGATGGCGGGCCGCGCGGAGTTCGAGCGCCTGCGCGAGGCCGGCGATCCGGCGATCTTCACGCATCTGGAACCCGTCTTCGAGACGGTGCGGCGGCTGCGCGCGCAACTCCCCCACGAGACCACGCTGCTCGGCTTCTGCGGCGCGCCCTGGACGGTGGCGAGCTACATGATCGGCGGGCGCGGCACCCCCGACCTCGCCCCCTCCCGGGCGCTGGCCCGGCACGACACGGCGTTGGTGGAGGCGTTGATCGACCGCCTCGTCACGGTGCAGACCGAGTACCTCGTGCGTCAGCTCGAGGCGGGCGCCGACGCGGTGCAGATCTTCGAGTCGCACGCGGGCTCGCTGCCCGACGCGCGCGGCGCTGGCGAGACCCGCGCGGAGGCCGTCAACGAGGTGGCCGAGAGCGCGCTGCCGGAAGCCACAGACCGCGATGCCCTGACGCGCTGGTCGCTCCAGCCTATCGCCCGGATGATCGCGGGCGTCCGCGCCCGGGTGCCGGGTGCCAAGATCATCGTGTTCGCGCGCGGTTCCGGCCTCGAGGGCCATGCCCGCGTGGTGCCGGAGACGGCGGCCGATGCGGTCGGCGTCGACTGGTCGGTGGATCTCAAGGCCCTTCGCGAGAAGGTCCCCGCCACCGCGGTGACCCAGGGCAACGTCCATCCCGAGACCCTGATCGAGGGCGGTGCGGCGCTGGACGCGGCCGTCGACGGCGTGCTCGCGGCCACCGACGGCCTGCCCCACATCTTCAACCTCGGCCACGGCATCACCCCGCAGACGCCGATCGCCCATGTCGAGCGCATGCTCGCCCGCCTCCGGGGCTGAGGCGCGGTGGACAGCCTCTACCCCTGGCTCAAGGCCGGGCACCTCGTCTCGCTCATCTCCTGGATGGCGGCGATGCTCTACCTGCCCCGCCTGTTCGTCTACCACGCCTCCCTGGTGCCCGGTCCGCACGCGGCGGCGCAGTCCGAGACCTTCAAGGTCATGGAGCGCCGCCTCCTCAAGGCGATCATGACGCCCGCGATGATCGCCACCTGGGGCTTCGGGCTGATCCTCGCCTGGATGAGCGGCTACTACGCCGCCGGCTGGCTCCAGGCGAAGTTCGTGCTGGTGCTGGCCCTGAGCGGAATCCATGGCTGGCTCGCCCGGATGGTCAAGGATTTCGCCGCCGACCGAAACACGCGCGGGCACAAGTTCTACCGGGTCATCAACGAGGTGCCGACGCTCCTGATGATCCTCATCGTGATCCTGGCCGCCGTGAAGCCGAGCTTCGGCTGATCGTTTCGCTGTTCCGCGATCCCGGGATGCGGCGGACCGGAACCCATGGCCGGGTTCGGACCTGAAAATTCGCGCGTCACCCAAGGCGAGATGAATGGCTGAGCACGATCACGCCCACGACCACCACGGGCACAGCCATCATGGCCACTCCCATGGTGGTGGCGGTCACGTCCACGCGCCCGCCACCTTCGGGCGCGCCTTTGCCATCGGCATCACCCTCAACATCGCCTTCGTGGTCATCGAGGCGGTCTACGGCATCGCCAGCGAGTCCATGGCCCTGGTGGCGGATGCGGGCCACAACCTCTCGGACGTGCTCGGCCTGCTCGTCGCCTGGATCGCCTCGGTGCTGGTCAAGCGCAGTCCGACGCCGCGCTTCACCTATGGCCTGCGCGGCTCCTCGATCCTGGCGGCCCTGTTCAACGCGGTCTTCCTCCTGGTCGCCACCGGGGCCATCGCCTGGGAGGCCATCGCCCGCCTCCTCGCCCCCGAGCCGCAGCCGGTGGCAGGCGCGACCGTGATGGTGGTGGCCGGCATCGGCATCCTCATCAACGGCGCCACAGCCTGGCTCTTCGCCTCCGGCAGCAGCGACATCAACATCCGGGGCGCCTACCTGCACATGCTGGCCGATGCCGCCGTCTCGGCCGGCGTCGTGATCACCGGCCTGATCATCGTGCTGACGGGGGCCGCCTGGATCGACCCCCTGGTCAGTCTCGTCATCGCGGGACTCATCGTCTGGGCGACCTGGGGCCTGCTGCGCGACAGCGTGGTGATGTCCCTCTCGGCGGTGCCCCCGGGCATCGACCCGGCGGCGGTGGGCGCCTACCTGCGCGCGCGCCCCGGCGTCACGGACCTGCACGACCTCCACATCTGGCCGATGAGCACCACCGACATCGCCCTGACCGCCCATCTGGTGATGGCGCAGGGGCATCCCGGCAACGGCTTCCTCGTCGCGGCCGCCGAGGACCTGCGGAGCCGCTTCGGCATCGGCCACGCCACCCTGCAGATCGAGGAGGCGGGCGGCCCCGCCTGCGCGCTCGCCGGAGACTGCACGTGATGACCCGCGCCTTCGTCGTCGGACACCCGATCGCGCATTCGCGCTCCCCCCTGATCCACGGTCACTGGCTGGCCGAGCACGGCATCGCCGGCACCTACGAGCGGGTCGACGTGGCGCCCGAGGCCTTTCCGGACTTTCTGGCGCGCCTGCGGGTGGAGGGCTTCGCGGGCGGCAACGTCACCATCCCGCACAAGGAGGCGGCGTTCCGGCTGGTGGAGTCCCTGACGCCGCGCGCGGAGAAGATCGGTGCGGTCAACACCCTGTTCTTCGACGGCTCGGAGCGCCTCTGCGGCGACAACACCGACGCCCCCGGCTTCATCGCCCATCTCGACCAGAGTCTCGGCCTCGGCTGGACGGAGCGCGGCGCCGGCACCGCCCTGGTGCTCGGCGCAGGAGGAGCGGCCCGCGCCATCGTGGTCGGCCTGCTCGAGCGCGGCCTCTCGCGGGTCTGGGTCGCCAACCGCACCCTCGCCCGGGCCGAGGCCCTGGTGGAGCTCGACCCCGCCCGGGTCGAGGCGGTGACCTGGCTCGACCTGCCCGCCGCCATGGCGCGCACGGGGCTCCTGGTGAACACGACCTCGCTCGGCATGGTCGGCCACCCGCCCCTCGACCTCGACCTCTTCGACCTGGCCGAGCACGCGGCGGTGGCCGACATCGTCTATGCCCCCCTGGAAACCCCGCTCCTCGCGGCGGCGCGGGCACGGGGTCTGGCCGCCGTCGATGGCCTCGGCATGCTGCTGCACCAAGCCGTGCCGGGCTTCGCGCGCTGGTTTCGCGTCACCCCGAGCGTGACCCCCGCGTTGCGCGCCCGCATCGTCGCGGACCTGACCCCGGCGTGAGGCGCACAGCGTGAGGATTTCGGCGTGAGGATCGCGACATGAGCCGCCCCATCGTCCTCGGCCTCACCGGCTCGATCGGCATGGGCAAGTCCGCCACCGCCGCGATGTTCGCGCGCCACGGCGTGCCGGTGCACGACGCGGACGCCGCCGTGCACGCCCTCTACGCCGCCGACGGCGCTGCCGCGCCCGCCATCGGCGCGGCCTTTCCCGGCACCCTGGCGCCGGACGGCTCGGTGGACAGGGCGCGCCTGCGCGACGCCGTCCTCGGCTCGCCCGAGCGCCTCGCCGCCCTGGAGGCCCTCGTCCATCCCCTGGCGCAGGCGGCGGCCCGCGACTTCCTCGCCCGCCACGCAGGTGCCCCCCTGGTGCTCCTCGACATTCCTCTGCTGTTCGAGACGGGGGCGCAGGTGCGCTGCGACCGGGTCCTGGTCGTCACGGCGCCCGAGGACGTGCAGCGTGCCCGCGTGCTCGCCCGGCCGGGCATGGATGCCGCGGCCTTCGAGGCGATCCGCGCCAAGCAATGGCCGGATGCCGAGAAGCGAGCCCGGGCCGACTTCGTCCTCGATACCGGCCTCGGGTTCGCCCATGCCGAGGCCGAGGTCGCGGGCATCATCCGGCGGCTCGCCGAAGCCGCCCCGTCCGCGCCTTGACGCCATCTTAGGACGGCGCATGGTCGGGTGGCTGCGCTAACCCAGGACCTCTGCCCTCAGGACCCTTCGATGCTGCGCGAGATCGTCCTCGACACCGAGACCACCGGCACGGATGCCAAGAACGGCGACCGCCTGATCGAGATCGGCTGCGTCGAGCTCATCAACCACGTCCAGACCGGAAAATCCTTCCATCGCTTCGTCAACCCGACCCGCCCGGTCTCCCAGGGCGCTTTCGCGGTGCACGGCATCGCCGACGCCTTCCTCGCCGACAAGCCGCTCTTTGCCGACATCGTGGACGCGTTCCGGGATTTCTGCGGCGACGCGCCCCTCGTGATTCACAACGCGCCCTTCGACGTCGGCTTCCTCAACATGGAATACGCGCGCCTCGGCGCGGCGGCGCCGCCTCCCATCGACCTCGCCGGCGTGGTCGACACCCTGCAACTGGCGCGGCGCAAGCACACGGGTGCCGCCAACAGCCTCGACGCCCTGTGCTCGCGCTACGGCATCGACACCACGCGCCGGACCAAACACGGCGCGCTCCTCGACGCGCAGATCCTGGCGGAGGTCTACGTCGAACTGCTCGGCGGCAAGCAGACGAGCCTCGGCCTCGCCATGGCCGAGATGGACGATCCGGTCGTTCTGGGCTCGAGCGGCGGGGAGGTCGCGGTCATCGGCCCGCGCCGGTTGCGCCACCGCCTGACCGAGGCCGAGCGCATGGCGCACGAGGCCTTCATCGGCACCCTCGGTTCCAGCGTTGTCTGGCGCGAATATCTCGGCGCGGACGAAACCGCCTGACGCTCACCGAACCATTCGCGCCGCGCGGGGTTGATGATCCTGCCGTGTCGCACACGATATTGCGATGCACATGAACGCATATTGCATCGCAGCGTAGACCCCCCATATACCATCCAGCTGGATGGTGACGGGAAGGTCTGATGCTCGAACTCGTGGACAAGCCCAAAGCTCCGATCCGGGTCGGCGACACCGAGAAGATCACGATCAATCTCGGTTTCGTGGATCTCGGCCATATCGACCTTCTCGTCTCCGAGAGCGTCTACGCCAACCGGAGCGACTTCATTCGCACGGCGGTGCGCAACCAGATCGCCCGCCACGGCGACGTCACGCGTCAATCCGTGGCCCGCAAGGGCGTCGAACTGGGCCTTCGCCGCTACGACCGGGCCGAACTCGAGGCGGCACGCGACAGTGGCATCCGTCTCGACATCCGGGTCCTCGGCCTCGCGAGCATCGCACCCGACGTCACTCCGGAACTCGCCCGCGACGCCATCGCGTCCATCGAGGTGATGGGCAGCCTCCAGGCGACGCCCGCCGTGAAGGCCGCTTTGGCCGACCGCCTCCTCTGACAGTCTTTCCCCGATAGCGTCTCTCACCGCGTTCCCGACCTCGCATGGTTCGGCCCCGCGTCGACCCCGAAAGCGAATGCCATGACCGATTCCCAGAACCGGATGCAGGACCGCCTCGCCGACATGATGGAGGCGACCCGCCTCACGGCCGCCGGCCGCCTGCAGGACGCCACGGACCTTCTTCAGCGCGGCCGGGCCGGGGTGGCTCCGGCAGGCCCGAGCCCGACGAACCCGCAGAGCGCCGGCCACACCATCACGGGGGGGTCGCCCCAGACCATCGATCTCGTGGCCGAGCGCGTCGAGACCGGCCCCGCTCCGGAGCGCCCCGGCGTGAAGGCGCAGCCGACCTCCGCACCGTCGGAGGAGGCGCGCCTCGCCGCGATCCTCCCCGAGAAGCTGCGCAAGGTCGTCGAGACCGTGACGCGGGGGATCGCCCCCGTGCTCGGCAGTCTCGGTAAAGGCGGCCAGGGTGGCGCCGGGTTCACGGCGGGCCTCGGCGGAAACCTCTCCGGACTTACCGGCAACCTCGCATCCGGCCTCGGAGGCCTCGGGTCCGGCTTCAGCCAGGCCCGGGCGCCCCTCACCGAGGGCGGCAACTTCACCGAGCACAGCTTCGCCAACGCCGCCGGTTCGCGGGACTACAAGCTGTTCGTTCCCAGCGACGCGCGGCCGAACCTGCCCCTGGTGGTGATGCTGCACGGCTGCACCCAGTCCCCCGACGATTTCGCTGCTGGCACCGGCATGAACGCGCTGGCCGAGGCCGAGGGCTTCCTCGTGGCCTATCCGGCCCAGTCCGGCCGCGCCAACGGTCAGCGTTGCTGGAACTGGTTCCAGCCGAACGACCAGGGCCGCGATTCCGGAGAGGCCGGCATCATCGCGGGGCTGACGCGCGCCATTATCGCCGAGCATGGCGTCGATCCGGCCCGGGTCTACATCGCCGGCCTGTCGGCGGGTGGGGCGGCGGCCGTCAACATCGCCCGCGTCTATCCCGATCTCTATGCGGGGGTGGGGATTCATTCCGGTCTTGCCGCCGGCTGCGCCCGCGACGTCTCGACGGCCCTCAGCGTCATGCGCCTCGGTTCAGGCGCGGCGCCTGATGGCACGGCAACGGAAGTGCGGGTGCCCACCATCGTGTTCCATGGCGAGAGCGACGGCACGGTCAACCCGCGCAACGGCGAGCAGGCGCTGGCGCAGGCCGGCATCGCCGGTCTGACCCCGGAGGCCGCCGAGGCGGTGAGCCCGGGCGGCCTGTCCTACACCCGGACCCGCTACGCGGACGGGACCGGCCGGGTCGCGGTGGAAGGCTGGATCGTGCGCGGCCTCGGCCATGCCTGGTCCGGCGGCAGCGCTTCGGGCAGCTACACCGATCCGCGCGGACCGGACGCCTCGCGGGCGATGCTCGACTTCTTCCGGGCGAACCCGCTCGCGGCGGGCCGCGCTTAAGCGAGCCCTGCGGGATTGGCCGGCACGTTGTCGATGAGGCGCGTGCGGCCGAGATAGGCCGCCGCCAGCACCCGGACGGGTCGCGTCGCGCGCTCCACCGGGGCGAGGGTCTCGGCGTCTCGGATTTCGAGATACTGCACCGGGTCGAAGCCCGCCGCCTTCAGCGCGGCGCGACCCTCCGCCAGGAGGGGGCCCGCGTGTCCGCCCGCCGCCAGACCCTCGCCGATGCGGGCCAGGACGGCTTGCAGGTGGGGGGCTCGCGCCCGCTCGTCGGCATCGAGGTAGCGGTTGCGCGAGGACAGGGCGAGGCCGTCCACCTCGCGCAGGGTCGGCACGCCCTGGATCTCCACGGGCAGGTCGAGGTCGCGCACCGCGCGCCGGATCACGAGGAGCTGCTGGAAATCCTTCTCGCCGAACAGCGCGATGTCCGGCTGGACCTGGTTCAGGAGCTTCGTCACCACCGTGGCGACGCCCGAGAAGTGCCCCGGCCGATACGCTCCGCACAGGCCTTCGGTGAGGCCGTCGACCTCGATCCGGGTCGAGAAATGCTCGGGGTACATGCCCGAGACCTCCGGCAGGTAGGCCGCGTCCACGCCGGCTTGCGCGAGGAGGGACAGGTCGGTCGCGGTGTCGCGCGGATACCGCGAGAAATCCTCGTTGGGGCCGAACTGCGTCGGGTTGACGAAGATGCTCGCCACCACGCGCTGCCCCACTTCCTTCGCCCGCGCCATCAGGGCGAGGTGGCCGGCATGCAGGGCGCCCATGGTCGGCACCAGCACCACGCGTTCGCCGGCCCGGCGCCAGCCGGAGACCTCGGCGCGCAGGGGGGCGACCGCCGTGAAGCGGGGAATGGGAGCGTGGGACAAGGCGGCGACCCCGAATGAGCGAAACGGCGCCAGACCTAATCGCCCCGGCGCCCCGGCGCCAGCCGTCAGGGACAGTAGGGCAGCAGGGACCGGCCGTAGGGATCGTCGACCCCAAGCGGGGGCGTGAAGCCATAATAGCTCGGCTTGCCCAGCCCGTAGGCGGAGCCGACATAGCTCGGATCGTCGGGGGCGTCGGTGGGGATCGGAACGCGCCGCACCCGGCAACGAACCTGGCGCCGCGACCCGACCGCGCGGCCCAGCGCCGATTCGTCTCCCTCGGCGCGCGGGAAGTAGCGCGGCACCGGCGTCGCCTCGGGTCCGCGCGGCCCACCCGGCTCCAGCAGGTCGGCGGCGCCCGAGGGCACGCAGCCCGCGAACAGGCCCAATGCCGTCAGCACCGCCCTCAATCCTCGCCGCATCGTCGCTCCCCTGACCGTCAAGCGGTCTCCGATCAGGGTAAACAA
>NZ_JAQGKL010000081.1 GCF_028290105.1 Methylobacterium sp.
CCGAATCGCTTGGGAACGACGCGTTTGACGAGCGGAATGTTCGTCTCGATCACCTGCATGGAAACACCTGCATCGAAAAGGCCTTCGATTTTCAAAATTCGACCGTTCTAGGCGGTTTTTGGACGCGATCTGTCAAGGGGCAGTCTGTTTTTCTAGTGCTTCACGCGAGCCGAAGTCGCGTCAGCCGCCGAGTGCATCGAGATCTTGGCCGTGTTTTTGACTTAGGACTTTGCGACGCGCTTTTGAAGTTTTGAATTCAAAGGACGCTTTTCAAGTTCTATCTTTGATCTTGCGCATCGGGCAGGGTGCAAGTGGAAAGTTGCGATGACCGAGATTTCATTTAGTTCCGGAGATTTCGGAGACGGTCCGGGATCTTATGACATGGGCGTCTTTCACTTGCCGAATGGTCAGGTGATAGGCATCGAGGACGTGGCGGACCTGATTCTGCCGGACGCTTCGGGTGCTGTGCCGGTTGCGCGTCGGGGTGGGATCGCCCGCGGCCTGCGGGATGCCCTGGCGGCTTCCGGACCCCTGCCCCGGCCCCTCGGCCTCGCGGCCTCCGTCATGGGCTTCGGCCTCGACGTCCTGGGGGCGGATGGCCGAGCCGCCCTGTCGTCCGTCGAACTCCGCTTCGCGGATGGCACGACGGCAACGATCCGGGTGGATGCCCAGTGCGCCGCGCAGATCGGTCGGGATCGTGAGGTGGTCCGCATGGCCGCCCTGCGCCAGGCGCGGTCGGCCCCACCGCGCCTTCCGGCCGAGTCGCGCACCGATAGACGGCCGACCGAGGAATATCACTCGGAGGGGCCGGACGCGCGCGCCCTGGCGTCGATCTTCGCCTACGAGAAGCGCGGGGGCCGCCTGCGCCGCCTCTCCGCCAAGGCGCCGGACGAGGCCTGATTCCCGCGCGCGGCGATCAGGCATTGATGACGCTCACATGGGCGGCGACGACCTTCCAGCCCTCGGGAAACCGGATCCAGGTCTGGCTCTGGCGCCCGATCCGACCCGGGGCGCTCGACCGTGTGAACAGCGTCATGGCGATGCCCGTGCCGGCGCCGTAGGTGGTGACGACCGTGTCCTTCAGGTCGCGGGCGAGTCCCTCGGGGGAGCGCCCCCGGCGGAAGGCACGGATCGCCGCCATGCCGTAGAGGTTCTCGGCTCCCCCATAGCGGATGGTGCGGGGATCGTCGTGGAAGAGGGCCTCCAGCGTCGGCATGTCGTTGCCGACCAGGGCCGCCTCGTAGGCGGCGAAGGCGGCCTCCACCTCGGCCATCACGGCCGGATCGTCGATGATCATCACGGTCTCGCTCACAGGTTCGCGACGGGCGCGCGGACGATGCCGTCCCGTTCGAGGCGATGCGCGACGCGCAGGGCCAGGTCCTCGCGCCACGGCGCGGCGATGACCTGGACCCCGAGCGGCAGGCCCTCGTCGAGGCGCACCGGCACCGCGACCACCGGCAGGCCGATGAACGAGATCGGCTGCGTGAACACGCCGATATTGGCCCGCACCGGCAGGGTCACGCCGTCGAGCACGAAGGTGGTCTGGCCGGAGCGCGGGGCGCGGCACGGGGTGGCGGGCGCCAGGATCACGTCGACATCGCGGAAGAGGTCGAGCACGGCGGCCCGGTACCAGCGGCGGAAGCGCTGCGCCCGCTCCACCAGGGGCGCGGGGATCATCGCCCCGGCGATCAGCCGGTCTCGGACGGCGGGGTCGAAGGCGTGGCCCTGGTGGCGCAGCCGGTCGAGATGGAGAGCCGCGCCCTCGGCGGCGGTGATGAGGTAGGCCGCCGCCCGGGCCCGGGCCGCCTCAGGAATCTCGACGCGGCGCGTGCAATCGAGGGCCCGGGCCACCTGCGCCACCGCCTCGAATGCCTCCGGATCCCCGCCGCGTGAAAAGTAGCCGCCCGCCACCGCGACGCGCAGGCCGTCGACGCCCTCGGCGAGGCCCGGGAGGGTCGGCTCGGGCGGGCGTTCGGTCGCCACCGGGTCGTCGGGGTCGGGCCCCTGCATCGCGTCGTAGCTGAGCGCGAGGTCCGTGACGCTGCGCGCCATCGGCCCGAGATGGTCGAGGCTGCCGACGAACGGGAAGCTGCCCGCCCGCGTCAGCCGGCCATAGGTCGGCTTGAGGCCGAAGCAGCCGCAGAAGGCCGAGGGCACCCGGATCGAGCCGTTGGTGTCGGAGCCGAGCGCGATCGGCACCAGCCCCGCGCCGACGGCGCCACCGGATCCGCCGGATGAACCTCCGGACATGTGGCCGAGATCGTGCGGGTTGCGGGTCGGGCCGTCATGCACGTTCTCCCCGGTGAAGTCGTAGGCGTATTCGCCCATGTTGAGGGCGCCGACCAGGATCGCCCCCGCCGCCTCCATCCGGCGCACCAGGGCGCCGTCGCGGTCCGCCGGAGCGCGGGTCCGGTTGATCCGCGATCCGGCCCGTGTCGGCAGGCCCGCGATGTCGAAGAGGTTCTTGACCGCGAAGGGCACGCCGGCGAGCGGACCCAGGGGCTCGCCCCGCGCCCGGGCCACGTCCAGCGCCGCGGCGCGTGCCGTGGCGCGCTCGCAGAGCACGTCGGTGAAGGCGTTGACCGCGCCATCCACCCGCGCGATCCGCGCCAGGACAGCCGCGACGGTGTCGGCCGCGCTGGTGGTCCCGTCACGAAACGCGCCGGCCAGCGCCTCGGCCGTCAGCGTGCCGGGATCGGGCCTCGTCTCCATCCGGCTCACGCCTCGTAGACCGGGGCGGGCTCCGCCTCGTCGGGTAAGGGAAACGCACCGACCTGGTCTGCTGCGGCGCGCAGGACGGCGAGATTGCTGCCGACGGCGCCCATCCAGGCCGGATCGAGGGGAATGGACAGCAATCCGGCGGCCGCCGCGATGTAGGTGTCGAGGTCGCCCGCCGGCGGCGTGTCGTTCTGCTCTGACATGAGCCGTCTCCCGAAAGGCCGCGCGGCACGGCGCCGGATTTCGCCGGACCGGACGCTAAAGCCGCCGTCACCGTGCAAGCAAGCGCCAGGCCGACCACGTATCCAAGCTGGGCCCAAAGCTGCTTTCGCGGTCGCATTTTCTCCACGCGAGCCGGCATCCATCTCCCTTGAAAAGGCGCTAGCGCGCGGCGCCGCCGAGGGCCGCGACCACCGCGCCGGAGGATGAGACCCAGCCGAAGATGCCGCCCTGGGCCACGATCATCGCGAGGCCGACCCGGTGGAACTCGGGAAAGTACGAGGCGCAGCCATCGCCGATCGCGACGCAGCGATAGCCCCGGTCGTTGCCCTCCCGGATGGTCGTGTGCACGCAGACCTCCGTCGTCACGCCGCAGACCAGCAGCGTGGCGATGCCGCGCGCGCCCAGGATGGCGCCCAAATCGGTGGCGTGGAAGGCGCCCTTCCCCGGCTTGTCGATCACCACCTCGCCCCGCACCGGCGCCAGGGCGGGCAAGATGCCGTGGCCGGGTTCGCCCCGGATCAGGATGCGGCCCATCGGCCCGGCCGCGCCGATCCGTGCCGTCGGCGCGCCCCGTTCGAGCTTGGCCGGCGGCGCGTCGGAGAGATCGGGCTTGTGGCCCTCCCGCGTGTGCACCACCAAAAGGCCGGCGGCGCGGGCCGCCGCCAGGACCGCCTGGATCGGCGCAACCGCGGCCTGGAGCAGAGAGACGTCGTTGCCGAGGCTCTCGCCGAAGCCGCCTGGCTCCAGGAAGTCGCGCTGCATGTCGATGATCACCAGCGCGGTGGTCGCCGGATCGAAGTGCAGGTCGGCGGGCTCGGCCGCGAGGGATCGGATCATGTCGGGGCCCCTTTTTCGGAGGTTCCGCTCCGTGCGGTGAGTGACGCGAGCCCGCCACACGATTCGTCTCCGATGATGCCCGCACGGGCGTGCGGAGGCACGCCCGAATGATGCGCGCAGCCGCATCGATCCGGCTCGGGCCGCGGCGCACCTGCGCGCCCTTCACGACCGACGAAGCGAAGACGCCGGACCGGAGCCGTGCACAGATCCGACGCATCCGTGATCGGAAAATGGCCTCGGCGCGCAGATGCGGCGGGCCGAGGCCCGCGCGTCGCCGAATGTGCCGGTGCCGACGCGCCTCCGGCGCCCGCCGGTGCGAAGGTCGCGCGGCTAAGTTGTTGCAAATTTGCGTCTGTCGGGCACGGGCTGATCGTGCAGCGTCGCGATGGCATATCGGTTGCTGATGCTTCCTCCCCATGGGCGTTCGAGCCCCTTGGGGGACGGTATGACGATCACGACATTCGCGACGCCGCTGGCGGCGGTGGCCCTCGGCCTCACCGCCCTGGTGCCGGCCCAGTCCGCCGACCTCGACAAAGCGAAGGCGCCTGTCGCGCCGGTCGAGATCCCGTCCTCCTTCTTCCTCTTCACCGACACGCAGGTCAGCTATCGCTACCAGTTCCCGGCCGCGAACCCGGGCAGCCAGGTCCAGCGGGCCGATGGCAGCTTCCGGAATCAGGATGCGCCCAAGCACATCCTCAACATCTCGCATGCCGATGCCTGGGCCTACGGCACGAACTTCTTCTCCCTCGACATCCTGAAGTCCGGCGCGCAATTCCCGGCGGGCATCACCAACGCTCAGGGCGTGCCCACTTTCTACGATTTCGGGAACACCGAAGCCTACGGCCTCTACCGCGGCACCCTCAGCCTGAACGCGCTGACCGGCACGAAGGCCTTCGTCGTCCCCGGCATCATCAAGGACGTGTCGCTCTCCTATGGGTTCGACGCCAACGCCCAGAACGACGCCTTCGGTTCGAAGAAGCGCGACGTGGTCGGCGGCCTGAACTTCGCCTTCGATGTGCCGGCGGGCTTCCTCAACGCATCCGTCCACGCCTACAAGGAGTGGAACCGCAACGGCTTCAACACCGGACCGGACCGGTCGACCAGCTTCGACACCGTGCCGGAATTCGAGATCGTCTATAACTTCCCCCTCGCCTTCACGGGCCTGCCGCTCAGCATCGCGGGCTTCAACAACATCGTGTTGCCCAAGGGGCGCGGCGTCGACAATCCGGCCGCCTTCGCATTCAATCCGAAGACCGGCCTCGAATTCCTGTCGCGAACCAACCTCGTTCTCGATGTCGGAAAGCTGATCTACAACCAGCCGAACCGGGTCGATGTGTTCATCGGCTTCCAGTACTGGCACAACAAGTTCGGCAACATCGAGCGCGTCGATTTCAAGGGAACGGAAGAGAAGAGCTTCCTGGCCGGTGTCGCCTTCCACGTCTTCTGAGATCAGCTCCCGCTCCGCAGAGACGATTGCGCCATTTCTGCTCGGGCCGAGCGTCCAGCAAGGCTAGAGGATCGCAACGGCAAGAGCTTTCGAGGGCAAGCGATTTAAAGGGCGGGAGATTTGGAAGGAATGACAGGCAGCATGGTCGAGACCCGCCCGGCGAAACGCCTCTGGATCCGCAACCCGCTGGCAATCCTGGCGCAAGATTCCGGCGGCGGCGTCGTCGTCGAGGGCACCCGCATCGTCGAGCGCGTGGCCTCGGGCGCCGTGCCGGCGATGCCGGTGGACGAGACCTTCGAGGCCGGTCGCCACGTAATCATCCCCGGCCTCGTCAACACCCACCACCACTTCTTCCAGACGCTCACCCGCGCCCATCCGGTGGCGATCAACAAGCCCCTCTTCCCGTGGCTGAAGTCGCTCTACACGGTCTGGGACAAGATCACCCCCGAGGCGTTCCGGCTGGCGACGCGCCTCGCCTACACGGAACTCCTGCTCTCCGGCTGCACCACGGCCGGCGACCATCATTACCTGTTTCCCAAGGGCCTCGAATCCTCCGTCGACATTCAGGTCGAGGAGGCCGGGCCGCTCGGTATCCGCGCCTTCGTCACCCGTGGTTCGATGAGCCTGTCCGAGCGCGACGGCGGGCTGCCGCCCGAATGCCTGACGCAGGACGACGACACGATTCTTTCCGACAGCGAGCGGGTCCTGCGCCTGTTCCACGATCCCAGACCCGGCGCGATGGTGCAGATCGGGCTCGCCCCCTGCTCACCCTTCAACGTGACGAAGCGGCTGATGCGCGAGAGCGCGGCCCTGGCCGAGGCCCACGATTGCCGCCTGCACACCCATCTCGGCGAGACGCTGGACGAGGACCGCTACTGCGTCGAGATGTTCGGCCAGCGCCCGGTGGACTACCTCGAGGAGGTGGGCTGGATGGGCCCGCGCACCTGGCTCGCCCACGGCATCCACTTCAACGACGACGAGGTGAAGCGCCTGGGCGCCGCCGGGGTCGGCGTCTGCCATTGCCCGACCTCGAACATGACCCTGGCCTCCGGGCAGTGCCGCACCTGCGAACTGGAAGCGGCCGGCAGCCCCGTGGGTCTGGGCGTCGACGGCTCAGCCTCCAACGACAGCTCGAACCTGATGGAGGGCGTGCGCCACGCCCTGATGCTCAACCGCCTGACCTACGGCGCGGAAGCCGTGACCCATCTCGACGCCCTGCGCTGGGCGACGGAGGGCTCGGCCGCCTGCCTCGGGCGCGGCGACATCGGCCGGATCGCGGAAGGGTGCGAGGCGGATCTGGCGCTGTTCACCCTCGACGAACTGCGCTTTTCCGGGGCGCACGATCCGCTCGCCGCCCTGGTGCTCTGCGGCGCCCACCGGGCCGATCGGGTGATGGTGGCGGGCGCCTGGCGCGTCGTCGACGGCCAGCCCCTCGGCATCGAGACCGGGCAGTTGCGCGAGGCCCATACCCGCCTCGCCCACACGCTGTTCGGGACGCTCTAGGATGCCGCCCCTCGCGCCGCGCCCGCCGGCCGAGGGGCCGACGCCCCTGTTCGGCGCCTACGGCATCGTCAAGCGCTTCGGCGACTTTCGCGCCAATGACGGGATCGACCTGGAGATCCGGGCCGGCGAGATCCACGCCCTGCTCGGCGAGAACGGGGCCGGCAAGTCGACCCTGATGAAGATCCTCTACGGGCTCCTGGAGCCGACCGAGGGCGTCGTCACCCATCGGGGCGACATCGTGCGCCTCTCCAATCCGGAGGCCGCCCGGGCGCTCGGCATCGGCATGGTGTTTCAGCACTTTTCCCTGTGCGAGAACCTCACGGTGGCCGAGAACATCGCCCTGGTGATGCCGCGCGGCCTGAACCGTCGGACCTTGAGCGCGCGCATCGCGGAGGTCGGGGCCACCTACGGCCTGCATCTCGACCCCGGCCGTCCGGTCTGGTCGCTCTCGGCGGGCGAGCGCCAGCGCATCGAGATCATCCGCTGCCTCCTGCAGGACCCCAGGCTCGTGATCCTCGACGAGCCGACCTCGGTGCTGACCCCGGGCGAGGCGGAGGGGCTGTTCACCGTGCTGGAGCGCCTGCGCGACGAGGGACGGGCGCTGCTCTACATCTCGCACCGCCTCGACGAGGTGCGCCGGCTCTGTTCGCGCGCCACCATCCTGCGCGGCGGCCGGGTGGTGGGCGCCTGCGACCCGCGCGAAGAGACCGCCCGGTCGCTCGCCGCCATGATGGTGGGCGTGCAGGTGGGCGAGGTGAAGCCGCCCGCCGAGGTGCCGGCGGGGCCCGAGCGCCTCGTGCTCCGGGACCTCGCCCTCCCCGCCCCCGGATTGCACGGGACGGCCCTGCGGGACGTCTCCTTGAGCGTCCGGGGCGGCGAGATCGTGGGCATCGCTGGCATCGCCGGCAACGGGCAGGCGGAGCTGTTCGACGCCCTCTCCGGCGAGGCGCTGGCGCCGGAGCCCGGCATGGTGCGGCTCGACCGCGTCGAATCCGGCCGCCTCGGCATCACCGCGCGGCGGCGCAACGGCGCCGGCTTCGTGCCCGAGGAGCGCAACGGCCACGCCGCCGCCCCGACGCTCAGCCTGTCGGACAACGCGATCCTCTCGCGCCACGCCACGGCGGCTTTGAGCCGTTTCGGAGTCCTGAGGCGGGCCGCCGCGAAATCCCTCGCCGAGGCCGTGACCAGCGCCTTCGACGTGCGCAAGGCCGGGCCCGACCCGGCCGCCGGCACGCTGTCCGGCGGGAACCTCCAGAAGTACCTGATGGGGCGCGAGATCCTGGCCGAGCCCGGCATCCTCGTGGTCAACCAGCCGACCTGGGGCGTCGATGCGCTGGCCGCCGCCCACATCCGGCAGGCACTCCTCGATCTCGCGGGCCGCGGCGCCGCCGTGCTGGTGATCAGCCAGGACCTCGACGAATTGTTCGAGATCGCCGGGCGCATCGCCGTGCTGCACGCCGGCCACCTGTCCCCGGCGGTGCCCGCTGCCGAGACCAGCCGCGAGACCCTCGGGCTGCTCATGGGCGGGGCGGCGCCCGCGCAGAGCGCGACGGTCGCCGGTACGCCGGAGCCCGCCCGGGAGCCCGCTCATGCGCATTGACCTCACCCCACGCACCAACCGCTCGGCCGGGATGGACGCGCTCTCGCCCGTCCTCGCCTTCCTGGCCGCGCTGGTCGTCGGCGGCATCGCGGTGGCGGCCATGGGCCGCTCGCCGGCGCAGGCCTTCGTCACCTACTTCGTGGCGCCGTTGAGCGAAGTCTGGTCGCTGCAGGAGGTGGCGCTCAAGGCCGCGCCGCTCGCCCTCGTCGCCACCGGCCTCGCCTTCTGCTTTCGCGCCAACATCTGGAATATCGGCGCGGAGGGGCAGTTCGTGGTCGGCGGCCTGTTCGGCGGCTGGATCGGCGTCGCCACTCACGGGGCCACCGGCAATACGCTCTGGGTGCTGCCCCTGATGCTCGTCGTCGGCACGCTGGCCGGCATGGTCTATGGGCTGATCCCGGCCCTGCTGAAGGTCCGACTCGGGGTCTCGGAGATCCTCACCAGCCTGATGCTGGTCTACGTCGCCGAATTGCTCCTCGACTACATGGCGCGGGGGCCGTTGCGCGATCCGGCGGGCTTCAACTTCCCCCAGAGCGTCACCTTCGATGACGCCGCCCGCCTGCCCTACCTGATGGAGGGCGACACCCTGCATGCCGGCGTCGCCATCGCGCTGGCGGCGATCGTCGTCGCCACTCTGGTGCTGTCGCGCACCCTGTTCGGCTTCACCGTGCGGGTGGTGGGCGCGAGCCCGCGCGCGGCGCGCTTCGCGGGCTTCAGCGACGCGCGCCTGACGCTGGCGGTCTTCGCGATCTCGGGCGGTGCGGCGGGCCTCGCCGGGATCGCCGAGGTGGCGGGCAAGATCGGCCAGCTTCAGCCCTCGATCTCGCCGGGTTACGGCTTCACCGCCATCATCGTGGCGTTCCTCGGGCGGCTCTCGCCCGTGGGGATCCTGGTGGCCGCCCTCGTGATCGCGCTCACCACCATCGGGGGCGAGGGCGCGCAGATCGACCTGAAGCTCCCCCTCGACCTGACGCGGGCCTTCCAGGGCCTGCTGCTCGCCCTGGTGCTCGGGGCCGATGCCCTGTCGCGCTACCGCGTCCGCCTCGTGCCGGGCGTGGCGGCATGAGCCCGGACATGATCCAGATGGTGCTCGTCACCATCGTGGCGGCCGCCACCCCGCTGATGATCGCCGCGCTCGGCGAACTCGTGGCCGAGCGCGCCGGCGTGCTCAATCTCGGCGTCGAGGGCATGATGGTGCTGGGCGCCGCCACCGGCTTCGCGGTGGCGGTGGAGACCGGCTCGACGCTTCTCGGCGCGGCGGCGGGGGCCGGGGCGGGCCTCGCCCTCGCGGCCCTGTTCGGCATCCTCACCGTGGTCCTGAGCGCCAATCAGGTCGCCTCCGGACTCGCCATGACCATCCTCGGCCTCGGGCTCTCGGGCCTCGTCGGTGCCTCCTATGTGGGCTTGAAGCGCGAGCCGGCGCCGCACCTGAACCTGGCGGGGCTCACCGACCTGCCCGGCATCGGCCGCCTCGTCTTCGGGCAGGACGGCTTCGTCTACCTCGCCTTCGCGCTGGTGGCGGGGGTGTGGTGGTTCCTCTGGCGCACCCGCGCCGGCCTGATCCTGCGGGCCATCGGCGACGACCACACCGCCACCCACGCGCTCGGCCTGAAGGTGCGCCGGGTGCGCTTCCGCGCCGTGCTCTTCGGCGGCGCCTGCGCGGGCCTGGCGGGCGCCTACCTGTCGCTCGCCTACACGCCCTTCTGGGCGCCCGCGATGACCGCCGGGCGCGGCTGGATCGCCCTCGCCCTCGTCGTCTTCGCCTCGTGGCGCCCGCTCCGGGTGCTCGCCGGCGCGATGCTGTTCGGCGGCGCCACCGTGCTCCAGCTCCACGCCCAGGCCGCCGGGCTCGGCCTGCCGGGGCAGGCGCTCTCCGCCCTGCCCTACCTCGCCACCATCCTGGCCCTGGTCTTGCTCTCACTGGGCAAGCGACAGGGCGGCTCCCTCGCCCCGGCGGCCCTCGGCCGGGTCTTCACCCCGCACCGCTAGGCGCGCTTCACCGGAGACATCGAAACGATGCGGATTCTACGCGGTGCCCTGTCGGCCGTCCTCGCGCTCGGGATCGGCGCGGCGCAGGCTCAGGAGAAGAAACCCGGCGAAAAGCTGAAGGTCGGCTTCGTCTATGTCGGCCCGGTGGCCGATTACGGCTACTCGTTCCAGCACGACCAGAGCCGCAAGGCCCTGGCCGCCGCGCTCGGCGACAAGGTCGAGACGAGCTTCCTCGAGAATGTGCCGGAGGCCGACAGCGAGCGCTCCATCGAGAGTCTCGCCCGCTCCGGCCACGGCCTGATCTTCACCACCTCGTTCGGCTTCATGGAGCCGACCCTGAAGGTCGCCAAGAAATTCCCCAAGCTGAAGTTCGAGCACGCCACGGGCTACAAGCGTTCGCCCAACGTCTCGACCTACTCGGCCCGTTTCTACGAGGGCCGCTACATCTGCGGCGAGATCGCGGGTCGCCTCTCGAAGACCGGCACGCTCGGCTACATCGCCTCGTTCCCGATCCCCGAGGTGGTGAGCGGCATCAACGCCTTCATGCTCGGCGCGCAGTCGGTGAACCCCAACATCAAGCTCAAGATCGTCTGGGTGAACACCTGGTTCGATCCCGGCAAGGAGGCGGAGGCCGCAAAAGCCCTCCTGGCGCAGGGCGCCGACATCCTGTCGCAGCACACCGACTCGGCCGCGCCGTTGCAGGAGGCCGAGAAACAGGGAAAACTCGCCTTCGGACAATCCTCCGACCAGATGCGCTTCGCGCCGAAGGCCCAGCTCACCTCCATCGTCGACGATTGGGACGGCTACGTCATCGCGGAGGCCAAGGCGGTCCTGGACGGCACCTGGAAGAGCCACGACACCTGGGGCGGCATCAAGGACGGCATGGTCGTGCTGGCGCCCTTCGCCAACATGCCCGACGACGTGAAGGCCAAGGCCGAGGCCAGCAAGAAGGCGATCGCCGACGGTACGCTCCACCCGTTCCACGGCCCGGTGATCAAGCAGGACGGCACCGAGGCGGTGAAGGCCGGCGAGACCGCCCCCGACCCGATGATCCTGGGCATGAACTGGTACGTGAAGGGCATCGAGGACAAGCTGCCGCAATAGGGTCGGCCGTCGACGGCGCGCCTGCGCGGGGCGATGCTGATCCGCGCAGGACACCAACCGAGGCTCGCATGAGACACGCCATCCGCTTTCTCCTCGGCCACGAACTGCGCACGATCGAGGCCTGCGGTCCGACGCTGACGGTGCTCGACTGGCTGCGCGGCCCCGAGCGGCTGATCGGCACCAAGGAAGGCTGCAACGAGGGCGATTGCGGGGCCTGCACCGTGGTGCTCGTGCGCCCCGAGGGCGAACCCGGCGCCGAGCGCCTGCGCTACCGCACGGTGGATGCCTGCATCACCTTCGTGGGGCAGCTCGACGGCTGCCAAGTGCTGACCGTGGAGCACCTGCGCGGGGCCGACGGCGCGCTCCATCCAGTGCAGCGCCTGATGGTGGAGGAGCACGGCTCGCAATGCGGCTTCTGCACGCCGGGCTTCGTGATGTCGCTGTTCGCGCTCACCAAGGACTCGCCCGCCGCGACCGGCGAAGCCTGGGCCTCGGCGAGCCCCATCGACGATGCGCTCGCCGGCAATCTCTGCCGCTGCACCGGCTACGCCCCCATCGTGCGTGCCGCCGAGCGGGCGTTGTCCGCCCCCGCGCCGGACGCCTTCGACGCGGCCCACGACGCCACCCTCGCCCGTCTGCTGGCCCTGCGCGACGACGAGACCATCGCGGTCTCGGGCGCCAGGGGCCGCTTCTTCGCGCCCGCCACCCTCCCCGCCCTGACCGATCTCGTCGCCGAGCATCCGGGGGCGACGATCGTTGCCGGGGCCACCGACGTCGCCCTCTGGGTCACCAAGGGCCTGCGCGTGCTCGATCCGGTGATCTGGCTCGGCCGGGTGCGTGATCTGGCCGTGATCACGACGACGCCGCAGGGCCTGCGGATCGGCGCCGGCGTGACCCTGGCCGAGGCCGGCGCGACGCTGGCCGGTCTCCACCCGGATCTCGGTGAATTGTTTCGCCGCCACGGCGCGGCCCAGACCCGCAATGCCGGTACGCTGGGCGGCAACATCGCCAACGGCTCGCCCATCGGCGACGCGGCCCCCGCCCTGATCGCGTTGGGGGCGACGCTGCATCTCGCCAGCCGGGCCGGCACCCGCGACCTGCCCCTGGAGGATTACTTCATCGCCTATGGCCGCCAGGACCGTGCCGCCGACGAGATCGTCACGGGCGTCACCGTGCCGGTCCTGGCCGAGGGCGCGCGTCTGGCGGTCTACAAGATCTCCAAGCGCTTCGACGAGGACATCTCCGCCGTTCTCGGCGCCTTCCGGCTCACCCTCGAGGGCAATACGATCCGCCAGGCTCGGATCGCCTATGGGGGCATGGCCGGCACCCCGAAGCGCGCGACCCACGCGGAGGCCGCCCTGATCGGCTTGCGCCTCGACGCCTCCGCGATCCCCGTCTTCAAGGCGGCCCTGGCCCAGGATTTCACGCCGCTCTCGGACATGCGGGCGTCGGCCGCCTACCGCCTCAAGGTCGCCGGCAACCTGATCGAGCGCCTGATCCACGAAGCCGGGCCCCAGGCGCCGGAAACCCGCCTCGCCGCGGTTCGGGAACCGGCCCATGCTTGACCGCACGCCCGACCCCATCGCCCCCGCCGCGAAGGCGGACGACCGCATCGCGGGCGGCGCCCATACCCCGCGCATCCATGACAGCGCCGCCCGCCACGTCGGTGGCTCGGCCCTCTACATCGACGACATGCCTGAGCCGGCCGGCTTGGTGCATGTCTGTCTGGGCCTCAGCGAGCGCGCCCATGCCCGCCTCCTTTCGGTGGATCTGAGCCCCGTGCGCGCGGCCGAAGGGGTGGTCGCGGTCTTCACCGCCGCCGACGTGCCGGGCGTCAACGAGATCTCGTCCTCGCATCGCGACGACGAGCCGATGCTCGCCGAGGACACCGTCTCGTATCTCGGCCAGCCGATCTTCGCGGTGGCGGCGCTCACCCGCGACGCCGCCCGCCGGGCCGCGCGTCTGGCCGTCATCGCCTACGAGGACCGCGATCCCGTCCTGACCTACCGCGAGGCCCGCGCGGACGGCACCCTCGTCTGGCCACCGATGACCCTGAAGCGCGGCGATTCCGACGCGGTGCTGGCGGAGGCCCCCGGCATCGTCCGGGGTCGCCTCGCCATCGGGGGCCAGGAGCATTTCTACCTCGAGGGTCAGATCGCGCTCGCCATCCCGGGCGAGGACGACGAGGTCACGGTCTACACCTCGACGCAGCACCCCTCAGAGGCGCAGGCCCTGGTGGCCAAGGTGCTGGGCACGGTGAATTCCGCCGTCACGACCGAGATCCGCCGCATGGGCGGGGGCTTCGGCGGCAAGGAGAGCCAGTCGAACCTCTTCGCCTGCGTGGCGGCGCTGGTGGCCAAGAAGACCGGACGCGCGGCCAAAATCCGGCCCGACCGCGACGACGACATGCTCATCACCGGCAAGCGCCACGATTTCGAGGTGGATTACCTCGTGGGGCACGATGCGGACGGCAGGATCCTGGCGGTGGACATGCAGCTCGCCGCCCGCTGCGGCTGGGCCGCCGACCTGTCTGGGCCGGTGACCGACCGGGCCCTGTTCCACGCCGACAATTGCTACCACTACCCGGCGGTGCACCTGACCTCGCGGCCCTACCGCACCAACACCCAGTCCAACACCGCCTTCCGGGGTTTCGGCGGGCCGCAGGGAATGGTCGCGGCCGAGCGGGTGATCGAGGAGGTCGCCTATGCCTGCGGCCTCGACCCGCTGGAGGTGCGCAAGCGAAATTTCTACGGCACCGAGTCCGACAACGTCACGCCCTACCACCAGATCATTTCCGACAATTGCATCCGGGACCTGGTGGCCAAGCTGGAGGCGGATTGCGACTATGCCGCGCGCCGCAGGACGCTGCATGCGGCGAACGAGATCAGCCCGGTGATCAAGCGCGGCATCGCTTTGACCCCCGTAAAATTCGGCATCTCCTTCACTTCCACCGCTTACAACCAGGCCGGCGCTCTGGTGCACATCTACAACGACGGCTCGGTCGGCCTGAACCACGGCGGCACCGAGATGGGCCAGGGGCTCTATGTCAAGGTCGCGCAGGTGGTGGCCGAAGAATTCCAGATCGACGCCGACCGGGTCCGCATCACCGCGACGACGACGGGCAAGGTCCCCAACACCTCGGCCACCGCCGCGTCGTCGGGGGCGGACCTCAACGGCATGGCGGCGCGGGCCGCCGCGCAGACCCTGAAGGGCCGCCTCGTCGCCTTCGCGGCGGAATCCTGGAGCGTCGCCCCCGAGACGGTGCTGTTCCTGCCCAACCGGGTCCGGGTGGGAAACCAGGAGATCGCTTGGGGCGAACTCATCCACAAGGCGTATCTCGCCCGTATCCAGCTCTCGGCCACGGGGTTCTACAAGACGCCCACCATCCATTGGGACCGGGACGCCGGCCGGGGCCACCCGTTCTACTACTTCGCCTATGGCGCCGCCTGCGTGCAGGCGGCGGTGGACACGCTCACCGGCGAATATCGCATCGAGCGCGCCGACATCCTGCACGATTGCGGCCGCTCCCTGAACCCGGCGGTGGATCGGGGCCAGATCGAGGGCGGCTTCATCCAGGGGCTCGGCTGGCTCACCACCGAGGAATTGTGGTGGGACGGCAAGGGCGCTTTGCGCACCCACGCCCCCTCCACCTACAAGATCCCCGCCTGCGGCGACCGCCCGCGCATCTTCAACGTGGCGCTCTACGAAAACGAGAACCGCGAGGCGACGATCTATCGCTCGAAGGCGGTGGGCGAACCGCCCCTGATGCTCGGGATCGCCGGCCTACACGCCCTCTCGGACGCAGTGGCGAGTGTCGCCGGCCACCGGTATTGCCCCCGCCTCGACGCGCCGGCGACACCGGAGCGCGTCCTCGACGCCGTCGACCGGATGCGGGCCCTCGCCGAAGCGCCGCCCGACCAGCCGTGAGCGCGGACCCGTCCGAGGCGCTGTCCGAGGCCCTTGCCGCCGCCCTCGCCTCGAGCGAGCCGGCGGCCCTGGTCGCCCTGTCGGAGGCGCGCGGCTCCACCCCGCGCGAGGCCGGCACCGCCATGCTGGTGATGCCGGAGCGGGTCGTCGGGACCATCGGGGGCGGCACCTACGAATGGGAGGGCATCGCCCGCGCCCGGCGGCTCCTGGCCGAGGGGGAGGTCGAGGCCAGTCTGCGCATGCCGCTGGGGCCGGAGACCGGCCAGTGCTGCGGCGGGCACGTCACGCTGGCGATCCGCAGGGCCGATGCCGGCACCCTCGCGGCCCTGCGGGCGCAGGAAGCGGGGCGCGCGGCGCAGGCGCCCCTGGTGCTGATCTACGGGGCCGGCCATGTCGGGCGCGCCCTGGCGCTGGCCCTCGACCCGCTGCCCTTCCGCACCCGGATCGTCGATGCCCGGCCGGAGGAGATCACGCGGGTCGAAGCAGGCCGCGTCGAGCGCAGCGTCGGCTCGGGGGGCGCGCTGGCGGAGGCCGCGCCGCCCGGTGCGGCGCACGTGGTCGTCACCCACAGCCACGCCCTCGACAGCTTGATCTGCGCGACCCTGCTGGAGGCGAACACCTTCGCGTATCTCGGCCTGATCGGGTCCGCCACGAAGCGGGCGACCTTCCTCGGGGCCTTCCGGGCGATGGGCCTCGACGAGGCGGCGCTCGCCCGCCTCGTCTGCCCGATCGGGGGCACGCGGGTGCGCGACAAGCGCCCCGCCGTGATCGCCGCCCTGGTGGCGGCCGAACTTCTCGGGGTCTTCGCGGCCTGAGCCTCAGGGGCGCGGCGGGGGGGGCGGCGTCATCGGTACCTCGGGGGCCGGCATGCGCTCCTCGACCGGGACGCCGGCGCCCGGCGGCACCGGGATGGCCTCGCCGCTGCGGATCGCCTCCGCCTCGTTGCGAGGGCCGGCCCGGCCCTCGGTCCCGCCCGGGGCGGTGGCGCTTTCCATGCCGGCGGGGGCGCCGACGCTCTGCGCGAAGGCCGGCCCCGCGAGGCCGAGGGACAGGGCGAGGAGTGTCGTCAGGCGGATCATGGGCAGGGCTCCTGGATCGGGGCGGGATGTCTTAACGGTGACGGCGCTGATGGATCGTCCCGCGCCGGGCCTTGTGCCGGTGCCTCAGGGCCGCGCGCCCGCGCAGGCCGCCGGGGGCCGTCACGCGCGGCTGGCCGCCGGGCGCGATCAGGGTGCCCTGCGCCCGGGGCGCCGGGGTGAGGAGGAACAGCCCGGCCGTGAGGAGCGTGGCCGCGAGGGCTCGCGCCGCCAGCCGGGTGGCCGAAAACCGATGCGTCAAATCCGATCCTCCCGCGGGCGTGGCGCCCGACCGTCGGTGAGGCGGCAGGCAAAGGATGTGCCGGAGCCATCTGAAATCACAGGGTTTTGCCTGAACCGGCCGACGTGGCGTCGGCGAGGCTCCGCGAGGGTGGCCAGGAGCGCACCCGGGCGCCGGGATGGTGGCTGATCCCACCCCCTGCAGGCCGGCCTCAGCTTCCCCGATAGGTCTGGTAGCTCCACGGGCTCGCCACCAGGGGCACGTGGTAGTGACCCTCCGGATCGGCGACGCCGAAGCGCAGGCTGACGATGTCGAGGAAGGGCGGTTCGGGCAGGCCCGGATGGGTCGCTCGGAAATGGTCGCCGATCCGGAAGCGCAGGTCGTAGGCGGCGATCGGCACCGGCCGGCCGCCGATCAGGGGCGCGTCGGTGCGCCCGTCGGCGTTGGTCACGGCCCGGGCGACCAGGGCGGTCTCGGTCTCCGAGACCCATTCGTGGAGTTCCACCGCCACCCCCGGCGCCGGCCGGCCCGACGCGGTGTCGAGGACGTGGGTTGAGATCCGGCCCGTGGTGCGCGGTGCCTCCGCTCCGCTCACCAGGGCGCCGAGGCGGATCGCGGCGATGCGGAAGACCTCGGTCAGCGCGGTCGCGCGCTCGCTCTCCGGGTCGGAGTCGAGGCGCGCATGGAAGGTCCGCATCAGCGAGGCGCGGCCGTGCCGCTTGATGCAGAGGATGAAGGGAAAGCCGAAGGCCTGCCGGTAGGCGCCGTTCAGCGCCGCGAAGCGGGCGTACTCCGCCTCCGGGAGCCGGTCGAGCCCCGCCGAGGCCTGCTCGGCGATGGAATCGGGGGCGATGGCGCCGTCGCGGGCCGCGCGCCCGGCCAGTTCCGGGTGGTTGCTCAAGAGGGCGAGGCGCGCCTCCCCGGACGCGGCCTCCACCGCGCCCCGCATGGCGGCCAGGAGCGCCGCGACGGTGGGAAAGGGGCGCTGTCCGGCAACGGCCTCGGCGACCCAGGGCGCGTGCTCGAAGACCGCCCCGAGGGTGGTGACGAACGTGCCGTGCGAGGCCTGGTTCAAGTCGTCGAGGGTCGGCATCGAGATCTCAATCCTGCGCGCGGGGCCGGCGGCCGGAGAACGGCTTAGCAGGCAACGGGCCAGCCCGCCCGAACTCGACCCGCCGGCAACCCCGCCGGTGAACCTCGCCAGCAACCCCGAAATGTGGTCTGGCCCGCGATCCCGGCCGTCGGCGCGCATGGTTCGTCCCGGCGGCCCGGACCCGACAACGAGGCGACGCCCCATGATCCGCAAGACGCATCTTCCGCCCGACGCGACGCTGATCCAGGTCGCGGGCGATCTCGCCGAGCCCGAGGAATACCTGCGCCGGCTCCTCGGCAACATGCGCTTCTGCCAGAAGCGGCACGGCGACGCCCTGGTGCGCATCGGCGTGAGCGGCAAGGGCGGGGCCCACGGGATCAGCCCGTCCTACCGCATCGACTACCACGTCGACGGGGTCGAGACCGTCTTCAACGGGTTCGGCGGCACCTCGCACAGCGCTTTCACCGAGACCAACGTGCGAGAGACGAACTGGAGCCGGGGCCACGCCACGATCCAGGAGGTCCAGCGCCTCTACGACGACCTGCGCAAGGGCCCGCCGCGCGCCTCTTGAGCGAAGCCCGGCGGCCCAAGGGGCGTGCGTCCCGCCTCGCGCAACCAGGGTGCGAGGCGCGCGCCCGGTTTCGTCCAAGCGCATCGGTTCCGAGAGGAGGCCGTCACCTCGGAAGATCGAAAATAGTAAATTATGTTAATGGCGACTCGGGTTCCCGGTTGAAATCAGTCGTCGCGACAATCGATCCTGTATTCGTCTTCGATTGAAGGTTGTAGGGAGATCCGCTCGACGTGTGGATTCGTGGGCCGGACGGAAATGATCGGAGCATCCCTTTCGTGCGTCGTGCCCGATGCCTCCGAGGTCTCGGGCGAGCCCGCGCCGGATGCCCAGCTTGATGCCGTGTGCCGGACCGCCGCCGCGCTCTTCGGCGTGCGCTTCGCCTTCGTGTCGCGGGTGGACAAGGCCTACCAGTGGTTCCTCGGTCGCGAGGGCTTGAGCGTTCCGGGCACGCCGCGGGAGGTGGCGTTCTGCGCGCATACCGTCCTGGGCGAGCCCCACGTGCCCCTCGTGGTGCTCGACACCCACCGCGACGCGCGCTTCCGCGCCAATCCCCTGGTCACGGGCGAGCCGTTCCTGCGCTTCTACGCGGGCGTGCCGATCGCCCTGGCCGACGGCATCAACGCCGCGACCGTCTGCATCGCCGACACGGACCCCCGCGCCGGCTTCGGCGAGGCCGACCGCAGGCGCCTCGCGGATCTCGCCCTGTTCGTCGAGGCGACGCTGCGCGGGCGGGCGTCGCAGGTCGAGGCCGCCCAGGCCCAGCGCCGGGTCGAGGCCTCGGACACGCTGCTGCGCACCACCCTGGAGAGCATGGACCAGGGCCTGCTCATGACGGATGCCGACGACCGCGTGCGGGTCTACAACCGGCACGTCGCCGCCATGATGGGGGTGGCGGAGGCTCTCCTCTACGACGGCGCGCCGTTCGCGGCCGTGCGCGCCTACCAGACGGCGCAGGGCGAGTTCGCCCACCTGCCCGATACGCTCCGCGCATGGCTGGAGCGCGGCGATCCGGCGGCACGCATCTACGATTACGAGCGCGCCCGCCCCGACGGCACCGTGCTCCAGGTGCGCACGCTGCCCCTGCCCGAGGGCGGGCTGGTGCGCACCTTCACGGACGTGACGGGGCGCCGGGCGGCGGAGGAGCAGATCCGCTACATGGCGCTGCACGATGCCCTGACCGGGTTGCCCAACCGCACGCTGTTCCGCGACCGGCTGGATCAGGCCATCGCGCATGCGAGCCGGGCCCGCAGCGCCTTCGCGGTGCTGGCCTGCGATCTCGATCGCTTCAAGGCGGTCAACGACAGCCTCGGGCATCCGGCCGGCGACGCGCTGCTGCGCGTGGTCGCCGAGCGGATGCGGAATGTGCTGCGCCCCTACGACACCATCGCGCGCCTCGGCGGCGACGAATTCGCCATCGTGCTCGCCTATCTCGACGAGGCCCGGGAGGCGGACGGCATCGCGGACCGGCTGATCGCGGCGGTGAGCGAGCCGATCGACCTCGACGGCCAGAGCGTCGAGGTCGGCGTCAGCATCGGCGTCACGATCGGGACCGAGCTGGACCAGGACCCGGACGAACTGTTCCAGCGCGCCGACATCGCCCTGTACGAAGCCAAGGCGGCGGGGCGCAACACGCACCGGGAGTTCGAGCCCGGGGCGGGCGCCCGCATCGCCACGCGCGGACAGCTCGCCCTCGACATGAAGGAAGCGATCCGGTCCCGCGAGTTCCACCTCGCCTACCAGCCGGTGGTCGATTCCGCGACGGCCTCCGTCGTCAGCTTCGAGGCGCTGATGCGCTGGCGCCATCCCGTCCAGGGCGAGATCCCGCCCGGCGCCTTCATCGCGCTCGCCGAGGAGACCGGGTTGATCGTGCCGCTCGGCGCCTGGGCGCTGCAGGAGGCCTGCCGCGAGGCGGCGTCCTGGCCGGCACCCGTCCGCGTGGCGGTGAACGTCTCGGTGGTGCAACTCCGGCGCGCGGGCCTGGAGGCCACCGTGATGGCGGCCCTGGCCGCCAGCGGCCTGCCGGCGGACCGCCTCAAGCTCGAGGTCACCGAGAGCGTGCTGATGCAGGATGCGGAATCGGTGATCGCCGGTCTGCATCGCCTGCGCGCGCTCGGCGTGCGCATCGCCCTCGACGATTTCGGCACCGGCTATTCCAGCCTGAGCTACCTGCGCCGCTTCCCCTTCGACCAGATCAAGATCGACCGGTCCTTCATCCGCGACATCGCCGATCCCGATGCGGCCGCGATCGTGCGGGCGGTGGTCGGCATCGGTGAGCGTCTCGGCATGGGCATCGTGGCCGAGGGCGTGGAGACGGCCGAGCAGCTCGAACTCGTGCGCCGGGAAGGCTGCACGCAGGTCCAGGGCTTCCTGTTCAGCCGGCCTCTGCCGCCGGACGCGGCGCGCGATTACCTCCGGACCGCGGCGCGCCTGGATTCGTCCGAACGAGGCGCATTCGGACGCGGCGTCGCGAATCGGGGTGCCCCGGAATCGGACGGCGCGTGAACACGCGGGCTCAAGGCTGAGGCCCTGCCGCACCGACGAGGCGTTCGGCGTCTTCCGGCAGGAGCAGCCGGTCCGCCACCAGCAATTCGGCCGCGCGCGCGACCGCCGCGGCGTGGTCGCCCGGCGCCGGATAGCGCTCCTCGAGGGAGGGGCGCGGATCGCCTTGGGCCTCCCGCTCGGCCCGGGTCCGGGCCAGGGGCAGCCGGCTGCCCTCCCGGTCGCAGAGTTCTCCCGCCGGGAACGGCTCGGCGTAGAGGTTCCAGCCCGTATGGGTCGCGAGCGGCGCCGCGACCTCGGGCAGACGGATGCCCGCGATCTCGTGCCCGTCCGGGTCGACCTTCGGCACCAGGGGGCGATATTGCGGGCCGCTTTCGGGACGCGGATCGACGAAGCTCGCAAAGCGCGCGATGGCATTGGGCGCGTCGGGCAGGCGCAGGCCCGGCACATAGGGAAAGCCGGTCTCCCCAGCGGCCACCAGCGTCCCGTCGGCCAGGCGCGGCACCCGGCTCGGCGGGGGCGCGATGCCGCGCGTGACCCAATCCTCCAGGGCCACCAGGAGCGCGCGCAGGGCCGGGGCGGGGTTCAGGGTGTTGCGGGGGTGCAGGCACGGCCCCTTGTTCGCGGTCAGGCCCGCGCGCCCGTAATGGAAGCCGCTGGCGACAAGGTAGGCCCGCGCGGTCCCGGGTAGCGCCACGTCGGCCTGACCCAGGGGATCGGTCGTCAGCAGTGAGGCGCCCTTCTGCCAGTATTCGGTGCTGGTGTTCACCTCCATCAGCAGCGGGTCGAAGCCGTCCCCGCGCAGCAGCGCGCCGGTCTGGCCCGTCACGGGATCGTGCTGGGTGGCGGCGGAAAACGGGAAGGCGTTCTCGGGGTAGAGGTGGTCCTCGTGCTGGGTGTTGGTGCGCGAGGGCTGGCCGAAGCGGGCGTTCAGGAAGACGCCGCCGATGCCCGAGATGTGCAGGAGCATGCCGTCGAAGACGCGCTGGCCGGCCTCGTCCTGGTTGAAGCCCTGGCGGATGTAGTCGCGCAGGAAGCGCCCGCTCTGCGAGATGCCCAGCGCCACGGCATGCCGGATCACGCCGCCCGCCGGGTTCTCGGGGGCGGCCGGCCCGCGCAGGAAGGCCACGACGTCGCGCGTGGCGGCAAAGCCGATGCCGAGCACCTTCGGGTTGGCCGCCTGATAGGTCAGCGAATAGAGCGTCCCGGGCTCGGGCTTGACGGTGGCGGGCAGCAGGCGCAGCTCGCCCGGCGAGGCGAAGGTCCAGGCGCCTTCCGGAACCGGACGGGGCGCGTCCGCCTCCCGGCGCCGGACGGTGAGCTGGGCGCTCGCGCGATCGAGGCCCGCGGCCTTGAAGGT
This sequence comes from Methylobacterium sp., assembly GCF_028290105.1. Taxonomy (GTDB): domain Bacteria; phylum Pseudomonadota; class Alphaproteobacteria; order Rhizobiales; family Beijerinckiaceae; genus Methylobacterium. The sequence goes on from NZ_JAQGKL010000081.1 coordinate 22,188, forward strand.
GAGGAAGAACGGCGCCTCGGGCGGCCCCCGCGTCCCGCTCACGAGTTCGTCGCGCACGGTCTCGACGATCGGCGTTCCGTTGCGGGTCGCCACCGGCACGTCGATCGCCATGCCGCCCTGCTGGCGCAGGGCGTCCGCCTCCCAGCCCGACCAGACGATGGTGTCGCCCCGGCGCAGCACCAGGGCCGTGCCCGCATCCCCGGCGCCCCTGGGGTCGTTCACCGCCTGCGCGGCCTGCGCGGGGGCATCGAGCACCCAGTTGAACAGGAATTTCCGGCCCCGATTGGGCGCTTCGTACAGCAGGGTGCCGCTGGCGCGGGCGGGATCCTTCGGACGCAGCAGGAAGATGTCGGTCCGGTATTCCACCATCCCGCGTCCGTTGCGGGGCGCCAGCGTGAGGTCGACGATCCTGGCGTTGCGCGGGTCCGCCGGATCGAGCTCACCCTGGGCGACGCCGACGACGCGCTCGTAGGCACCGGCCTCGCCGAAGCTCTGGTTGTCGGCGAAGGGCTCGACGGCGCGCACCTCGATGGCGGTGATCCGCGCTTCGACGGGCTGTCCGAGGCTCCCATACAGGAGGGCGCCCAGGAGAGCGGAGACCGTTCGCATGGATGTTTCCTCGAGCCCCGCCAGCGTCAAGCTGCGCTGTTGGCCGGGATCTTACACGGCGCATCCGCGCGGTCGAGGGCGTCTTGGCCTGGGGGATCGCCCCTTCTGGGGTGGCACGTGGTTTGCGGACCCTTCTCCGTGCGCGGCCCTCAGCGGCTCGCCTGACGAGGGACCGACGCGTGGATCACAGCGCTTCTCAACCTGCCCCACCCGCGCCGGTGGCCAAGGTGCCTCCCGTCGCCCTCGGCCTCCTGGGACTGCAGCACGTGCTGGTGATGTATGCCGGTGCGGTGGCGGTGCCGCTCATCGTCGGGCGCGCCCTCAAGCTGCCCCCCGAGCAGGTGGCGATGCTGGTGAGCGCCGACCTGTTCGCCTGCGGCCTCGCCACCCTGGTCCAGAGCTGGGGCCTGCCCGGCATCGGCATCCGCATGCCGGTGATGATGGGCGTCACCTTCGCGGCGGTGACGCCGATGATCGCCATGGGCACCAACCCGGCCCTCGGGCTCACCGGCATCTACGGCGCGGTCATCGTCGCGGGCCTGTTCGCGCTCTTCGCCGCTCCGCTGGTCGGGCGCCTGCTGCCCCTGTTCCCGCCGGTGGTGACCGGAACGGTGATCCTCGTCATCGGCATCTCGCTGATGCGGGTCGGCGTGAACTGGGCCGCGGGCGGCATCGGCAACCCCCAATACGGGGCGCTGCTCTACCTCGGCATCGCGCTCTTCGTGCTCCTCGTCATCCTCGGACTGACCCGCTACGCCCAGGGCTTCCTCGCCTCCGCGTCCGTGCTCATCGGCATCGTGGTCGGCATGGCGGTGGCGGGGTTCTTCGGCCTCGTCGACCTGTCGCGGGTGGCCTCGGCGCCGTGGTTCGACGTGGTGCGCCCCTTCGCCTTCGGGATGCCGAAATTCGACCTCGTGGCGAGCCTGACCCTCTGCCTCGTCATGGTCGTGGTGATGATCGAATCCACCGGCATGTTCCTGGCGCTCGCCGAGATCACCGGCGAGACCGTGGACGAGGCGCGCTTGGTCCGGGGCCTGCGCGCCGACGGGCTCGGCACCGTGCTCGGCGGGATCTTCAACACCTTCCCGTACACCTCGTTCTCGCAGAACATCGGGCTGGTCGGCGTCACCGGCGTGCGCTCCCGCTTCGTGACGGTCATCGGCGGCTTCGTGATGCTCGGCCTCGGGCTGGTGCCCAAGCTCGCCGCCCTGGTGGAGGCCGTGCCGCAATGCGTTCTCGGCGGCGCCGGCCTCGTCATGTTCGGCATGGTGGCGGCCACGGGCACGCGCATCCTCGGCGCGGTGGATTTCGCGGGCAACCGCAACAACCTGTTCATCGTCGCCGTCTCGGTGGGCTTCGGGCTGATCCCCCTGGTGGCCCCGGCCTTCTTCAAGCAGATGCCCGACGTGCTGCATCCGCTGCTCGAATCCGGCATCCTGCTCGCCGCCCTGTCGGCGGTGGCCCTGAATCTGTTCTTCAACGGGCTCGGCAGCGAGGCCGGCGCCCGCGCCGAGGCGACCCGCCTCGCCCACGCCGCCGAGGCGTGAGCCAACCGACCACGAAAAAAGGACACGCATCATGGCGCTGACGAAGGCACGCTACGGCAAGGGCCGCGTCCGGGTGCTCCGCCTCGCCCGCGACGGCGAGCGCCACGCTGTGCGCGAACTCTCCCTGACGGTGCTGCTGGACGGTGATTTCGGGGCCGCCTGGACGCGAGGCGACAACCGGCAGGTGGTGGCCACCGACAGCATCAAGAACATCGTCAACATCACCGCCGCCCGGCACGTCGAGGCCGAGACCGAGGCCTTCGTCGGCCACGTGGCGGCGCTGTTCCTGGAGCGCTACGCGCAGGTCGCTTCCGTCAGCATCGAGGCCCTGGAGACCCGCTGGCTGCGCCGGGACGTCGACGGCCGCCCCCATGCCCACACCTTCACCCTCGACGGCAACGGCCAGCCCTTCGTGCGGCTGGTGGCCGACCGGCAGGCCGCGGTGCTGCAATCAGGCCTGCGCGGCTACACCCTGATGAAGACCACGCAATCGGGCTGGGAGGACTTCGTCGACGACGAATTCCGCACCCTGCCCGATACGGGCGACCGAATCTGCGCCACCAGCATGGACGCGACCTGGACCTGGACCACGCCGCCCGAAGACCCGGTGGCGGCGAACGCCGCCGTGCTCGACACGATGATCGCCGAATTCGCCACGACCTACAGCGCGGGCGTGCAGGACAGCATGTACCGCATGGGCGAGGCGGTGCTGGCCGCCCGGCCGGACATCGCCGAGATCGGCTTCGCGATGCCCAACAAGCACTACATCCCGATGAATCTCGCGGCCTTCGGCATCGATCACGGTGGGCAGGTCTTCCTGCCCACCGACGAGCCCCACGGGCAGATCGAGGCCACCATCGGCCGTGCCGGCTGACGCACACCCGGCCTCATCCGCCGCACGGTGTGCCGAACCGCACGCTCCGGCCGAGAACCATGCCAAGGCGCCTGCCCGGCTGCGGGAATTTTGGGCGACAGCCTAAGTCGATGTGAATGTTTGGCTTTTTTCGGATGAGCGCCGTGCGTATCGCGGGCGCGTCGAGAATTCGTAAGATCTGCACATCTTCAATGCACAGTCGGCGAGCATTTTCTGTTGTTTTACGCGGCAGGTGTGCTCAATTTTGAGGAACATGAACGGTGCGCGTCGCGTCTTCGCGACAACCGTTGTGATCCAGGATTGCCGACATGACCCATCGCCGTCTCACCGCCGCCCTCGCCATGGCCCTCGGCCTCTCCGCCTCGGCCGCCCTCGCCCAGAGCTACAATGCCCCCGCGGGCATCCCGGCCGCCGTGGCGCCGGGTGGTCTCGAAGGTCAGGCCGCGGCCCGGAACCTGAACGAGCTTCGCAGCAGCCGCGGTTATGTCGTCGCCCCGCGCGCCGATCAGGGCGACTTCACCACCGGCTCGGTCCGCGCACGCCGCAACGACCGCTGGTAAGGCCCGGACCCGACGACCCATCATCAGGAAGGCCGGCGTTCCCCCGAGGAGCGCCGGCCTTCGTCGTCTCGAGCGTCCCGCGAAAACCCGCCTCAGGCGGCGGCCTCGCGCGGGGCCGCCCCGCCCAGCGGGACCGTGTGATAGTCCCGGTCCGCGTAGACGAGGCCATGCCCATCCCCGGGCTCGGCGAGCCCCAAAACCTCGCAATAGAGCACGTCGTGGGTGCCGACCGGATGGCGGGCGACGATGCGGCAATCGAAGGCGGTGAGCGCGCCCTGGAGCACCGGCGCGCCCGTGAGGAGGGTCGTCCAGGCGGCCGCCGCGAAGCGGGCCTCCATCGGCGTGCGGCCCCCGAAGGCGGCCGCGATCCCGGTCTGGTCGGCCGCCAGGGTGTTGATGCACAGCGCCGCGTTGGCGCTCACCGCCGCGTAGGCCGACGAGGTTCGGTTGATGCAGACCAGAAGCGTCGGCGGGGCGTCGCTGACGCTGCAGACGGCGGAGGCGGTGAAGCCGGCCCGGCCCCCCGGCCCGTCGGTGGTGACGAGATGGACCGCGCTGGCGACCCGCGCCATCGCGCCGCGAAAGGCGGCGCCTTCGACGGGCGGGGGCGTCGTTCCGGTCGGCCTCGTCTGAATCACGGCGCTCACTCCTGTCGCGCGAGGAACGCCACGAGCGTCCGGTTGAAGGCGTCGGCGCGGGTCACGCTATGGGCGTGCCCGCCGCTCGGCACCCGGTCGAGGCGCGCGTTGGGCAGGCCCCGTGCGAGCGCCTCCGAGCACAGATAGGGCACCAGCACGTCGTCGTCCGCCGCCATCACCAGGGTCTCGTGCGAAATTGCGGGGAGATCCGCCGTCAGGTCGAAGGCCTCCAGGGCCGCGATCCGCGCCAGCACCGTCTCGCGCCCCGGAAAATGCGCCAGGGCATGCGCCTCGTCCTCGGCCACGCGGGCGGCGTTCTGCGAGAGCCACGGCGCCGGGTAGAGGAAGATGGCCTGCGCCCGGACATAGGCCTCGGGGCCGGCATCCAGCAGCAGCTTGCGGGCGGCAAAGCAGCGCCTCGTCGCGGAATCCGCCTTCGCCCAGCCGTTGATCACCACGAGGCGCCCGACCCGCTCGGGGTGGGTGCGGGCGAGTTCGAGGCCGATCAGGCCGCCGAGCGCATGCCCGACGATGTCGCAGGTGGCGACATCGCAGGCATCCATCACCGCCAGCGCGTCGCGGGCCATCGCGGCGATGTCGTGCCCCCGCTCGAGCGCTCCCCCCGAGCGTCCGGTGCCGCGATGATCGTAGGTGACGACGCGAAACCGCGCGGCGAGCGCCTCCATCTGCGGCGCGAAGTAGCCGGCCGAGCCGCCGAGCCCCGGCGAGAGCAGCACCGTCCGGGTGCCCTGACCCTGGACCGCGTGGTGGATCGCGGCGGCCACGCGCGCCTCAGGCCCGGCCGACATGCGCCACCGAGGCGATCTCCACCAGGGCGTCGGGCTTCACGAGGCCGCACTGGATGCAGTAGCGCGCCGGCTTCTCGCCGGGAAAGTACTCGGCGTAGACCGCGTTGATCGCCGCATAATCGGACCAGTCCTTCAGGAAGACGTGGTTGAAGGTGACGTCGTCCATGGTGCCGCCGGCGGCCGCGACGACACCCTTGATCGTCTCCAGCACGTGCCTCGTCTGCGCGGCCGCGTCGCCCACGTGGACGACGTTCGCATCCGCATCGAGGGGCAGCGTGCCCGAGACGTAGAGCACGCCGTCGGCCAGGGTGCCGGGCACGTAGGGCGCCAGCGGCTTGCCGGTGCCGGGCGGAACGATCACGGTCTTGGGCATTGTTCGGGGTGCTCCTCAGAGGGCGTCAAGGGCCTATTCGGCGGCCGCCGCGATGCCCGGCCGCAGCGCGGCCTCGAAGGCGGTCACGTCCGAGACCCAGCCGAAGAAGGTCTCGATGTTGGACAGGGCCCCCGCCTGCAGGGCCGGCGGCCCGGCCTGATGCGTCGCGTCCGCCAGGACGATCCCGAAATATTCGAGGAAGAAGCCGTCGCGCAGGGTCGATTCCACACAAACATTGGTGGCGATGCCGGTGAAGACCAGGGTGCGGATGCCGGCCGCGCGCAGCAGGCTGTCGAGCTGCGTGTTGTAGAAGCCGCTGTAGCGCGGTTTGCCCAGCACGATGTCGCCGGGCTCGGGCTTCAGGGCATCGACCAGCGCGTAGTCCCAGGTGCCCCGGGCGAGCAGGCGCTCGTTCATACCCGGCCGGCTTCTCATGGTCTTGAGGGCGTTCGACTTGTGCCAGTTCGGCGAGCCCGGTCCCCCCGCCTCCACGTAGTCGGGGTCCCAGCCGTTCTGGAACCAGACGATCCGGATTCCGGCCGCCCGCGCCGCTTTCACCGCGCGGGCGATGCACGCCACCACCGGGCCCGTGCCGGAGACGTCGAAGCCCGCGAGATCGAGGTAGCCCCCCGGCGTGGTGTAGGCGTTCTGCATGTCGACGACGATGAGCGCGGTGGCCGACGCGTCGAAGGCGATGACCTCCGGCCGCGCCGCCAGGGTGATGCCGCCCAGGCGCCCCGCCGGGTCGGTGTAGCCGGCGGGTTTTTGCGTTTCCGCCATCACGCCACCTTCGCCATCGGTTCGGCTCCAGCCGCGATATGCGCCCGGCTCGCCATCAGCGGCTGGATGCGGGTGCCGTAGGCGTCGAGCCCTTTCAGGAAGTCGTCGAAGACCAGGAGCACGCCCTCGGTGCCCGGCACGGTGGCGACCTCGTCGAGCATGCGCGCCACCTCCGCGTAGGAGCCGACCAGCGTGCCCATGTTGATGTTCACCGGCGAGGTCGGGTCTGTCATCTGGCGCACGTTGGTGTCCGCCCCCGACCGGGTGTCCGCCGCGCCCTGCAATCCGAGCCAGGCGATGGCCTCGGCATCCGCGCCGGCCTTGTAATGCTCCCAGGTGGCGCGGGCGGCCTCGTCGGTCTCGTCCGCGATGATCATGAACAGCACGTAGGAGGAGACGTCGCGGCCCGTGGCGGCCTTGGCGGCCTCCAGGCGCTCCACCGTGGGGGCGAAGGCGGTCGGCGTGTTCACGCCCTTGCCGAAGCAGAAATTGTAGTCCGCGTATTGCGCCGTGAACGCCATGCCGGCGGTGGATTGGCCCGCGCAGATGACCTTCATGTCGGCCTGGGGGCGCGGGCTCAGGCGGCAATCCTCCATCTGGAAGAACTCGCCCTTGCGGTCGCAGGCGCCGGTCTCCCAGAGGTCGCGCAGCACCTGCGCGTATTCCGCGAGGTACTCGTAGCGGCGGGAGAAGTACTCGTCGCCGGGCCACAGGCCCATCTGGGAGTATTCCGGCCGCTGCCAGCCGGTGACGAGATTGAGGCCGAAGCGTCCGTTCGAGATCGAATCGATGGTGGCGGCCATGCGCGCCGTGATGGCGGGGGGCATGCACAGGGTGGCGGCGGTGGCGAACAGCTTGATCCGGCTGGTGACGGCGGCCAATCCCGCCATCAGCGTGAAGGATTCGAGGTTGTGGTCCCAGAACTCGGTCTTGCCGCCGAAGCCACGCAGCTTGATCATCGAGAGGGCGAAGTCGAGGCCGTAGCCCTCGGCCTTGAGCACCACCTGCTTGTTCAGCTCGAAGCTCGGCTTGTATTGCGGCGCGTTCTCCGAAAGGAGCCAGCCGTTGTTTCCGATCGGGATGAAGACGCCGACGTTCATGGAAGCCTCGCTGGGCATGACGACCTCGCTCGCGCGGACGCAACCTCTCCGAAGGCAAGTCCGCGGCCCGCTTGGACCGACCGGAGACTGGGAATCACCTTCGGTTGACCCGATCGAAGATCATTCAGACCAGATGGTCAAACTCTGAACCGCCGGTTTCGGCCGGTTGCATAAACTCTCTCCCGTCTGCCTATGGGCTGAGCGAGGTTTGCCCAGCCGGGCGGCGAAAATTCGGGTCCGTGACGGCTCAGGGCCGCAGGCCGAGCCCGCCCAGGATCAACGCCTGCGTGCTCGCGACGACGCTCTCGAAGAACTCCGGGTCGTCGAGGCCGCGTCCGGTGACGGCGTTCACCTGAACGGCGAAGTCCGCGTAATGCTGGGTGATCGCCCAGATCGAGACGATCAGGTGGTGGGGATCGTGCGCGCCGATCCGCCCCTCGGCACGCCAGCCCCGGAGGATCGCGGCCTTGGCCTCGACGAGCGCGCGCAACGGTCCTTCGAGTTCGGCGCGCAGCAGGGGGGCACCCTGCACGATCTCCAGGCAGAACAGTCGCGAGGCCTGCGGCGCGTCGCGCGACAGGGTGAGCTTGGCGCGGATGTAATCCTTCAGCGCCTCGGCCGGCGCGCTGTCCGCGTCGAGGGCTTGCAGGGGGTCGAGCCAGATATCGAGGACCCGGCGCAGGACCGCGACGTAGAGGTCTTCCTTGGAGGGAAAGTAGTAGAGCAGGTTGGTCTTCGACAGGCCTGCCCGCTCGGCGATGCCCTCGACGCTGGCGCCGTGCAGCCCGAGACCCGAGAACAGCGCGAGGGCCGCATCGAGGATCGCCTCGCGCCGCGCTTGTCCGTCCTTGCGGCGCCGACGCGCGGGCGGCGTGTTGGCTGGCTGCTGCACGAAACGATGACTCCCTCGGGCGAGGCTGCGCGTCAGGCCGGCGGATGCGTCCGGATCCAGTGCTCGGCGATGTCGATGCGCCGCGCCACCCAGACGTGCTCGTGGGTGGCGATGTGGTCGAGGAAGCGGATCAGCGCGCCGATCCGCCCCGGCCGCCCGATCAGGCGGCAATGCAGGCCCACCGACATCATCTTGGGCGCCTCCGCCCCCTCGGCGTAGAGCGCATCGAAGGTGTCGCGAAGATAGGTGAAGACATGCTCGCCGGTGTTGAAGCCCTGGATCGCCGCGCACTTCATGTCGTTGGCGTCCAGCGTGTAGGGCACCACGAGGCCGCGTCCGCTCGGTTCCGTGATCCAGTAGGGCAGGTCGTCGGCGTAGGAATCGGCCAGGTATGTCATGCCGGCCTCGATGCCGAGGTCGAGGGTGTGGGGCGAGGAGCGCCCGGTATACCAGGCGCGCGGGCGCTCCCCCGTGATCTCGGTGTGGATGCGGATCGCCTCGTCAAAGTGCACCTTCTCTTGCGCCCGGGTGAAGTCGCGGTAGTCGATCCACTTGAGGCCGTGGCAGGCGATCTCCCAATCGGCCTCCTTCATGGCGGCGGCGACATCGGGGTGGCGGGCGAGCGCCGTGGCGACCGCGAACGCCGTCACGGGGATGTTGCGCGATCGGAACAGCCGCCAGAGGCGCCAGAACCCGGCGCGGGCGCCGTATTCGAACAGCGATTCCATGCTCATGTGGCGCTGGCCGGGCCAGGGTTGCGCGCCGACCAGCTCCGACAGGAATGCCTCCGACGCGGCGTCCCCGTGCAGGATGCAGTTCTCACCGCCCTCCTCGTAGTTGAGCACGATCTGCACCGCGATCCGCGCGCCGTTCGGCCAGCGCGGATGCGGCGGGTTGCGGCCATAGCCGACGAGATCGCGGGGGTAGGTCAACGGGCCGGCCCTTTGGCTCGGGGAAAGGATCGGCCCTGCTGTTCGGCCGAGGGGCCGCGCCCTGTCAACCGCCGGAGCGCGCACCGGAGCGCGCTCCGGGGCCTTGCGCTCGGCCCTGCGGGATGCATGCATGCGGCCCGCGTCCGAGAGGCGGCCCGCCGCGCACGGTCCTTGCCTTCACGGCCCCCGACAGGCCCCGCGCCCAACCCCTGAGGTTCTTCCCGTGCTCCTGACCCCACGCGAAAAGGACAAGCTCCTCCTCGCCATGGCCGCGCAGGTGGCCCGCAACCGCCTCGCCCGCGGGGTGAAGCTGAACTACCCGGAGGCGATCGCGCTGATCAGCGACTTCGTGGTGGAGGGGGCACGCGACGGGCGCTCGGTCTCCGACCTGATGCAGGCGGGCGGGCACGTGCTCAGCGCCGAGCAATGCATGGACGGCATCCCCGAGATGATCCACGACATTCAAGTCGAGGCGACGTTTCCGGACGGCACCAAGCTCGTCACCGTGCACCACCCGATCCGGGGGGCCGCCTCCGCCGAGGTGCCCGGCACCGTGACGACCCTGCCCGGCGAGATCGTCTTCAACGAGGACCTGCCCCGCACCTTGTTGAGCGTGGCCAATGTCGGCGACCGGCCGATCCAGGTCGGCTCGCACTACCATTTCTACGAGGTGAACCTCGGCCTGACCTTCGAGCGCGAGAAGGCGCGCGGCCAGCGCCTCGACATCGCCCCCGGCACGGCGGTGCGCTTCGAGCCCGGCGCCACCCGCGAGGTGGTTCTGGTGCCGCTCGGCGGCGACCGCACGGTCTATGGGTTCCGCGGCGACGTGATGGGAAAACTCTGAACACCATGACGAACCTGCCCCCCCGCGCCGCCCTGCCCCGGGCCGCCTATGCCGACATGTTCGGCCCGACCACCGGCGACCGCATCCGCCTCGCCGACACGTCCCTCGTCATCGAGGTCGAGCGCGACCACACCACCTACGGCGAGGAGGTGAAGTTCGGCGGCGGTAAGGTGATCCGCGACGGCATGGGGCAATCCCAGGTCACCAACCAGGACGGCGCCGTCGACACGGTCATCACCAACGCGGTGGTCCTCGACCATTGGGGCGTGGTGAAGTGCGACGTCGGCATCGTGAAGGGCCGGATCGCGAAGCTCGGCAAGGCCGGCAACCCGGACATCCAGCCGGGCGTCGACATCGTCGTCGGGCCGGGCACGGAGGTGATCGCCGGAGAGGGCAAGATCCTGACGGCGGGCGGGTTCGACAGCCACATCCACTACATCTGCCCGCAGCAGATCGAGGAGGCCCTGTGTTCAGGGATCACCACGATGCTCGGCGGCGGCACGGGGCCGGCCCACGGCACCTTCGCCACCACCTGCACGCCGGGTCCCTGGCACCTCGCCCGGATGATCGAGGCGGCGGATGCGTTTCCCATGAACCTCGCGTTTGCCGGCAAGGGCAACGCCTCGCGGCCCGAGAGCCTCGTCGAGATGATCCGCGCCGGGGCCTGCGCCCTGAAGCTCCACGAGGATTGGGGCACCACGCCGGCGGCCATCGACACCTGCCTCACCGTGGCGGACCTGCACGACGTGCAGGTGATGATCCACTCCGACACGCTCAACGAATCCGGCTTCGTCGAGGACACGATCCGGGCGTTCGCCGGGCGCACCATCCACGCCTTCCACACGGAGGGGGCGGGCGGGGGCCACGCGCCGGACATCATCAAGGTGGCGGGCCTCGCCAACGTGCTGCCCTCCTCCACCAACCCGACGCGGCCCTACACGGTCAACACCATCGACGAGCATCTCGACATGCTGATGGTGTGCCACCACCTCGATCCGGCGATCCCCGAGGATCTGGCCTTCGCCGAGAGCCGCATCCGCCGCGAGACCATTGCGGCCGAGGATATCCTGCACGACATCGGCGCGCTCTCGATGATGTCGTCGGACAGCCAGGCCATGGGCCGGGTCGGCGAGGTCGTGATCCGCACCTGGCAGACGGCGGACAAGATGAAGCGCCAGCGCGGCGCCCTCCCCGGCGACACCTCCGGCCACGACAACCTGCGCGCCCGCCGCTACATCGCGAAATACACCATCAACCCGGCCATCGCCCACGGCGTCTCGGCGCATGTCGGCTCGGTGGAGCCCGGAAAGCTCGCCGACCTCGTCCTGTGGAACCCGGCCTTCTTCGGGGTGAAGCCCGACCTCGTGATCAAGGGCGGCGCCATCGCCACCGCGCCGATGGGCGACCCCAACGCCTCGATCCCGACCCCCCAGCCCGTGCATTACCGGCCGATGTTCGGCAGTTTCGGCCGCGTGCCCTTCGCGACCGCGCTGACCTTCGTCTCGAAAGCGGCCATCGAGGACGGGCTCGGCGACAGGCTCGGCGTGCAGAAGCGCCTCGTGGCCGTGGAGAACGTGCGCGGCGGCATCTCGAAGAAGAGCATGATCCTCAACGACGCCACCCCCCACATCGAGGTCGATCCCGAGACCTACGATGTCCGCGCCGACGGCGAATTGCTGGTCTGCGAGCCGGCCGAGGTGCTGCCGATGGCGCAGCGATACTTCCTGTTTTGACGTAGGATGGCGTCGCGAACCCTCAGGGAGGCCCTCGTGTCCAAGGTCGCGCTGAAGCCGCCACCGGCGGCCGATCTGTACGAGCGGGATTTCTTTGCCTGGACGCAGGCGCAGGCCCACCTGCTCGCGCGGCGCGACGATGCCGCGCTCGACGTCGCCAACCTGCTCGAAGAGGTGGAAAGCTGGGGCCGCAGCCAGCGCGACGCGATTACCTTGCGCCTCGAAGTGCTGCTTGCACATCTGCTCAAGTTTCGCCTGCAGCCTGAGCGCGCCACGCCGAGCTGGCGCAGGGCGCTTCGCGAGCGACGCCGCCAGATCGAGCGGCTGATCGCACGCAATCCCAGCCTGCGCGGCCTGCCGCGCGAGGCACTCCCGGACGTCTACCCGGATGCGGTGCGGATCACCTCCGGCGAAACCCGCATCGCCATGGCCGCGTTTCCGCCCGCCTGCCCCTTCACGATCGAAGACATCCTCGATCCCGGATTCGAAACGTGACGCTGTCGCCGCCCGATGCCTTTTCCGCCGATCTGAGCGCCTGGGCCGAGGCGCAGGCGCGTGCCCTGCGCGAAGGCCGCACCGGCCGGCCGGATCACGGGAATCTGTCGGCGGTGGTCGGCCGGCTCGGCCTTCGCGAGCGGCACGACCTGCGGGCACGCCTGGGGGTCGTCCTGACGGGCCTGCTGCGATGGGCCGAGCAGGTCGACCTGCGCTGCCATGGCTGGGCGGCGACCCTCGACAACCAGTGGCTTCGGATCGAGCGCAGCCTTCGCGACGACCCGAGCCTGCGTCGCGAGATTCCCGACTTGATCGCGCGGATCTATCCGGCCGCGAAGGCGCGTGCGGTTCTCGAAAGCGCGTTGTTCGACGAGAGCTTCCCGGATTCCTGCCCTTTTTCGGACAGCGAGATCCTGACGGTCGGCGTCTATCCGGATCCTCACGGAGATGAGGCGATCCGCGGCGAGGGCTGGTGGATGCTGAAGGTTCTCCCATGATCCGCGCCACCCGCGTCCTGCGCCGCGACGCGCTCCGGGGCGAGATCGTCGACCGCATCGTCCTCGACCACGGCGACCGGCACCGCCGGCGCATGGCGATGCGGGGTCTCGGAGGGCTGTCCTTCCTGCTCGACCTGCCCGAGCCGACGATCCTCGACGACGGCGACGCCGTGGTGCTGCAGGATGGACGGCTGATCTGGATCGAGGCCGCGCCGGAGCGGCTCCTGGAGATCCGCGCGGCCGACGACCGCGCCCTCAAGCGTCTGATCTGGCATATCGGCAACCGCCACATCCCGGCCGAGATCGGCGCGGACGCGGTCTACATCGCCTTCGACCATGTGCTCGCCGAGATGGTGCGGGGGCTGGGCGGCAGCGCCGAGCCCGTGGAGCGCCCGTTCCGCCCCGAGGGCGGCGCCTATGCGGGCGAGGCCGCCGGCCATCACCACGGGCCTCATCACCACGATCATCCACTCCACGATCATCCGCATCCCCATGATTGAGGCCCTGCGCCTGATGGCGTGGCTGTCGCCGGGCTATCCGGTGGGCGCCTATGCCTATTCGCATGGGCTCGAAGGGGCGGTGGAGACGGGCGACGTCACCGACGAGGCCTCGCTCACGCCCTGGCTCGCCGACGTGCTGGAGCACGGTTCGGGCCGCAACGACCTCATCCTCCTCGCCCACGCCCATGCGGCGGCGCTGGGCGAGGATGCCGCCGCGCTCGCCGACCTCAACGACCTCGCCCTGGCCCTGGCCCCATCGCGCGAACTGCACCTGGAGACGAGCCAGCAGGGCCGCAGCTTCCTCGACGCCACCCAGGCGGCCTGGGGCGCCCCCGGGCTCGAGCGGCTTGCCGCCGCCCTCGAGGGCGCGGTGGCCTACCCGGTCGCGGTCGGCCTCGCCGCGGGGGCGCACCGCATGGCGCTGGCGCCCGTGCTGGCGGGCTTCGGCCTCGCCTTCCTGCAGAACCTCGTCTCGGCGGCCCTGCGCTGCGCGCCCATTGGCCAGAGCGCGGGCACGCGGATCATCGCGACCCTGACGCCCCGGGTGACGGCGCTCGCCGCCACGATTCCCGCCCTCGGCCTCGACGATCTCGGCAGCGCGACCCTGAACCTCGATCTCGGCTCGTTCCGGCACGAGACCCAGTATTCCCGGATTTTCCGTTCCTGAGGACTGAGCGATGACCTCTCCAAATGGCCCGCTTCGCGTCGGCATCGGCGGCCCCGTGGGCTCTGGCAAGACCGCCCTGATGGAGCAGCTCTGCAAGCGGTTCCGCGACGTCTACGAGATCTGCGCGATCACCAACGACATCTACACCAAGGAGGATGCCCGCCTGCTCACGGTGGCGGGCGCCCTGCCCGAGGAGCGGATCATGGGTGTCGAGACCGGTGGCTGCCCGCACACGGCGATCCGCGAGGACGCCTCGATCAACCTCGCGGCGGTGGCGGAGATGCGCCGGCGCTTTCCGAAGCTCGACCTCATCCTGATCGAATCCGGCGGCGACAACCTCGCGGCGACCTTCTCGCCGGAATTGGCCGACCTCACCCTCTACGTCATCGATGTGGCGGGCGGCGAGAAGATCCCCCGGAAAGGCGGGCCCGGCATCACCCGCTCGGACCTCCTTATCGTCAACAAGACCGACCTCGCGCCGTTGGTCGGAGCCGATCTCGGCATCATGGAATCCGACACGAAGCGCATGCGCGGCACCCGGCCCTACGTGTTCGCGTCGCTGCGCGACGGCCACGGGGCGGACGCCATCGCGCGATTCGTGGTGGAGGCGGGCGGACTGTCCTGACGCCGGTCCGCTCCCGCTGGATCCCGACGCGAGCCGGAATCACCTATCTGGGAAGCCGGATCAGCCGCGGTCTCCAGATGCCCAGCACGACGTTGGCTGTGGCGACGACGAGCAGGACCCAGAGCGTGTTGCGCTCCGGCCCGAGGGTCGCGGCGAGCGTCGCGGGGTCGACGCGGCCCGCCAGCGCCCCGGCGCTCTGCTCCGCCTCCTGCTGCATCGGCCCCTGCACGTAGACCAGCACGCCTTCGAACATCAGGACCCCGGTGGCGAGCTTCAACCAGGCCCATCCGGCGTTGAGGAAGGCCCGGTTCAGGGTCATCGCCAGGAGGCCGGACACCAGCATGAGCGCCAGGCTCGGCAGGATGATCCAGGTGGCGACGGCCCCCATGGCCCCGCGGACCGCCGCGTAGCTGGCCAGCGCGCTCGGCGGGGGCGCTACGCTCAGCATGACGAGAAGCGCCGCCATCGCGCCCATCAATCCGGCCGCCCCCATCGTGTGGAGGAATTTCATCAGGCGTCGCCGCATGCGTCCAGGAACCCGCCTTCGTCAGACGCCGGGATCGTAGCCATTCCCGGACGTGCCGTGCATCCGGGCGCTCGCCACGATCACGCGAGCCGGCCGGTCGCGCCCCGCGCCGAGCCTCAGATTCCCGCGTACCAGGGAAACCCGAGTTCGGCGACCATGCTGCCCCGGCCCTTGCCGAGGCCGTCGACCCGCGCCACCGCCTCGATCGCGCTGACGTATTTCAGGCTCTTGTAGCCGAGCTGGCGCTCCACCCGCAGGCGCACCGGCGCCCCGTGCGCCAGGGGCAGGTCGCCCCCGTTCATGCCGTAGGCGAGGATCGTCTGGGGATGGAGCGCGTCGAACAGGTCGTAGCTGTCCCACCAGCCGTCGACGCTGCGGATCACGATGAAGCGCGCCTCCGGCTTCAGGCCGACCTGCGCGAGCAGATGGGCGAGCGGCACGCCCGTCCAGCCGGCGATGGCCGACCAGCCCTGCTCGCAGGCATGGAGCGTGATCTGGGAGCGCGCCGGCATCGCCCGGAGTTCGGCGAGCGAGAAGGCGCCCGGGCGTTCCACCAGCCCGCCGACGGGAAGCCTCCAGTCCGAGAAGCCGAGGGCGCGGGAGCGCCGGTAATCGGGATTGTCGGGATCGGTGGTGTTGATGGTCGGGAAGACCGCCGAGATGGATTCCGGCCCGAACTCCCGCACCAGGGGCTGCCGGCGCAGGAGCCAGCGCTGGACCGCGAAGGTGAGGCCGTTGCTCCAGTCGTAGGGGGTGGCGAGGCGCGACAGGGCCGGCGCATCGCAGCCCCCGAGCAGCCCGGCGCCGACGAGCGTGCCCGAGCCCGCGAGGAGGCGGCGGCGCGAGAGGTCACGCATCGGGGGCCCCCGCGAAAGTCTCTTTGGAGATCTCTGGAGGGACGCGGAAGCGTCCGGTGATCATCGCGCGCATCAGGTTGCCGGCCCCGCCGACGAAGACCTGCGCCACGTGGACCACGAGGAACAGCACGAGCAGGCAGGCGGCCAGGAAGTGCAGCGTGCGCGCCGATTGGCGACCGCCGAACAGGCTGAACAGCTCGGGATAGGCCGCCGTGACGCCCGGCGACATGGTGAGCCCGGTGAGCACCATCAGGGGAAACAGCAGGAGCAGGACGGCGAGATAGGCGAGCTTCTGCAAGGCGTTGTAGCGCAGGGCCTCGCGCCCGCGCGCCGGCCTCAGCCGGGCGTGGTCGGCGATCTCGCGGGCGAGGTGGCCGGGGGCCAGCTGGTCGGAGGTCGGTACGAGGTCGCGCCGCAGATGGCCGCCGACCAGGGCGGCGACGAGGTAGAGCGCGCCGTTGAGGACGAGCACCCAGGCCGCCAGGAAGTGCAGGTTTCGGCCCCAGCCCGTCTGTTCGAGATTCACCGGCATGGGGAGCTCGAAGGCGGCCGGCGCCCCGTTGGCGCCGGTCTCCCCCCAGAACAGGCGCGGCAGGGCGAGCAGGATCGCGACCCCGCTGACGGCGAGCGCCAGGAAGGCGGCCGCGTTGAGCCAGTGGGTCAGGCGCACCCAGGCGGCGTGCCGGTGGACGACGTCCGGAGGCGGCGCCTGCGTCACGCGGGTGCCCGCAGCACGTCGAGGCGGTAGCGCTCCGTGCGGCTCTGCAGGCCGGACTGCAATTGGCCCGCCGTCGCTCCGATCAGCGTCTCCACGGCCTCGTCCGCGCTCAAGGGGAAGTTCGTCTCCCCGAGCCAATGCACGAGGACGACCTCGCCGCCGGGCTTCAGTGCCGCGAGGAGATGCGCGGCGAGGCTCGCCAGATCCTCAGGAGTGAAGAAGTACAGGACCTCCGAGAGCACGACGAGGTCGAATCGGCCGGGCGGCCACTCGCTCGGCACTGCGGCCCGCAGGAAGGCGACGTGCGGGCTGTCGGCGCAGCGTGCCTTGGCGGCATCGATGGCGCTCTGGGCGACGTCGAGGGAAAGCAGGCGTCCGCAGCGATCCGCCAGCTGCCGGGTGAGCACGCCGATGGAGCAGCCCACCTCGAGGGCCTCGGCGTAGGTGGGCCGGCCGAGAGCCGCCAGGGTGGCGGCGTACTTGGCGTGCTCGTAGGGGCTGGCGGTGAAGTCCCAGGGATCGGGGTTGGAGGCGTAGAGCTCGGTGAAGTAGTCCGGCGGGATCGATTCCGTGGTGCGTGTCATGGACCCTCACCGTTGATGGACGTGCCCGAAACGACGTGCCGGATTGCAGATTTGCCGGAGCTTCATGGAGTAAGGGCCTCGGCGGGATCGCGCCAGAGCCGGTCGGCGGGGCCCGCATCGGCGAGGACATAGGCGGCCGCGCTGGTCAGGGCCCGGTCGGGGCCGGGCTGGCGCAGGTAGGTCGCGAGATCGCGCGCCAGCCGCTCCAGGGGATGCGGCGCGAGGAAGCCGGACAGGCCCACCGAACGCTGGGCTCGCTCCAGCACGTCGAGCCCCGCCCGCTCCACGGCGAGCCGGGTTAGGTTGACGTAGGCGATCACCCGGTTCGGGTCGGCTTCCGGGTCGCTGGCGAGCGTCGCCGCCTGGGTCACGAACAGGCGGGCGGTCTCGACCGCGATCGCGGCCTCCCCGAGGCGGGCCGCCTGATGCGGGTCGCCGCCCCGCCCGGTCTCCCGGAGGTGCGTGCGCAGGGCGTCGAACACCGCCTCGATGCCGCCGAGTTGCACGGCGGCGAAGCGCCAGGCCCCGCCCGAGAAGTGCGGCTCGGCGAAATAGGCGTCGGGGCCGCCGACGAAGCCGTCCGCGTCCGCCGGCAATCCGGTGAAGTCGAGCACCCCGGAGGTCGAGGCGCGCATGCCCTGCGCGCGCCAGCCCGAGAGGTCCGCCCGGGTCCCGGCCTCCAGCGCCACCACCAGCATCTGCTGGCGCCCGTCGGGCCGGCGAGCGGTCACGAGGGGGCGCGTGACGGAGCCGGCCCCGGAGGCGAACGACTTGGCGCCGCTCAGCGTCCAGCCGGCGCCCGCCGCCTCGAGGCTGAGGCCGCCCGCCTGCGGCTGGGTGTTCCAGACCCCGAACAGGTGCCCGGCGCGGGCGTCCCGCGCCAGGCGCTCGGCCACGGCCGGTTCGGCGTAGCGAAGGACGAGGGACAGGGCGTTGACGTGGCCCTCGTAGAGCCGCCCGAGGGCGAGGCTGCCGCGCCCGATCTGCGCCAGGAGATCGGCCAGAACCGGCGCCATTCCGGGTGCGTCGAGGCCGGCGCCGCCGAGTGCCACCGGCAGCGGCGCCGTGAGCAGCCCGGCCGCGTGGGCGTGCGCCACGTCCTCGGCGGGAAACCCACCCTCCCGGTCGAGGGCGTCGGCGCGCTCCGCCGCGCGGCGCGAAACGGCGCGCCCGGCGGCCCTGATCCGGGCCGGGCCGGTCTCGATGCGGTCTTGAAAAGCGAAGTTCATCCCGGTGACATGGATCACACATCCGCGATCACCAGATGCGATCTGCGTCGGAACCGGGGCTTTGCCCGCGTCAAAGGGCGCGGGGCTCGGGCCTCAGGCCCGGTTCGCCTCGGAGGGTCCGCTCCGCCGCTCGGCGCGTCCGGCCCGCAGGTCGCTCACCATGTCGCGGATCATTCCGACCATCGTCAGCACGGAAAAAGCCCCGATGGCGAGGACGAGGGCGGCCCCCACCAGCATCTTGGCGGTCTCGGTATCCACGGCGTTGCAGTCCTGAAAACACGTTTCGGCCGCCGCATGAGGCGGCGGAAGAGATGACGATGATCTTAAGATGCGCCCTCGCCCCCGTCCGGAGGAGTACCGCGCGGCGATACGCTGCCATGCGTCGGGCGGCTCCGGGCGCGTGCCCCTGCACACGCCCGTCGTCCCGTTGCTTCGCCGCGAAGGCGTCAGCTCCAGGCGTGGAAGGGCGGGTTCACCCCGTTGAGGGCGTGGTTGCCGACGATCGCGTATTTCCAGCGCACGGGGTCGTGGAGCGTGTGGGTGCGGGCGTTGCGCCAATGCCGGTCGAGGTTGTGCTCGGCGAGCGTCGAGCGGGTGCCGGCGAGTTCGAACAGGGTGTTGGTGGTGGCGAGCGCCACCTCCGTCGTGAGCACCTTCGCTTCGGCCACCGCGAGCTGCGCGGCCGCCACCGTGTCGGCATCGGGTGCGGCGACCGCGGCGTCGATGGCCAGACCCGCCCGGTCGAGCAGCGCCTCGGCCGCGTGCAGGCGGATCGTCAGATCGCCGACGATGCGGATGGTGTGGGGATCGTCGGACGCGCGCTCCAGGCCGCTGTCGATCCAGGGCCGGGACTTGGTGCGCACGAAGTCGATGGTCTCGGCGAGCGCAGCCCGGGCGATGCCCGCATCCACCGCCGCCTGGATGATCTGGAAGATCGCCCCGTCGGCGCTCGGATGCGCATAGCCCTTCCAGGCGGGCACCAGATGGGATTTCGGCACCCGCACCCCGTCGATCCGGACGGTGCCGCTCGCGGTGGTGCGCTGGCCGAAGCTCGACCAGTCGTCGATCACGGTGAGGCCGGGCGCGTCGCGCTCCGCGATGGCGTACCAGGCCCGGCCCTCTCCATCGAGGGCCACGATGGGCACGAGGTGGGCGAGCAGCGCCCCCGTGGCGTAGAACTTGGTGCCCTGGACCACGACGTGGTCGCCGTCCTCGACGAAGCCGGTCTTGAACTCGGCCGCGCGCGGTGTGCCGATCTCCGAGAAGGCATTGCCGAAGCGGGTGCCGGCGAGCACGAGGCCGAACAGCAGCGCCTTCTGGGCCTCGTCCGAGACGGTGTCGATGGAGGCCACGATGCCGAGATGGTTCTGGGCGATCTGGCCGATGGAGGGGTCGGCCGCCGAGATGATGGCGATCACCTGCGCCAGGGTCCTGTAGGACACCCCCGGCCCGCCGTGTGCCCGGGGCACGTTGATCGACCACAGGCCGCTCTGCGAGAACGCGTCGAGTTCAGGCAGCGGCCGGCGCCCGGTGCGGTCGCGCTCGGACGCCCCGACCCGGAACTCCGCCGCGAGGCGCG
>NZ_JAQGKL010000095.1 GCF_028290105.1 Methylobacterium sp.
ATAACTTTCTTTAGAATAATTAGTACTTGTTGCTGCGAAAGCACGCGCCCACAACCGCGCAAATCAGGCTCTTGTTCACGCCTGCGTGATGAACTAACCGCATCGATGGTCGCTGTATCGATCGGCAATTTACTATTGCTCTAAGGTACTGATGCAGCGTCGGGCGCTCAACTCATGCCCAGCTCAAGGATTTGAAGGTGCGTCAGATCGGTTCTACGCTTACAGCAACGTCGACGTATGTTCTGATCGGTGCAGCCTCGCTGGTTCTCACCCGGGTCGGGTCGACTTCAAGCGCGAGAGCGCAAGAAGCCGTGCAACTCGACGAGCTTTCGGTGGCGGGTCCGGCCGGCAGCACGGGACGTGGCGGACAGGGCGTCGGGCTCTTGAAAGACTTGCCGCCGCCCTATGCCGGCGGCCAGTTCGCGCGCGGGGGATCGTTGGGCGTCCTTGGGACCCGAGACGCCCTGAACACGCCGTTCAGCACCGTGAACTTTACCCAGCAGGTCATCCAGGATCAGCAGGCGCGCACAGTCGCCGATACACTCGTCAACGACGCGTCGGTTCGTCTGACGACAGCCAGCAACGGGTTCAGCGACACCTTCCAGATCCGCGGATTCGAGGTTCAGGCGCAGGATGTCGGGTTGAACGGCCTGTACGGATTGGTCTCATCCAATCGCGTGGCCGCGCAGTACATCGAGCGCATCGAGCTGCTCAAGGGCCCGGGCGCGTTCATGTATGGCATTCCGCCGGGCGGCAGCGTCGGCGGAAGCATCAACATCGTCACCAAACGCGCGCTCGATGTGCCGTTCCTCCAAGTCACGCCGCAGTTCATCAGCCCCGGCAATTTCGGTGTTCACGTGGATGCCAGCACCCGCGCCGGTGAGAACAAGGAATGGGGTCTTCGCTTCAACGGCCTCGGCCGGACCGGCGAGGCCACGATCAACGACGGCAACCTGCAGACGGGGCTCGGCGCCTTGTCGCTCGACTATCAGGGCGAGCGCCTGCGCTGGTCGCTCGACGTCATCTCGCAGAACGACGACACAAAGAACTTCCGCCCGCAGATTGGTCTGCAATCGGATATTCCCTTCATCCCGCGCCCGCCCAGCGGCCGCAGCAACTGGTTCCCTGGAACGCAGCTCCAGCAGCGCGACAACACGGTCGCCTCCTTCCTGGAATACGACCTGACCGATTGGCTGACGGCCTATGGCGGGATCGGCTATCGCGCAGGCTCGAACCGGCAGACCTTCCCGGATTACCGCGTCTTCGGCTTCCCAAGCGGAGCGGACGTCCTTGGCAACTTCAGGCTCGTCAACGCCTTCTACGATTCCTACAGCAGCACCGTCAGCGGCAATGCCGGCTTGAAGGCCCGCTTCGACACCGGGTTCGTCAACCATTCGATGAACCTCGTGTATACCGGATTCACGCGGGAGGACGGCTACGCCTACGTTGCGAACTCTGCAGACGAGTCGGTGCCGTCAAACATCTACAGGCCCTCTCCGCTGCCCGTCGTGACCGGTGAGCGGCTTGCGCCGCAGCGGTACGCGGGCACCACCCTGACGAGCGTCGCCCTCGCCGATACGATGTCGGCCTTCGACGACACCGTCCTGCTGACCGCAGGGGTTCGCTACCAGATGGTGAACCAGAAGAGCTACGATACCATCACCCAGGCACGCACGAGCGAGTACGACGCGAACGCCACGTCGCCGCTCGCCGGCATCGTTATCAAGCCCTGGAAGAACGTTTCTCTGTACGCGAACTACGCCGAAGGACTGACGGCAGGCACCATCGTGGGACCCGGCTACAGCAACGCGGGTTCAATCCTGAGCCCGTACAAGTCGGATCAGCAGGAAGTGGGCGTCAAGGTCGATTGGGGCACCATCACGATGACGGCGGCGCTCTTCCAGATCAGCCGGCCCGACCAGGTGCAGACAGCGACCAACGCACTGGCCTACAACGGCGAGCAGCGCAATCAGGGGCTGGAACTGTCGGCCTATGGCGCAATCGTGCCAACGCTGCGCGGGTTCGCGAGTGCAACCTTCCTGCGCCCGGAACTGACCAAGCCGGTCAATCCACTCGAACGTGGGAACGACGCCGCAGGCGTGCCGGACCTGACCGTTTCCGCAGGTCTCGAATGGGACACGCCCTGGGTGCCTGGTCTCTCCCTGAATGGGAGAGTGATCTACACGTCCGGCTCATACCTCACGAGCGCCAACACGGTACGGTTCCCGGACTGGACACGGGTCGACCTCGGCTTCCGGTATGCGACGATCCTGAACAACAGGCCCTTCGTGTTCCGGTTCAACGTCGAGAACGTTGCCGATAACCGGTATTGGCTGACAACGGGCACCTTCGTGACGGTCGCATCGCCCCGGACCTTCGTTGTGTCCGCCTCTTACACCTTCTGAGGAACGGGTCTGCAAGACTATCGTCCATCCGCCGGCATGTCGGCGGCGGAGGGCGATGGTCTTCGTCGCCGACGGCCTACGTCGAACGGACACCGCCGCAGGACGGAAAGCCGGCCGACGAGGGAAGACGCGCGGCCCGGCCCGTGCCCGCGTCCCGCGCCCGGCGCAGCGTGAACGCGAGCCTCGGCCGCCGTGACGAGGCTGCGGCTCCCGGGCCCCCCGCCATTCGTTGAGCTCGCGGCCTTGGCGGTCTATGCACGGACCCCATGGACCTCCAAGCTTCCGACCTCCAGGCTTTCGACCTCCAGGCTTCCGACCTCCAGGCGTCCGCGAGCCGATCCCCGGCTCCCCTCGCCTGCAAGCTGCCGCTCTTCGGGAAGGCGGCGCCGTTCCTGCCCATGAGCCGCGCCGAGATGGACACGCTCGGGTGGGATTCCTGCGACATCGTCCTGGTGACGGGTGACGCCTATGTCGATCATCCGAGCTTCGGCATGGCCATCATCGGCCGGCTGCTCGAATCGCAAGGGTTCCGGGTCGGCATCATCGCGCAGCCCGACTGGCAATCGGCGGAGCCGTTCAAGGCCCTGGGGAAGCCTCGCCTGTTCTTCGGCGTCACCGGCGGCAATCTCGATTCGATGGTGAACCGCTACACGGCGGACCGTCGCCTGCGCAGCGACGACGCCTACACGGCGGGCGGGGAGGGCGGTGCCCGCCCGGACCGCTGTACCATCGTCTACACGCAGCGCTGCCGCGAGGCCTACAAGGACGTGCCGATCATCCTCGGCGGCATCGAGGCGTCGCTGCGCCGCATCGCCCATTACGATTACTGGTCCGACAAGGTGCGCCGCTCGATCCTGGCGGACGCCAAGGCCGACCTGCTCCTCTACGGCAATGCCGAGCGCGCCGTGGTCGAGGTGGCGAACCGCCTAGCCGCCGGCGCGAAGCCGCACGA
>NZ_JAQGKL010000109.1 GCF_028290105.1 Methylobacterium sp.
CATCCTTCCGGTCGTGGCCGGCAACGTCGGAAGCGCGCTGCCCCTGAACTACAACGACGGCTACACCTACGCGATCGGCGCCGAGTACGACTGGTCGCCGTCCCTGACCGTGCGGGCGGGCGTCGCCTACGAGGTCTCGCCCATCGACTTCACGAACCGCTCCGTGCGCCTGCCCGACGCCGACCGCGTGAACCTCTCCCTCGGCGCGAGCTATCGCTGGAGCGAGAAGCTGACGCTGAACCTCGCCTACTCGCACTTCTTCGTGGACAAGGGCCGCATCCTCACGGGCCCGGGCCGCGATTACAACGTCCAGAACATCGTCTTCGCGGGCCTCGCCGACAGCAGCGCCGACATCGTCTCGGTGGGCTTCCGTTACGTCTTCGGCGAACCCGCAATAGCCGCCCCGGCGCCGATCGTGCGCAAGTTCTGAGAGCCGGTTCACTTTCGACGGGCGGCGGGACCTCAGCGGTCCCGCCGCCCGCTTCCGTTCGAACGCGAGGGCGCACGGCACCGCCTGCCGGCTCCGGCCGTAGGCCCATTCAGGCGGCCGGTGCCTTCGCCGGCCGGTTGCGGGCGAAGTAGGCCCGGCGGTCGCCCTCGGAGCGGTTGACGGCGGCGCGGACCTGCAGGAGGTCCTTGCGCGTCACCAGACCCACCAGCGCGCCGGTCCGCGGGTCCGTGACCGGCAGGCGGCCCTGGCCCGTGGCCAGCATCACGTCGACGGCATGGCTTGTGACATCGTCAGGATGGAGGACGGCCAAGCCCGCGTCCGAGATCCGCTCTCCCAGGGTTTCGTCCCCGTGGCCGCCCTCCGTTCGCCAGAGGAGCGCGTCGCCGCGGGTGACCAGCCCCACCGGCCGGCCCGCCGCGTCCAGCACCGGATAGGCGTGGTGCCGGCCCGCCCCGAGGGCCGCCACGGCGTCGGGGACCGACAGATCGGCGGTCAGCGTATCCACCGCCGTGACCATCACCTCGGAGACGCGGGTGAATTCGTGCGGGTCGATCCCGTATTCCCGGGTGACGTGCTGGCCGCGCCGGGCGATCTTCTCGGTGAGGATGGAGCGTTTGAGCAGCAGCACCGTCACGGCGTAGGCCGCGACCGACGCCGCCAGCAGGGCGGGCAGGGCCCGCACGTCCCCGGTGAGTTCGACGGCGAACAGCGCGCCCGTGAGCGGCGCCCGCATGGTGCCGCCCAGCATCGCCGCCATGCCGAGGAGCGCCCAGAAGCCCGGTTCGCCCGGCAGGACCGATCCCAGCAGCCAGCCCAGGGCGCCGCCGAGGATCAGCAGGGGTGCCAGGACGCCCCCCGAGGTTCCGGACGAGAGCGCGACCAGCCAGATCGCGGCCTTGACGACCAGGATCAGCAGGACCGCCTTGGCCACCATGTGGCCGCCGAGGAGATCGGCGATGATGTCGTAGCCGACGCCGAGGGCGCGCGGCTCGACGAGACCGCCGAGGCCGACCGCCAGTCCGCCCAGGGCCGGCCACCACATCCAGTGGATCGGCAGCCGCTCGAACGCATCCTCGATGGCGTAGAGGAGCGTCGTCAGGAGGCCGGAGAGCAGGCCCGCGACGACGCCGACGCCCGCACAGGCGGCAAGGCCCCACCAGGGCAGCACGGGATCGGCGGCGAAGGGAAACAGCGGGCCGTCGCCGAACAGGGCCGGCCGCAGCATCGTGGCGGTGATGGCCGCCACGGTCACCGGAATGAAGCTGCGCGGACGCCACTCGAACAGGAGCAGTTCCACCGCGAGCAGGACCGCCGCGATGGGCGTCCCGAAGATCGCCGTCATGCCCGCCGCCGCGCCCGCGACCAGCAGCGTCTTCCGCTCCGCCGCGCTCAAGTGGAAGAACTGCGCGAACAGCGAGCCGATGGCGCCCCCCGTCATGATGATCGGTCCCTCCGCGCCGAAGGGACCGCCGGTGCCGATGGAGACGGCCGACGAGATCGGCTTGAGCACGGCGACCTTCGGCGACATCCGGCTGCCCCCGATCAGGATGGCCTCGATCGCCTCGGGGATGCCGTGGCCGCGGATCTTCTCGGAGCCGAAGCGCGCCATCAGGCCGATGACGAGGCCGCCGACGATGGGCACGCAGACCATCCAGAGCGACGGCGTCGCCTGCGCCAGCGAGGTCGCCGCGATGTCGATCCGCCCGAACCAAACGAGGTTCGTCACGAGGGCGATGAGCGCGAGGAGGCACCAGGCGGCACCGGTCCCGGCGAGGCCGACCACGATCGCCATGGCGCCGAGCAGAAGAAGCCGGCGGTCGGCCCGGAAATCGGCCAGGGCGCGGCGCCGGGCGGGTGCGGCCGCGTTTGGGGTGAGCATGCTATGGCCTTTCAAACGATGCGGTGCCATCGGATATATATCGTACTACGATATAATAAAGCCTATGACGGAGCCGGCCCATGGATTCGGATGCAGGACCTGGCCTCCCCCGGGAATCCTATGCGGCGATCGCCGCCTTCCGGCTGGAATTGCGTCGCTTCCTCGCCTTCAGCGAGGCGGCGGCTGGAAAGGTCGGCCTTCCCGCGCAGCAGCATCA
This sequence comes from Methylobacterium sp., assembly GCF_028290105.1. Taxonomy (GTDB): domain Bacteria; phylum Pseudomonadota; class Alphaproteobacteria; order Rhizobiales; family Beijerinckiaceae; genus Methylobacterium. The sequence continues at coordinate 2,548 of NZ_JAQGKL010000109.1, forward strand.
GGCGCTGCTGGCGATCGCCGGGCATGACGGGGCGCCGACGGTGGGCTTCGTGGCCGAGCAGCTTCTGATCGCGCCACAGACGGCGGCGGAACTCGTCTCGCGCATGGTCGAGAAAGGGCTGCTGACGAAGACGGCGGAAGCCCAGGACCGCCGCCGCATGGCTCTCACCCTCACGCCCCAGGCGGCGGCCCTCCTGCAGCGATTGACGACGGCCCACCTCGAAGAGCTCACGACGCTGGAACCGGCCCTGGCGCGCGCCCTCGACCGCATGCGCCGCCGACGCGCAGAGGTGTGACGGCGGCGTGGTGCTTCGCCCGCACCGTTGGCCGCGCCGATACGAAGCCGGGGTACTGGTCCGGGGAAGTCGAAAGCCGCGCGGGGCGCCGGATTCCTGATGGAATCCTCACGCGGATGCCTCGGACCCCCGCTCGAACCCTTACGCCCTCGGGCGCACATGCATGACGCGGTCCCGACGATGGATCGCGCGGAACCCCAGCCGATCCATGTCCCTTGCCCTTCCGGTCTCCACCGTTCCTTCTGCGGCCCGCCAGCCGGCGTCCCCCCGCTTCATCGTCGGCCGGGACCCGCACGGTTTCTGGGTCGCCGTCGCCGTCGACGGCTTGGGTGGGGGCCTGTTCCGCACGTGCCACGACGCGATCCACTACGCGACCGACGTGACCAACCACCGCCCCGACGCCGTCGTGGTCACCACCGGCCAGGTCGAACTCCGTCTCTGATCCGGAAGTCCGTTGCCACCACGGGAATTGTGCCCACACCGCCTGCCCTCTCTTTTCGGGAGCCGGCACGCGCGCCCGGTCCCCCGGTAGAACAGAGCGGCTCATGCCATCGGAGACGCCCGAGATGCGGAGCGCCTGCTGCGGCGCTTCGATACGGAGAGCAGACACCGAGCCCGGATTGATCCGCCGGCCATTCTGGCCGCTCGGGTTCGAACTCAATCGGCTTGGGCGTGTGAAGGTCCGAGTTGGGTGGGGAGGAGCCTGGACCGCTTCCGAGAGGCAGGTCTCAGAATGCTGACGGTCGTAGCGCGCCCACTGGAAGCCGACCACGACGTCCGGCGCCAACTAATGACCTCAAAGTCATTTCTCTTGAGAAATGGCCCGAAAGTCATTAGAAGGGTCGTGACCGAGCGATCCGAATTCCTTGCCTGATGGCCGAGGTGATCGCTTCAAGGGGATGCCGGTCTACTGCCGGACAACCCACGCAGAGTGGAGCCTTCCATGCACACCACCGACGTTCTGATTGTCGGAGCCGGACCGACCGGCTTGGCCCTGGCGCTTTGGCTGACGAAGCAGGGCGTCGGCATCCGCATCGTCGACAAGAGCGCCGGTCCCGGCGAGACCTCCCGCGCCATGGCGGTGCAGGCCCGCACCCTCGAACTCTACCGTCAGCTCGACATGACCGAGCCCGTGGTCGAGGCCGGCAACCGGAACCCGGCCATGAACATGTGGGTGCGCGGCGAGCGTCAGGCGCGCGTCTCGTTGGCCGATGCCGGGGCCGACATCACGCCGTACCCCTACCTGCTGGTGTTCCCGCAGGACCGGCACGAACGCCTCCTGATCGAGCGACTGGAAAAGCTCGGCGTCAGCGTCGAGCGCCGGACCGAGCTCGTCTCGTTCGAGGATCGCGCGGATCACGTCTCCGCCCGCCTAAAGCGGCCCGACGGGAGCGAGGAGGTCTGCGAGGCCCGCTACCTCGCCGGCTGCGACGGGGCGCGCTCACCCATTCGCCACGGGATCGGCGCGGGCTTCGAGGGGGGCACCTACCGCCAAGTCTTCTACGTCGCCGACGTCGAGGTGAGCGGTCTCGAACCCGGCGGCGAGGCGCATATCGCGCTCGACAGCGCCGACTTCGTGATGGTCCTGCCCTACGGCCACGACAACCAGAGCCGCCTGATCGGCACAGTGCGCGACGAGCGGGCCGATCGCGCCGAGTCCCTGACCTTCGAGGACGTCGGCCGGGAGGCCCTCGACAACCTCGGCCTCACGGTTGGCAAAGTGAACTGGTTCTCGACCTACCGGGTCCACCACCGAGTTACCGACCGCTTCCGCAGCGGACGCGTATTCCTCCTCGGCGACGCCGCGCACGTGCACAGCCCAGCTGGCGGTCAGGGCATGAACACCGGCATCGCCGATGCCATCAACCTCGCCTGGAAGCTGGCGGCGGTGGTGAAGGGCCAGGCTTCCGACAGCCTGCTCGACAGCTATGAGCCGGAGCGTCAGGCGTTCGCGCGCAAGCTTGTGGACACCACCGACCGGCTATTTACATTCGCCACCGCCGAGGGCGGTTTCGCCAACTTCGTGCGCACCCGGATCGCGCCGCTGTTCATGCGTGTCGCCTACGACATCGACCGGGTGCGCGAGTTCATGTTCCGGGTCGTCTCGCAGACCATGCTGGAGTACCAGGACAGCCCGCTCAGCGCCGGTAAGGCCGGGTCCATCAGCGGGGGCGACCGTCTGCCGTTCGTGCGCTTCGACGGCGGCGACAACTACGGCCCGTTGTCCGCGATCGGATGGCAGGTCCACGTCTACGGCGCCGCCAAGTTCGATCTGCGGACGTGGTGCGAACGGCATGGCATCGCGCTGCACGATTTCGCCTGGCGACCGGAGCACGGGCGGGCGGGGCTGGCGCAGGACGCGGCCTACCTGCTGCGCCCCGACACCTATATCGCCCTGGCCGACCCGCATGGGTCGACGGCGACCCTTGCGCAGTATTTCAGCGAGCGCGGCATCATCCTGGCGGCCTGACGGCCGCCGAGCGACGGGACGGAACCGGACGTGACGGACACCAAGCCCAAGTGGAACCGGCGCAAGGACGCCCGTCCGGGGGAGATCATCGAGGCGGCCGTGGACGTGTTCGTCGAGCACGGGTTCGCGGCTGCCAAGCTGTCCGACGTCGCGACCCGCGCCGGTGTCGTGAAGGGGACGTTGTACCGCTACTTCGACACCAAGGAGGACCTGTTCCGGGCGGTCGTCCAGCACGTCGTCGCGACCAACCTGCAAGCCATCGAGCAGGCCGCGCAGGCCTTCCGGGGTTCCCTCGCCGAGCTCGTGCCGGTCCTATTGATGCGGGCGGCCGACGGGATGGGCGACGGCCGCGTTCCGGCCCTGGCCCGCATGGTGATCGGCGAGAGCCGCGCCTTTCCGGACCTCGCACGCATCTGGCACGACAACGTCGTGTCCCGGATCCTGACGCTTCTCTCAGGCCTGATCGCCAACGGGCAGGCGCGCGGCGAGATACGATCCGGCGACCCGACGGCCTACGCATTTTCCATCGTCGGCCCGATGGTGACGGGCATGCTGTTCCATGAGCTGTTCGGCTCGGCCAGCCCACATGCCCCGAACCTACCGACACTCGCCGCGCAACATGCGGAAACGATTGTGCGCGGGCTCGCACCAGATGCCCCCGGGAACCCACCCGATTTTCAGCCGTAGGACGTCGTGACCCGGCGATGTCTGCTTCTGGGGCTTCAGCCTCAACACTTCCGCCGAATAAGTTGGGTTGGACGCTGACGCTCGAACCGACAATCTGATTGGGTTCAAACCCCAGGACCCAGACGCGCGCACCCGCCCAGGACGCCCTTCAACGAGGGCTGAGGTTCAACCGCCCTCCCCCGAGGCAAGCTGGGTGACGATCGCCTGAAGCGCCGTCTTCAACCCTTCCTCGATGGTCGGATGGTAGAACGGCCGGTCGAGGAGGGCTTGCGCCGACAGCCTGTCCTCGATCGCGAAGGAGAGGAGGTGGGCGAGGTGCTCGCAGGCGGGGCCGAGCATCTCGGCGCCCCGGAGGCGGCCGGTGCGGTCGGCGTGCAGGCGCAGGCCGCCGGCATTCTCGCCCTGGATGCGGGCGCGGCCCTGGTCGCCGAAATCCACCGTGCCGAGGACGAGGCTCGAATCCTCCGGATCGTACGGTTCGCCGACGCTCGCCGCCTGCGGGTCGGTGAAGACCATGGCGAGGGCCGTCCAACGGCGCGGCGCGGCGAGGCCGGTTTCGCCGGCGGCGAGCAGCCGGGCGGCGTTGGCGCCGGCGATGCGGCCCTGGCGGGCGGCCTCGTGCAGCACCGGCCGGTCGGCGTTGGCGTCCCCGGCGATGAAGATCGGCGCATGGGCGCAGAGGAGTGTCCGCGGGTCGAAGTCGGGAACCCCATCGTCGCCGAGCGCGAGGCCGGTGGTGTCGAGCCCGAGCCGGTCGAGGTTCGGAGAGCGCCCGGCGGCGGAAAGGACGCGCGCGAAATGCCCCGTGTGGGTCTCGCCCCGCGCGTCCGTCCAGTGCAGGCGCACGCCCTCCCCGTCCTGTTCGGCCGACGAGACTTCTGCCCCGAGATGGAGCGCGATCTCGGCGCCGAAGAGGCGCGCCGCCTGCTCGGCGAGGCCGGCATCGCGCAGGGCGGCGAGGTGCGTGCCGGTGTCTAACAGGCTGACGGCGACGCCGAGGCGGGCGAGGGCCTGGGCGAGTTCGAGCCCCACCGGTCCGCCGCCGAGTACCGCCAGGGAGGCCGGCAGGTCGGCGATCTCGAACAGGGTGTCGGTGGTGAGCACGCAATCCCCGAGGTCGCGCAGGGTCCCCGGTACCACCGGGCGCGAGCCCGTGGCGATGATGGCGGCGCGAAATGTGAGCCGGGTGTGCGCGTCGACGATCAGCGTGCCGGCGCCGTCGAAACGGGCGCGGCCGTCGATGCGGGCCGATTCCGGGATGCGCGCGACGCCCTCGCGCACACCCGCGACGAAGCGGTCGCGTTCCTCGCGTACCCGCGCCAGGACGGCGGGCCCG
>NZ_JAQGKL010000125.1 GCF_028290105.1 Methylobacterium sp.
GGGCCTGTGCTTGAGGTGACGAAGCGGGGGTCGACGCGCATGGGATGGAAACCGATCGGGGCGGGTGGACGCCCGGCAGCGCCAGCATCCGATCCGCTTGGTTAACCGCTCGTAAATTTCCCGGCAGAAGATGCCGGGTCGGCACGAAGCGTCAGGCCGAGAGGTGCTGTCCGCTTCCTATCGGGTTTGAAAAAACGTTCAAAATCAACCGATTGGCGTAAACGCGCGTTTGGCACGCTCCTGGCACCATACCGAGGACCTGTACGCCTCGAAGAGTGCCATGCCCGACGCCCTCACCGGCCCGACCCGAATCCTCCGCCACGCGCTCTGCCTTTTGGCGGGCCTGGTGCTGGCAGTCGGACACGTGGCCCCTGTCCTCGCCCTGTCGCGGGTCAAGGACCTCGCCAGCGTCGAGGGCGTGCGCCAGAACCAGCTCGTCGGCTACGGCATCGTGGTCGGCCTCAACGGCACCGGCGATACCCTCAACAACATCCCCTTCACCAAGCAGTCGCTCCAGGCGATGCTGGAGCGGCTCGGCGTGAACACGCGGGGCGCCACCATGCGCACGCAAAACCTCGCGGCGGTGATGGTCACCGCGAGCCTGCCGCCCTTCGCCACCCAGGGCAATCGCATCGACATCACGGTCTCGTCCCTCGGCGACGCCAAATCCCTGCAGGGCGGCACCCTGCTGGTGACGCCGCTCCTCGGCGCCGACGGCGAGGTCTACGCCCTGGCGCAGGGGTCTGTGGCCATCGCGGGGTTCTCCGCCGAAGGCGACGCCGCCAAGATCACCCGGGGCGTCCCCACCAACGGGCGCGTGCCGAACGGCGCGATGATCGAGCGCGAGATGGCGTTCAAGATGAACGACATGCGCACCCTGCGCCTGTCGCTGCGCAATCCCGATTTCACCACCTCGAAGCGCATCGCCTCGGCGATCAACGACTTCATGGGCGCCGACACCGCCGAGCCCACGGACCCCGCCACCGTCACCCTGCAGATCCCGGCCCGCTACTCGGGCAACATGATCCGCCTCGTCACCGAGGTCGAGCAGCTCAAGGTCGAGCCGGACCAGACCGCGCGGGTCGTCGTCGACGAGCGCTCGGGCATCATCGTTATGGGCCGCGACGTGCGGGTCTCCACGGTGGCGATTGCGCAGGGCAACCTCACCGTGACGATCACCGAGCAGCCGCAGGTGAGCCAGCCGGCGCCCCTGTCGAACGGCGCCACCACCGTGGTGCCGCGCACCGGGGTCAAGGTCGACACCGGCGACGGCAACAAGCTCGCTCTGGTCAAGGAGGGGGTGACGCTGCGCGAACTCGTCGACGGCCTCAACGCCCTCGGCATCGGCCCGCGCGACCTGATCTCCATCCTGCAGGCGATCAAGGCCGCCGGCGCGCTGCAAGCCGACATCGAGGTCATGTGATGCCGGCCCGATCCCCTTCTCCATCTCTCCCGTCGCACGCGAGGTAAGTCCCATGCTGTTCGCGCCACTCGCCGCCAGCGCCGCCCTCGGGGTCGGCAAGGCCATCATCGGTGACATCGCCAAGACCGTGCAGGGCGCGGTCGGAGGTTCGGCGACGAATGCCGCCAAGACGGCGAACGAAGCGAAGGCCCGCAAGGCTTCGACGGACTTCGAATCGATGTTCCTGGAGCAGTCGCTGGACCGCATCGCGCAGACGGACGGCGAGGGGCCGCTCGGCGAGAACGGCACCGGGGGCGGCGTCTATCGCTCGATGATGACCAAGGAATATGCCGGCCAGATCGTGAAGAGCGGCGGCGTCGGCATCGCCGACCAGGTGTTCCGCGAGATGATGAAGATGCAGGAGGGTGCCGGTGCAAAGGCCAGCTGAAATTCCGACGCTCCGCATCACCGATCGCGTCGGGGCAGTGGCGCACGTGGCCGGGGTGATCGCGAGCCTCGACGCGCTCGAGGCGGTGCTCGCCCGCGAGAGCGACCACATCCGGGTCGGACGCCTGCGCGAGGGGCTTGCCGAATCCGAACGCAAGTCGACCCTGGCGGCCGCCTATTTGCAGGGACTCGAGGCGACCAAGGCCAATGCCATCGCGCTCGCCCGCTTCAACCCGGAAGGCGTCACGACGCTGAAGGCCGCGCATGCGCGCTTCACGGCGGCCGTCGAGACCAACCAGGCCGTTCTCGCCACCGCCCGCACGGTCTCCGAGGGGCTGGTCAAGACCTTGGCGGACGAGATGAACCGCGCTGGCACGCCGACCATCTACGGGCGGCCCTCGCAGGGGCCCTCCCCCTATGGCCGCAGCGGCGTCGCGCGCAGCCAGCCCCTGGTGCTGTCACGCAGCCTTTGAGGCGTCGCGTACCCTGGGGAGCGTCGTACCTCAGGGGCGCCCGTGCCCCATGCGCACGAAGGCGCGCACGGGCCCGAGATCGGACTCCGTTCGGGTGTCGATGGAGAGCTGCCCGGCCGTGACCGGCGCGGCGCGTTGCGCGCCGACATCGATGCCGCCCACGGCGCGGCCACTGACGCGCACGCAGGTCGCCGAGCCCGGCACGCGCACGAAGCCCGGCCCCTGGCGCGGACAGGACTGAAGCGCCTCGCGCGGCGCAGGCGCCTGGGGTTTCTCGATTGCCGAAGCGGAACCGATCGACGTCACGAGGACGATCGCCGTTCCCACGCAGGCCGCACGTTTCATGGCATCGAACCCCGGTATGAACCGACCTCGGGTTAAGCCATCCCGGGCTCGGCGCCAAATCGCGTGAGCCTCTGGGACCGCCGCCGGGTCTGTCCTATCCGAGATAGCTGACCAGGGTCAGCTTCGAGAGCATGGACGTCACCTGGTAGCTCGCCTGCAACTGGGTCTGGAGTTGCAGCAACTGGGCGGTGACGCTTTCGGCGGAGATCGTGTCGACACCGTCGAGCGAGCCCTGCAGCGCCGCACGGTTGGTCCGATTCTCCGTCTTCGTGTTGGCGAGCGTGCTCGCCGCCAGTCCCAGGTCGCTCGCGATCCCGGGCACGCCGCCTCCGGTGCCATCCGTGACCAACAGGCTGCGGGCGCGATCCGCGACCGCGCCGAAGCGCACGGCCTCGGGGGTTCCGGCGGCTCCCGTCGTGCCGGTGTCGGCCGCCACCATGGCGAGCCCAGCGAGCACGGCGCGGATTGGCGCCTCGTTGGCCTGGACGCCGATGTTGACCACCCGGTTGGCGCTTACCTGCGCGGTCGCGGTCGCCCTGGGGTCGGCGGCGGTGTCGTCGCCCGTGTACCAGATCACGGTCTTGCTGCTCGCCTGCTCGGCATAGCCGTTGCCGTCGGCGCTGACGCGGCGGGGCGCGAGGCCGGCCGAGGCCGAGCCGGCGAAAAAGTCCTGCGAAGCGCGTGAAGCGGAACTCGCCGAGAGGGTGGTCGATGCCGCGCCCTTCAGGGCATTGTTGACGGCGCTTGTCAGGTTGGCGGCGATGTCGCCGCTCAACGAAAACTCGGTGGTGGATTTTGGGTCGGCACTCGCCCGGGCCGTGAGCGTCAGGCTCTGGGTGGTGCCGTCCCGCAGGGCGATGTTCACCGTCACGGTGTCGCCCGCACTGGGTGTCCCGGTCACGCCCAGGGTCAGCGAGGCCGGTGTTCCGGCGCCGAAATCGGCCTGGATCGCGAGGGCGGCCGGCCCCTGGATGCTGGCGACGTTCGCGGTCTTGAAGCGGTCGGTCAGGTAGGTCGCGGCCTCGGCCGCCGTGGCGAAAACCGGCATCGTGTCGGTGGCGCCCGGGGTCGAGGAGGCCTTCGCGGTGAGGTCGACGAAGCTTTGGGTCCCGTCCGGCTGGTTGAGCGCGACCCGGATCCGGTCCCCCTCGGCGGGCGCATTCGCCATCGATATCGCGACCGGCGGCGCCGTGGCGGCCGTGGTGGTACCGGCGGTGATGCCGGCCGGGTTGGAACTCGTGGCCGAGAGCAGACGGAAGCCGAAATTGGCACGGGCTTCGGTGCCGGCCGCGCCCGTGCCCTCTTCGCTGAGGGTCACGGTCGAGCCGCTGGCGCTCGCGGCGACGCGGCCATTGGCGTTCGGCCCGAGATCGGCCGCCTTCTGCTCGGCGATCAGCGTCTTGAGGCCGTCCCGGTTGGTGGAAACGTCGCCGTTCAGGATCATGTCGGACGAGACCACGGGGGGAGAATCCGTGGCCCGCCCGCCGAAGATGTACTGTCCGCCCGCATCGACGTTCAGGGCGTCGATGGCCGCGTCCAGGCTGTCGCGCGCGATCTTGGGCGTGTTGGCGGTGGTCGAGTCGTTGCTCGCGGTCAGCGAGCGCCGCAGGCCGTCGCCGAGGGTGTTGACCTGTGTGACGCTGGCATTGGCCAGCGTGACCCGCGTGGTGGCGCCGGTGATCGCGGCGTCGTAGCCATCGAGGGCGCTCAGCGCCGCATGCGCGCTGAGGCTGGTGGTGCGCCCGGCGCCGAGACCGCCATAGGTGGTGGCGGCCTTGCCGCTGGCGAGCTGCGTCGTCAGCGTGTCGAGGCGGCTCTTCAGCCCCACGAGGTTCGCCGTGTTGCGGTCGCTTCGGAAGGTGCTGGCGTTGAAGGGCGCGATGCTCATCGGGACCTCGGAAGGATGTCTTGCACGGCGGGCGTTCCTCAGATCCGCAGCAGGGTGTCGAGGAGGTCGCGGGCGGCCGTGAGGACCCGCGCGTTGGCGCTGTAGGCGGTCTGCAACTGCACCAGCTTCGACATCTCTTCGTCGATGCTGACGCCGGAGGTCGAGGCGACGCGCGACTGCGCGGTCGCCAGCGCGATCCCCTGGCCCTCGTCGAGGCTTTGGGCGGTGGAGGCGCCCGCGCCCTGCGCGTCGATGATGCGCTGGGCGAAGTCCTGCACGCTCGCGGTGTAGGGCGCGCTGATGCCGCCGATCCCGCTCGCCGCCGCGAAGGTGCGGCTGGAGCCGGTGAGGGCCGTGTAGAGGAACTGCGGCCGCGTCGTATCGGAGGCCAGGGTGTTCGATGAGGTGTTGACCAGGCTGGCGGTGTTGCCGACGAGGGCCTGGTTCACGCCGATGCGCTGGGCGAAGCCGGTGAGCTGGGAGCCCTTGTCGAAGGAGCCCGTATAGAGCGTGCCCTTCGCCGTGCTGTCGACGAAGAGCGCCAGCTGCGGCTGGCCCTTCTGGAAGTCGGCCGGGCTCTGCGGCTGGGTCACGCTGGCGCCGACGCCGAGTAACGTCGGTGCGCCGGTGGCGGGATCGGTGGTGATGCGCAGGCCCCCGGTGCCGGCGCCGGGCTGGCTGGTGACGCTGAAACTGGCGCCCAGCGCGGTCTGGATCGCGTCGCGCAGGCCCGCATTCGTGCCCGTCAGTTTGATCGGGACGATCGTCGCCGTGGGGTCGTTGGTGTCGGTCGGTTTCACGGTCGGCGCGGTGGCCGAGGTGTAGGGCATCAGCACGAGGTTGCGCTGGACGCCGGCGGCATCGCGCAGGCTCACCGTGACGGCGTTGCCGGCCTGCAGCCCGTCGAGGTCGATGTCGAACCCGGTGCTGGTCCCGGCGGTCACGGGGGTGCCCGTCGCATTGCGATCCGACATGGACCGGGAGAGGCCGGCGGCCAACTCGTCGAGCTGGCGCTGGGCCTGGGGCAGAATGGTGTCGCGCAGCTCGACGCCCGCCGCGAGCGAGCCCGAGCGGATCGCCTTGGCGGCGATGAGGTCGATATGGGCCCCGCCCGGCGTGTTCGCCGTGATGGTGCCGACGCCGCGCTGCGTCGGATCCTGCGAATAGGCGGCGTCCGGCGAGAGCGTGCCGCGGCCGTCGAAAGTCAGGGTGGCGGCCGCGCCGCGATCGACCAGCGTCATTCCCGACGTGGTGATGACCGAGACCGTCCCGTCGCGCTGGTCCACGGTCTGCACGTCGAGATAGGCGGAGAGGCCGGTGATCGCCTGGTCGCGCTGGTCCTGCAGGTCGGCGCGCGCGCCGTCGTCGGTGGTTCCGGTGATCTGGGTGTTCAGGGTGGCGATGGACTTCAGGTACTCGCTCGCCTTGGCGGTGTCGCTCCCGAGCCGGCTCTCGGTGGCGGTCCGCAGGTCCTGAACGCCCCCCGCGATGGTGCCGATGCTGGAGGCGAGGTTGGCGGCCTTCGTGAGCACGGTGGCGCGGGCCGGCGCCGAGGTCGGGTCGCTGGCGAGCGATTGCAGCGAGAGCGCGAAGTCGTTCACGACCCCGTCGAGGGCCGTGGAGGTGCCGGGCGTGCCGTAGAGCTGGTCGAGCTGCGTCCGCACCGCCGAGAGCGAGCCCGTATAGGCCGCGCCCGACGTCTCCATGCGCAGTTGCTTCTGCGAGGCCGCGTCGAGCGCCCGGCCGATGGTGCCGGTCGAGACGCTGGAATTGCCGACGCCCTGGGCCACCGGCGTGAGGGTGCGCTTCGTGTAGCCGGCGGTGCCGACATTCGCGATGTTCTGCGAGACGACGCCGATCGCCGCCTGAGTCACCTTCAGACCGGCGGTGGCGGTGTTGATGGCGTTGAAGCTCACGAAGCCCCTCCTCCCTGGTTCAGGTCACGGCCGGTCCGGGCCGGCCTCATCGGATGATGTTGATCAACGCCGTCATCATGTCCTGAGCCGTCGAAATGACCTTCGTATTGGCGGAATATGCCTGTTGGGTTACGATCATCTTCGAAAATTCGCTCGCAATGTCGGTATTCGATTGCTCGACGTTGCCGCCGATCACCGTCGTGCCGTCGAGGCCCACCAGCGGCGTGCCGGAATCCAGGGTCTGCTCGTAGGTGCCGTTGGAATCCGCCTTCAGCCCGTCCGAATTGTTGAATTGGACCACCTTGATGTTGGCGAGCGCGACGGTGTTTCCGTTGCTGTAGGTGCCCGAGACCTTGCCGTCCTTGGTGATGCTGAGGTTGTTGAGCGTGCCCGAGGTGTAGCCGTCCTGCGTCAGCGTGTTGGTGGTCACGGTACCGCCGGAAGCGGTGTAGCCGGTCAGGCCGCCGCTTCCGTAGTTCAACTGGATGTTGCCGAGGTTGACGCCGTCCACGGTGAGTGCCGGGATCGTGACCGACGTGGTGGCGGGGGATGTCAGCTGCCCGCTGCCGTTGAACTGGAAGGCGGTGCCGGCATTCGTCCAGGACGTCGCCGTGCTCGTGACCGCGCTCTTGTCCGCGTAGAACAGGTTCCAGACGTCGTTCGTGCCCGCAGCCGTGTCGGCGTTCTGGACCTTGGCCCAGCGGGTCTGGACGCCGACCGGACCGCCGCTCGCGGTGTAGGCCGTCAGCGACGGTCCCGCGATGCTGCCGTTGATGAAGCTCGACGCGTCGGCGACCGAGACCGTGCTGGACCCGGTGCCGGACAGGATGGCGGGGTTCGCCCCCGAGGCCAGCGTACCGAGCAGTTCGGAGCCGGGCACGTTCGTGTTGGCGTTCGTGGTCGCAGGGGTCTTCGGCAGGTTGGCCGAGTAGGTGATGCTCGAGGTCGGGTGCGCCGGCAGGATCGAGTTCGAGACCTTGATCGGCCCCTCGTCGGTGGCCTGGCCCGTGACGGGATCGAGGCTGTTGCCCTTGAGGTAGGAGCCGCCGCCGTTGACGAGGTAGCCATCCTTGTCGAGGGCGAAGTCGCCGCGTCGCGTGTAGTAGTCGGAGGGCGAGAAGTTCGCCTGTCCGTTGGCGTCGGTGGTCTTCGTCTGGACCACGAAGAAGCCGCTGCCGTTGAGCGCCATGTTGGTGCCGACATCGGTGGCGTTCAGGCCGCCCTGGACCGTGGTGGTCTGGCGAGAATTGGCCGCCACCGTCCCGGCGACCTGCCGGCTCGGCGTCTGCTGCTCGGCGACGAGATCGACGAAGCTGGTGTCGACCCGCTTGAAGCCGGTGGTCTGCGAGTTCGCGATATTGCCCGAGATGTTATCGAGGGAGAACGCCTGGGCCTTCAGGCCGGAGACGGCCGTCTGCATCGCGGTGAAGACATCCATGGCCGAAAACCTTGCGTGACGAGTGCGTCGCCGACGCATCTTCGCACCGGCCTTGGCCTCGATCAGCAATCGGTGTGCCAGGGATAAGTCATTGGTTTTCTTTGGTTTCGTCTGGCGTGCGCTCGGCAAGAACCGCTCCGGGTCGGGTCAGGCGGCAGGTTTTGCCGGGTCCTACCTGACGCGCCCGCTCGTTTACGCCGCGTTATCGCCGATCGGCCTATCGTCGCGGAATCGAAGGCGGGATCGCGTTCATGAGAGCCAAACGGTCGACCCTCGTCCACCTGATCTACTTTTCGCGGCTGAACCTTTCGGCGGATGCGCCCTCGCGCACGCAGCAGATCGGCGAGATCACGCGACAGGCGCAGAAGAAGAACGAGTTCGCGGTGATCACCTCGTTCCTAATCATCGAGCAGAACTTCGCCGCGCAGATCATCGAGGGCGAGCGCACTTCCATCAGCGACGCCTTCACCCGGATCAGCAACGATACCCGCCACCGCGACGTGCAGATCGTCGAGTGGCGGGAGATCATCAAGCGCGAGTTCGTGAATTCCTTCGCCACGGGCATCCGCAATCCGGTCAACGACGCGGTCTTCCAGAAGGCGAACCTGCTGCCCATGTTCCAGCGCGGAACCCCGAAGGCCGCCGCGATCCATTCCCTCGCGGTCAGCCTCCAGGCCGAATCGATGTCCAAGCAGGGCATCGATCACCTGTTTGTCTGACGACATGCCTGCCCGGAACGACCTCGTCGTCCCGCACTCAAACCCATGAAAACCCATGAGCGAGACGCCCGCGATCCTCATCGTCGATGACCAGGAGAAGCTCCTGAAGCTGGTCGTCCTGTTGATGAACCGTATCGGCTTCCCCGACGTGGAGGGCGTGACGGACGCCGTCACGGCCCTGGAGCGCATGCGCCAGCGCCGCTACGCCCTGGTGATCTCCGACCTCGACATGGAGCCGATGGACGGCCTCTCGTTCCTGCGCGAGATCCGGGCGGACGACGCCCTGATGAACACGCCGTTCCTGCTCACCGAGGCCTCGTTCGACTTCGAGGACATCAATCTGGCGCATCAGGCGGGCGCCGACGCGTTCATCCTGAAGCCCTTCGACATGTCGGTGCTGAAAGCCAAGCTGAAGCAGGTGATCAACCGCAAGCCTCGTCGCCGCGAGGCGCCGCTCGC
>NZ_JAQGKL010000134.1 GCF_028290105.1 Methylobacterium sp.
CGCCGCCGTGCTCGCCAGCTTCGGCCTCCTCACCGACCGGGCCACCCGGCAACCCGCCCAGACCGCCACCGGCCACGGCCTGCGCCGCAACGGTCTGGCGGAGGCCGGGCGCCGCAACGCCGAAGTGCTGGCGGCCATGGGCATGCAGGGTCGCTTTTCCTCCCGCTGGGCCGGGGCCAACGCGGAGTACATGCAGGCCCAGCAGCGCGCCTCCGACATCGCCGGGGGGTTTGGCGCCGCCTCGAAGGTCTTCCGCATGGCCCTGCAATCGGGCGTGCTGGCGCTCGGCGCGTACCTCGTCATCAACGGCCAGGCCAGTGCCGGCATCATCATCGCGAGCTCCATCCTGGTGGCCCGCGCGCTGGCGCCGGCCGAACTCGCCATCGCCAACTGGAAAGGCTTCGTCCAGGCCCGCCAATCCTGGGCCCGGCTCTCGGAGCTCTTCGCCCGCATGCCGGCGCAGGGCCAGCCTCACGCGCTGCCGGCGCCCGCCCGCAGCCTGCAGGTGGAGAGCCTCAGCGTGGCGCCCCCCGGCACCCCGCGCCTCGTGGTCCAGGACGTGAGCTTCGGGCTCCAGGCCGGCCAGGGCCTGGGCGTCATCGGCCCCTCGGCCTCGGGCAAGTCGAGCCTGGTGCGCGCGCTCGTCGGGGTCTGGCCGGCGGTTCGCGGCAAGGTCCGCCTCGACGGGGCGGCCCTCGACCAATGGTCGGCCGACGATCTCGGGCCGCACATCGGCTTCCTGCCCCAGGAGGTCGAGCTGTTCGCCGGCACGATCGCCGAGAACATCGCCCGCTTCGATCCGCAGGCCGCCCCCGAGGCGGTGATCGCGGCGGCGCAGGCCGCCGGCGTGCACGACCTCGTCCTGCGCCTGTCGGAGGGCTACGACACCCGCATCGGCGAGGGCGGGGCGGGCTTGTCCGCCGGCCAGCGCCAGCGCGTGGGCCTCGCCCGCGCCCTCTATGGCGAGCCCTTCCTCGTCCTGCTGGACGAGCCCAACGCCAACCTTGACGCGGAGGGCGAGAACGCCCTCACGGGGGCCATCCTCGGGGTGCGCCGGCGCGGGGGCATCTGCGTCGTCATCGCCCATCGTCCCTCGGCCCTGGCGGCGGTCGACCTCATCCTGATGATGGCGGACGGCCGGGCCCAGGCCTTCGGGCCCAAGGACGAGGTCCTGAAGCGCGTGCTGCGCCCGGCCTCGGTGCCCGTCGAGACCCATCCGGCCGAGATCCGCGGCGAGCCCGGCCCCCTTCAGGAGCGCGCGTGATGGCCCTCGCCCTCGACACCGCCGCGCCGGGCCTTCCCCGCCCCACCGCCCACGGCTCGATCCGCCGCCACCTCGCGCTGAGCCTCGGCCTCGGCACGCTCCTGGTGGTGGGGGTGGGTGGCTGGGCCACCTTCACGCAGATCTCGGGGGCGGTGATCGCGCCGGGCCAGCTCGTGGTCGAGTCCGACGTCAAGAAGGTGCAGCACCCCACCGGCGGGGTCGTCGGCGCGCTCCTGGTGCGCGAGGGCGCCCGGGTCCGGGCCGGCGACGTGCTGATCCGCCTCGACGAGACGCAGGTGCGGGCCAACCTCGACATCGTCCTCAAGGCGCTCGATGAGCTCTCCGCGCGCCGCGCCCGCGACGAGGCCGAGCGCGACGGGGCCGCCCGCATCACGTTCCCGTCCGAGTTGCTGGCCCGCAGGAACAGCGACCCGGCGGTCGCCCACCTGATCGAGGGCGAGACCCGGCTGTTTGCCGCCCGCGTGGCGGGGCGCGAGGGCCAGAAGGCGCAGCTGCGCGAGCGCGTCCAGCAGCTGCGCGAGGAGATCAAGGGGCTGACCGAGCAGGTCGCGGCCAAGGCCCGCGAGGTCGGCTTCATCACCGGCGAGCTCACGGGCGTGCGCGAACTCTACGCCAAGAACCTGGTGCCGCTCGCCCGCGTCAACGCGCTCGAACGCGACGCCGCCCGCCTCGACGGCGAGCGCGGGCAGCTCATCGCCTCGACCGCGTCCGCGCGCGGCAAGATCGCCGAGACCGAATTGCAGATCCTGCAGATCGACGGGGACATGCGCACCGAGACCGGCAAGGACCTGGCCGAGATCCGGGGCAAGTGGTCGGAATACGTGGAGAAGCGGGTCGCGGCCGAGGACCAGTTGAAGCGCGTGGACCTGCGCGCGCCCCAGGCCGGCATCGTGCACCAGATGACGGTGCACACCATCGGCGGCCTGGTGACGCCCGCCGAGCCCGCCATGCTGATCGTGCCGGAGGCCGACCAGCTCGCGGTGGAGGTGAAGATCGCGCCCCAGGACATCGACAACGTCCGCCTCGACCAGCCGGCGGTCTTGCGCTTCCCGGCCTTCAACCAGCGCGTCACGCCCGAGATCGACGGGGTGGTGAGCCGGATCTCGGCCGACGTCACCACCGACCCGAAGACGGGCGCGAGCTACTACACCGCCCGGATCCGGGTGCCGGAGGAGCAGAAGCAGCGCCTCGGCACCGCCCGCCTCGTGCCCGGCATGCCGGTGGAGAGCTACATGCAGCTCGGCGACCGCTCCGTCCTGAGCTACCTCGTCAAACCCCTCTCCGACCAGATCGCAAAAGCCTGGCGGGAACGCTGACGGGGTCGGAGATCAATCCCGCTCGCGAGACCAGGGTTCGCCGCCGCCTCGTCCGGCGGCCGATTCCCGTGCAGACGAGCCCATCTCTCCGAAATCAATGTGTGTAAATTAACCCATGATCGATCGTCGACATTAAATCAGTCATCGCCGATCCGAACATTCACCTCCCCTGCGCCCTGATCCGCGAACATTGGCGCAGCATCTCCGACCGGTCCATGGGCAAGGTCGGCCGCGAGGCGCGACAGGATT
>NZ_JAQGKL010000156.1 GCF_028290105.1 Methylobacterium sp.
CTGCTGATCCTGGCGACCGCCAGCGTCTGCGTGATCCTGTGGCAGCGCGGCGGCATGACCACCGGCGAGGCCTCGGCGGGTCTCGCCCTGGTCCTGCGCCTGATGGCGATGTCCGGCTGGGTGATGCAGACCGTGCGCGGCATCTTCGAGAATGTCGGCGTGATCCAAGAGAGCATGCAGACGATCGCCCGGCCGCACGCCATCAGCGACCGGGCGGACGCCGGCACCCTGGCGGTGTCGGGCGGCGACATCCGGTTCGAGGATGTCAGCTTCCATTACGGGCGCGACGACGCCTCGATCATCGAGAGGCTGAATCTGCACCTGCGCGCGGGCGAGAAGGTCGGGCTCGTGGGGGTCAGCGGCGCGGGCAAGACCACCATCACGGCGCTGCTGCTGCGCCTGCACGACCTGGAATCGGGCCGTATCCTCGTGGATGGCCAGGACATCGCGGGCGTCACGCAAGGGTCGCTGCGCAGCGCCATCGCGATGGTGACCCAGGACACCTCCCTGCTCCATCGGTCGATCCGCGACAACATCGCGTATGGCCGCCCGGACGCGACGCTGGCGGAGGTCGAGCGTGCCGCGCGCCTCGCGCAGGCCGACGGCTTCATCCGCGACCTCGTCGACCACAAGGGCCGCACCGGCTACGACGCCCAGGTCGGCGAGCGCGGTGTGAAGCTTTCGGGCGGGCAGCGCCAGCGCATCGCGATCGCGCGGGTGATCCTCAAGGACGCCCCGATCCTGATCCTCGACGAGGCGACCTCGGCCCTCGATTCGCAGGTCGAGGCGGCGATCCAGGATAGCCTCGACATGCTGATGCAGGGCAAGACCGTGCTCGCCATCGCGCACCGGCTCTCGACCATCGCGGCCCTCGACCGCCTGATCGTGCTCGATGCCGGCCGTGTCATCGAGGAGGGCACCCACGCCGAGCTGATCGCCGCAGGCGGGCTCTACGCCCGGCTCTGGGAACGCCAGTCCGGTGGATTTCTTGCCGACGCCATAGAAGCCCGGACCTACGAGGCCGCCGCCGAGTAGGCTTTGTTCGGCCCTCTGCGCCGCCGCGCCTGGCCATTCGTGCTGCGCCGCACATGACAAAGGGCTCCCTCGCTATGCCTTCAAGCACAGACAGGTGGAACGACGCGGCGGCCGTTTCAGAAGGCTCGGTTATTTCAGTGACTTAAGGGATGATTGCTTAGGGCTTAAGCAAATGCTGCCTCTTTCATGCCCATCCTGCATAGCAGCCCAACCACATCACCACTCCTGCCGCACTGCGGCACAGACTACATCGGGGTCAACGGCGGCGGGTCGAACGACAGCGCGCCTTAGACACTTCGGACTTGAATTCCATGGTTAACGCAATCTTCCACCACATTCGGGCTTCTTGGAAGGAAAGCGCATCTGTTCGTCAGATCGCGGATCTCACCGACCAGCAATTCGCCGATATCGGCGGTCAGCGTCTCGACAGCCGCCTCCTCGAGAAGGCCCGCCGTCATCGCGCATGGGAAACCGTGCAGTTCAACAACTCGGTGGGTGTGTTCTCCTACCCGACCGCCTAAGATCGCCACGAAGCCGATCGCCTCGAACGAGACCTTCGGCGTTTCGCACTCGGGATCGGTGGCCTGGATCGCGTTATGTCCGGCCGACCGGACGTGCGCGCAGGCGGCAATCGATCCGTCGTCAGGAGCGATCGGTGAGGCGACGGGATCAACGGCAGGTCTGGTTCTCCGGGCTTCGGGCTTTAGTCGCCGCGACCCTCCTGCTAATCGTCGGCAACGCGGCTACCGCGAGTGGACCCCTCGTCATCACGGTCGATCCGGCGGCCGTCGCGGCCTCCGCGCAACGGCCGATCGGCAACGTCTCCGTCGCCAGCCTCCGGGCCGCGCTCGAACTTCGGCGTAGCTGGCGCCGGGCCGACCCCGGGCGCCCGGTCTCGGTGGCATTCGCGCCGGGACCGCACCGTCTGGCCGAGCCTGTTATGTTCGGTCCCGAGGATGGTGGCACCAAGGCCGAGCCCTTCGTCATCCGCGGTGCGGCCGACGGCTCGACACGCCTGATGGGCTCAGTCCCGCTCCAACCCGCGCCCGGTGGGATTCCGGCCGACCTCCTCGCGAAATTGCCCGCAGCATCCCGTGCGCAGGTCCGGGCCTTCCGGCTTCCCGCTGCGGCGTCCGCGAGCCTGCGTATCCAGGAGGCGCGGACGCTCAAGCGCCGGGATGCTCCGGTCAATCTCGCGGTCTATGATTCCGCCGGTGCCCTCTGGCCGGCGCGCTGGCCGAACTCAGGTTGGGCCAAGGTCGCGTCGAGCGCCGGACCTGACGCCACGTTCACCCTGGCCGATGGACGGGCGGAACGCTGGCGCCGCGAGCCCGATCTGTGGGCCGAGGGTTACTGGCATTGGGATTGGTTGTTCGAAGCCTTTCCGGTCACCGCCGTCGATGTCGCTGCCAAGCGCCTTACCCTCGAGGCCGTCCCTTATGAGGGCATCCAGAATGCCGCGCGCTTTCGGGTCTCCCATGCCCTGAGCGAACTCGACGCCCCCGGCGAATGGTGGCGGGACGCGGGCTGGGGCGTCCTTCTGGTCTGGCCGCGTGAACCCTTGGGGGCCATCGAAGTCGCGATCACCGACACCCTGTTGTCCGTGGAGGGCGCGTCGCATCTGCGCTTCGAAGCGCTTACCCTCGAACAGGCGCAGGGCGATCTCGTCCGCGTGCGCGATGCCACCGACGTCGTGATGTCCGGGTCGCGACTGCGCCGCACAGCCGGGCAGGCCCTGTCGATCGAACGCTCGTCGCTGAGCGGGATCGAGCGCAGCACCGTGATGGAGACCGGACTTGGAGCTGTCAGCCTGTCCGGGGGCGATCGCGCCAGCCTGACGTCGGCCGGGCTCTTCGTTCGGGATTGCCGGATCAGCGGCTATGCCCAACTGGCGCGTACGCAGAGCCCGGCGATCACGGTTGACGGCGTCGGGCAGAGCGTCGAGGGCAATTACATCCACGATACCGACGAATACGCGGTCCTGCTGCGTGGCAATGGGCATCGCGTCGCCTGGAACGAGATCGCGCGGGTCCTGTCGGGGTCGACCGACAGCGGCGCGATCTATTCCGGCCGCGATTGGACCGCGCGGGGGACGGTGATCGAGCACAATTACCTGCACGACATCCGCGCGGCGCCGGGCTTCGAGATCAAGGGTGTCTATCTCGACGACATGGCGAGCGGCTTCACCGTGCGGGACAACCTGTTCGTGCGCGTCGATCAGCCGGTCTTCATCGGCGGCGGGCGTGACAACCGGATCATCGACAATCTCTTCGTGGAATCGAACCCCGCGATCCATGTCGATGCGCGCGGACGGACTTGGGCCAAGGACGCGATCGAGGATCCGCAATCGGAATTGCGGGGGGCGTTCGCGGCGATGCCGGTCGGCTCCAAGCTCTGGCGGGAGCGCTATCCTGGCCTGGCGACCATCCTGAAGGACGATCCCGCGCGCTCGCGCAACAGCATCAGCGGGAACGTGTTCCTCAACAGCCAGCCGTTCCATTTCAGCGACGAGGCACGCTCCGACGAGCAGAATCTCGGCGGCAATCTTGGCCCGGCGAACCTGCGCCTGGCGCCCGCTCGTGGCCAAGCCGACGCTTCGAAGGAGCGCGCGACGCGGTTCGACACGGTGCTCGACGCCAACGATCAGCCGGTGCGCCGCGCGGATTACGGCCGCATGGATCGCGAGACGTTGCTCGACCCGCTGCAAGGTCGGTAGATCGGGTTCGGTCCGGCGCTGCAGGGACCGGTCCCGGAATGGATTCTCGGGCGCCGCACTCAGCGCGCGTATGCGGTGATCGCGGTTTGATAGGCTGCGGTCGCGGCGGCGAGCGAAAAACGGGCGAGCGCAGGAGCGGCCCGGTCCCGCAGGGTCGTACGCAGGGCGGGCTCGTCGAGCAGACGGAGGGCCGCCTCGGCCCAGCCCTCCACAGTCATCGGGCGGACGAGACCGCAATCCCATGCCTCGACGAGTTCGCGCGCCGCGCCAGAATGCGGCGATGCGAGCACCCCGGTACCGCTCTGGAGGGCCTCCTGGATGACGATCCCCCAGACGTCGCCGCGGCTCGGGAACAGGAAGAGCCGCGCGGAGGCATAGACCGCGGCGAGGTCCGCCTGCTGCACGAAGCCGTCGAACTGCGCGTCGATCCCGGCGGCCGACAGCCGTGCCTGCATTTCGGCGCGCAAGGGACCGTCCCCGGCGATGCGGACGCGCAGCGCCCGCCCCCGTGCCTGGCAGGCGAGGACGACTTCCGTGAAGAAGCGCGCGCCCTTCACCTCCTCGTTGAGAATGCCGCAGAAAAGCAGGTCGAACGGGCGTTCGGCTTTGGGCGACGGCGCTGTAGCGGGCGGGTCCCAGGCCGGAAAGAGTGGCGCCAGGGCGAGGCGTTTCGATGCAAGCCCGTAACGCGCTAGCAGATCAAGGCTACCGGCGCTCGCCCCGAGGCCGAAGCGCGCGGGCGGGACCAGCAGGTGCCGGATCATCCGGTGCGGCCACGAGCGCCGGCCCGGGTCGGTCTCGGGAACCCCGTCCGTCCGCACGCCGTAAGGTCGCCCCAGGATCCGCGTGGTCCAGGCCGCCATGAGCATGGTCGGGGCGAAATCGTTGACGATGACGACGCTCGGGCGCAGGGCGGTGAGGCGCGGAACGATGGCTGGGTTGATGTAGAGGTTGCTCACGGCGCTGCGATACCAGCGCAGGCCCGGGACGACCTCGAAGCGATAGGCCGTGGGGTCCGGCAAGTCCCATTGCCGCGCCGCTTCCCGGGCGCTGCAGGCGAGCACATGCAGCGGGCGATCCAATTCGGCGCCCAGGCGCTCGTAGAGACGGTGCATGTACGGCGCACGCGCGCCGATCACGATCACGACAGGGCCATCGCCGCGCGCCGGCGTGCCCGAGGATTCCGAGGACCCTGAACTCATCGAGCGTGGCGCGTCCGTCCGCCCATCAGGGCATTGATCTGGTAGAGCCGCCATTCGGGCTCCATGACATGGCGCGGCATCAGCATGAGATCGTCCGGTCCGCGCGCCACGCCCCGGCGCGTGGTGTGGAAGCTGCGGTACCCCGCCTGCCGCGCCAGCGCCGGATCGCGAACCGGGTCGAAATCGCAGTGTGCCACACCCCACGGGCAGGCGAAGTGCCGGACGGGACGACCCGTCATCGCTTCGAGATCGCGGCGCGACCGGGTCAATTCCTCGGTGACCTCGGTCTCGCTGAGACGGGCAAGGTTCCGATGGGTCGCGGAATGCGAGCCGATCTCGAGGCCTGCGGCCAGCCAGTCGGCGACGGCGACGCGATCCATGTAGCGGGTCCCGTCTCCGCGATCGGTCGGCGGGGCATCGATCCAGTCGCTCACGAGGAACAGGATCGCCGGGACCGACAAGGCCTTCAGCACCGGAAGGGCGACGGCGTGATTGTCGAGGTAGCCGTCATCGAAGCTGACGAGGAAGTGTCGGCTCTGTCCCGTGGCGCCACGCGCGACGAGTTCGGCGGCCCGGTCCGCGGTCACGAATTCGCCATGCCGCTCCAGGAAGCGCAGTTGCTGGGCGAAGCGCTCTTGATGCGCTGCAGCAATATGATGATAGCACAGCGTGTAGAGGCCCGGCGGCGCGGTCGCGACCGACCGGGTGAGGGCACGCATCAGCAAGGCCGTCTCGCGAAGGCCCCGCGTATCGCGAATGAAGTGCTGAAACGTCCCCGACATCGGCCAAAAATAGCAGGTTTGACGCGGCTGTGTACCTTCCAGAAACATATTTCGCAAGCAGATCAAAATATCCTTAAATTAAGGATCTTATCAGTCTTGTTTGTAGATTTGCGGCTGGAGAGCATCAAAGACGACCGCAGAGACGTAAGAAGACCTGTCTATAAACCGATGCTGTGGCGACGAGAGGTATGAAGTTCCGATGAGCGCGGCGTTAACGATCAGACCCTGCCTGGACGCTGCGACCTGGGACGAAGCGATCTGGTCGCTGCCCCGTGGCAATGTCTTTGCCTCATGGATGTGGGGCGCATACAAGGCGCAGGTCGGCTGGACTGTGACCCGTCTCATCGTACGGGATGCCAGCGACGCCCCGGTGGCGCTGATCCAGTATCAGGTCAAGCGACGCGGCTTCCTGCGCTTCGTTCTCGTTCAGGGCTGCCCGCTCCTGACCGAGAAGGGCGAGAAGCACGCCGAGGCGGTGGTCGCCCTGTTCCTCGACCAGCTCGCCCTCGGGCGATGGGATCTCCTGGCGATCAGCTTCGAACATTTTCAGTGCGACGCGATCGTCCTCGCCCTCCTGGGGCACGGCTTCGTGCCGGTCCAATCGGCGAAATACTTTACCCTGGAGCTCGACCTGACCCAGGGCACCGAGCCGATCCTCCAGGCGATGGATCAGCGCTGGCGCAAGGCGCTGCGCAAGGCGGAGCGCAATCCGGACCTCACCACCCGCTTCCTCACCGATCTCGACGAGCGCCTCGCGGCCTTCGACGCGTTCTGGGCGATGTACGGCGTGCTCAAGGCCCAGAAGGGCTTTCGCGACAGTCTTAACGGTGCCGCCTTCCGCGAACTCGTCGCGCGCGATCCGCACCATCGCATCCTCGAAGTCCGTGAGAAGGGCGAGCGCATTCTGATCCGCATCGCGCATGTCTCCGGCCGGCGCTTCACCGATTTCTACACGGCGTCGAACGATCGCGCCCGTGCCTGCGCGGCCCCGACGCTGGCGGTCTGGCGCTTCGTCGAGCAGGCCCATGCGGAGGGCTTGCAGATCTTCGATCTCGGCGGGATCGATCCGGCCCGGAACCGGGGCGTGTTCGAGTTCAAGCATGGCTTGAGCAAGAACGCCGCCCTCAGCGGTCCGCGCTGGATCTATGGCCGCACCCCGAGACTTCGGGACGCGGCCGCCGCATTCCTGGCCTATCGCTGATCCGAATGGGCCTGTCTTCCCGATGATTCCCGGAGCCCCCGTGATCGAACCGGTCCGCGCCGAGGCCCCGCTTGTCACGCGCCTGAAGCGTTTCGTCCGGAGGCCGGCGCTGGCGTCGCTGTTGGATCAGGCCGTCGTCAGCGGCTTCGGGTTCGTCAGCGGCATCGCCACCGCGCGCCTTGTCGGCATCGAGGAATTCGGCCTCTTCGTCCTGATCCTGATCGTCACGGCATTCGCGCAAGGGCTTCACAACGCGCTGGTGACGGCGCCGATGATGACGCTTGCGGCACGCGGGCGCCGGGCGGCCTCCACCTACGACGCCACCGTGCTGGCCGCCGCGTTTCTGGTTTCCCTGGTGGCCGCCGCCGGGGTCGCCCTGGCGCTCGTCGCCGTCTTCGCCTTGCGCCATCACGCGGTGGAGACCGGTGTGGTGATCGCGGGCGCGGCCCTCACGGTCGCGCAGAACATGCAGCTCACCGTGCGCCGGACGCTGTTCGCGCGCGGGCGGGGCCTCGTCGCCGTCGCGATGGACAGCGTCCGGGCCATCGCCTTTCCCCTCGCCCTCGCGGCAGCCTGGTCATCGGGCATGGTCCTCGACGCGGCCCTGGTCACCGCGCTGCTGGCGGGCACCGCCTTCGTCACCGCGCTTCCGCTCGCCTACGGCATCTGGCGCGCGCCCCGCCGCGGCCTGCGCCTCAACCCTGTCGCCAGCCGGCACTGGGGCATCGGCCGCTGGATGTTTCCCCTGGTCTTCGTCACTTTCGGCCAGGAGCAGATGGCGTGGATCGTTGCCGGAATCGTCCTCGGCGACGAGGCGATCGGCGGACTGCGCGCCGCGCAATACCTCGTGGGCTTCGTGATCATCCTGCTCACGGCGACCGAAAACATCCTTCCGACGGCGGCGGCTCACGCACACGAGACCGGTGGCGATCGCGGCCTGCGCGACTACTTGGAGAAGGCGACGCTGACACTCGGTCCGCTCGTCGGCCTGTTCCTCCTCGCCATCGCGATTCCCGCAGGGACCTGGCTCAACCTGGTGTTCGGGCCGGCCTTCGAGGCTTATGCCGCCAGCGTGCGCATCCTGGCGGTGGCCGTCGCCTGCATCTTCCTGCGCGATATGGTGACCCAGTATTTCCGCGCGACGCACGACACCGGCCCGGTCTTCCAGGCGTTCGTCGTCAGCCTCGTGGTGTCCCTGGTGATCATGTACCCGCTGATCGCCCATGACGGGATCACCGGCGCCGCCCTCGTCATCACGATCGGGCATGCCGTGTCGGCCGCCCATCTGATCCTGACCATGCGGCGGCGGTTGGCACGCGGGGCCTGATCCGCGCAGCGCCGACCGCCGCTTTCTTTGCCAGCCGTCCCTGCACAAGCTTTGGCCGCCGTCAGTCTTCACGACACCGTGTCATCGAACGTGTTTTACCGGCATTTACGATAACGCCGAAGTCCGGCCGGGTTTCGGGAGCAATTTACGCCGGTGAAACGCTTCCCGGTCGAACTGGCAACATCGCCGGGCCGTGACCCGTCATGGGGCGGTTGGACCCGGGACCATGAGGAAGGGACACGCGTGCTGAACCTGTTTCTCGTCCTGGCGATCCCGATCTGGTTCGTGATGCTCTATCCCTTCGCGCGACGCCGCCTCGCCGTGGCCGTTCGGCCGCTCGATGCCCGGCTCCTGCTGCCGATGGTGCTGGTGTGCACCTTCGCGTTCATGCCGCTGGTTTTCACGGTCCCGCGCGAGGACGGAAACGCGGTGCTCGAGGAGGGCTTGAGCGCCTCGAACATCATCACCCTGCTGCTGACGGGCCTGACCGGCCTCTACCTCTTCGGCAAGATCGCGCTCGACCGGCGTGTCGCGCTGCTGCCCTTCGCGATGCCCTACCTGCCGTTCACACTGATGATCGGCATGAATACGCTGAGTGCCGCCTGGTCGATCGTGCCGACCTATACGCTTTATCGGAGCGCGGAACTGTTCATCTTCTATCACGCCTCGATCGTGATCTTCGACCGAACCGACATCGAGCGCCGCTTCGCCGATATTCTGGCGATCATCACACTTGCTTGGCTCGCCTCCGTGACGCCGATCATCCTCGACAGCCTCGCGCACGGCATCGTGTTCTCGGCCGCCAAGAACAACATGATGCCCTTCGTCTGCGCGATGCTGGGCTTCCTCGTCGTCTTCCGGCCGCCGGAGCGGCGCAGGCGGACCTATTTCGCCCTGGCTTTCGCCGGGTTCGTCATCGCCGGATCGGCGGCCAGCACAGGCGCCCTGGTGGCGGCCGGCCCGGCCATGCTGATGTCTTCGCGCAATCGCGTGCTGCGCCGCCTCGGTATCGCCGGCGCCCTGACGGCGGTGGCCGCCTTCGTCCTCCTGATGCTCGACCTCGCCTCGTTCCCCGCGCTCCTCGACCTCCTGGCCACGATCCTCCAGAAACCCGCCGAGGAACTCGCCAACGGGACCGGGCGCTCGACCTTCTGGCCGACCTTCATCGCCGCCACGCAGGACCGGCTCGCGGGCTCCGGCTTCTCGGCCGGCGACCGCTTCATCCAGCTTCTGATCCCGACTGGCGCGCTGGCCGAGACCCTCGGGCGCGACGAGGTCTTCATCACGAGCTCCCACAACATGTTCCTGAGCGCCTGGGCCGGCACCGGCATGATCGGGATCGGTTTCGCGCTTGTCGTCCTGCTCACCACCCTGTCCTGGGGTATGAAGCTCGACCTCGGCGGCCGGCGCTTCGTGGCCTCCTGCGTGCTGATGCTGGTGCTCAACGGCATGACCACGCCGGGGATCTTCCAGGATTGGAACGTCAACGTCCTGGCGCTCGCGGGTCTGCTCGCCTTCATCCGGGTCCAGCTTCCGCCGGATGGGCGGGTGGCTGCCCATCCCCGCGCGCCTGCTGCGGACACGGTCCTGATGGACACGGCGATCCCCAACGCGTGGCCCATTTCATGAAACGAACCCATCATCAGGCTGCTCTCGGCGCGGAACGTGCCGAAATCGGCCGGACCGAACGACCGGGTCGGGACACTCGGACCCTCGGCGTCCCAGGACGGGACATCGACGGATCCACCCCCTGCCCGTCGCCGACTGAGTAACGGAAAGCGTCCATGGCTGTCATCGAACGCGCGCCACCAGCGATCCTGAAACACTTCGGCGCGAGCACCGCGGTGTCCAACGAGTCGCTGCCCTGGTTCCTGGACCTGACCGAAGTCGGCCGCATCCTGCGTCGCCGCTGGATCACCGTGATCCTGCCCGTGCTCCTCCTGGCAGCGGCGGCGATCGGATACCTTTCGCTGCCGGCGCAGTACGCGGCGACGACGCAGCTCCTCATCGATCCGCGCGGCCTCGCCGTCCTGAAGGACGAGGCCAACCCGCAGGGCCAGGCCAACGAATCGACCCTGCTGCTGGTCGACAGCCAGCTGCGCGTGCTGCAGTCGGACGATGTGCTGCGCAAGGTCGTGGCCTCTCAGAAGCTCGCGAGCGATCCCGACTTCGTCGAGCCCGGTGCCCTCGATCGCTTTCGTGAGTGGGTCGGTCATCTTCTCGGGCGGGCCTCCGAGCCGGAGCCCGATCCGGCCCTCACCGCCCTGCGGGCCCTGCGCGACCGGATGTCGGCCAAGCGGCTCGAGCGGAGCTTCGCCGTCGATGTGTCGGTCTCGACCAACGACCGCGAGAAATCCGCCCGGCTCGCGCAGGCCATCGCCCAGACGTATCTCGCCGCGGAGATCGGCAATCGATCCGACTCGATCCGCCGGGCGCGAGAAGGCCTGAACAGCCGCCTTGGCGAGCTGCGCGAGAGCGTTCAGCAGGCCGAGGATGCGGCGCAGGCCTTCCGCACCAGGAACAATCTCGTGGGCACACGCACGCAACTCGTGAGCGATCAGCAGCTCAGTCAGCTCAGTGACCAGTTGGGCGCCGCCCGCGCCAAGGCCGCCGAGCAGCAGGCCAAGCTGCGCCAGATCGAGGGCGTGTCGACGAGCGACGCCGCCAAGCTCGACTCGATCCAGGAGGTCCTGCAGTCGCAGACCATCGGCCAGCTGCGCGGTCAGCTCGCCCAGGCCGAGCGCCAGCGCGCCGACGCCGCCGTGAGCCTCGGCGAGCGTCATCCGGCGATGTATGCCTCCGACATCCAGGTCCGCACCGCACGCAACCAGCTCGACGCCGAGGTGAAGCGCATCGCCGCCGCGATCCGCAACGAGTATCGCGCGAGCCTGGCGAACGTGACCGAGCTTTCCCAAGCTCTCGAGAAGCGCAAGGCCGAGTCCCTCAAGGTCGGCGACAGCTTCGTGAAGTTGCGCGAGCTCGAGCGCCAGGTCGATGCCCGCCGGGGCGTCTACGAGGCGTTCCTGGTCCGGACCCGCGAGTTGCAGGAGCAGCAGCAACTCGACACCTCGACATCTCGCATCATCTCGCCAGCGCTGCCGCCATCGCGCCGCCAGGGCCCGCCGGCGCCCATCGTCCTCGCGGTTGCCCTCATCGCCGGCCTTGGACTCGGCGTCGGCGGCAGCCTGCTCGGCGAACAGTTCAGCGGGCGTATCCGCTCGCGCAGCCGGCTCGAATCGCGCACCGAGCGGGTGGTCTTCGGTCTCCTTCCGTCGCTCCCGCGCGGCCTCGGGAACGGAACGGACCGCCTGAACAGCGGACCCTACGAGGTCGCGATCACCCGCCTGCGCAATCGCCTGCGCCGGGAACTGCCGGCCAAGCGCCCGCAGATTCTCGTGGTGACCTCCGCCGACGATGCGCAGGGCCGCTCGATGCTCGCCCTCGATTACGCCACCTCGGCGGCCCAGGAGAATGAGCGCGTCCTCCTCGTGGACGCCTCGGCGGACGGCATGGTGACGCGCGAGATCGGGCTGCCACCCCGGCGCAACGGTGCCGCTCCGTCCGGCCGCGCCGACCTCTCCGATGTGCTGGTGCGGCACCGCTCGGGCCTCGCCTTGATCCCGCAGGACCGCCAGACCGCGCGCGGCGACCTGCGTACCTATGTCGACAGCATCCTCGGCGCGCAGGATTCCTACGACCTCGTGGTCATCCATGTCGGCCTGATCGGTGCGGACGCGACGGCGGAGCGGCTCGCGGCGGATCCCCGCGTCACGGCTGTTCTCGTCACCGTCCGCAACGGCCACAGCCGTTACGCGACGCTTGACAAGGCCCTGCCGGCGATCGGCCCACGCCCGTATGTCGGCCTGGTGCTCACGGACGCGGAGGCACTGGACTGAGCCGCTCCGCCGAGCGGCCCGACAGGATTGCCTAGAGGGCCGGATCCCTCCGGCCCGACGCGCGTGAAGGCGCCAAGACCTCGCCAATCGATCGCGCCGGGAGTGCAAAACACGGCGTTCGGTAGCCCCTCGGGCTAACCATGCACCAGGGCCGAATGGGTGCGATCCGTGCGCGACTTCCACGAACGAGGACATCGCCGCCCGGCCTGGACGTGGGCACGACCCGCCAGGGCGACGATGTATCGACGCACGTCGGTGACTCGACGATCGGCCCTGGCCGGCCTTCGATCAGAAGGGTGCGGCGGCTCTCCGAAATGCGGGGCGACCCCTACACCGTGAATGTCGGTGTAGACCCTCGATGCAGGCCGGGCGCCTGGATCAGACCG
The DNA here is from genome assembly GCF_028290105.1 of Methylobacterium sp. Lineage (GTDB taxonomy): Bacteria > Pseudomonadota > Alphaproteobacteria > Rhizobiales > Beijerinckiaceae > Methylobacterium. The sequence continues at coordinate 12,546 of NZ_JAQGKL010000156.1, forward strand.
ACCGGACGTTGCCCGATGCCGGTGATGTTTCGGTGGCATGCTTGGCGCGTCTGATGCGGTCGAAGGCGACGATCGCAACGAAGCGGGGAACCACCTCGGCGTACCGGGCCCTCAGGCGCCCGGGTTCCCGGATCAGGCGGTAGAGCCATTCCAGGCCAAGCCGCGTCATCAGCGACGGAGCGCGAGGGATCGCACCGGTGTTCACGTCGAACGCAGCCCCGACGCCCATGGCGATCACACCCGGCAGGGAGGGGGTGTGCGCTTGCATGAACAGTTCCTGTTTCGGCGTGCTGAGGCCGATCCACAGGATCTGCGTGCCGTTGGCGCGAAGCCGCTCGTACAGGGCCTGGGATTCCAATTCCGTCAGGGGGCGATACGGGAGCGTCTCGGCCCCCGCCACCGCCAGGCCGGGTACCCGTGCGGACATCTCCCGCGCCAGCTTCTCGGCCACGCCCGGACCTCCCCCGAGGAAGAAATGGCGCCAGCCCGCCTCGACGCCGGCCCTGCAGATGAACTCGACCGACTCGATGCCCGGCACCTGCGCGATTGCCTTGTGACCCCGCAGCCGTCCGGCCCAGGCAATGGGACGTCCGTCCGCGCAGACGAGCAGGGCGGCGTCATGGGCCGCCATGATGACCGGGTCGTCCTGTGCCCGGACGACGCCATGCGCGTCGCGGAACACCACGAAGGTTCCCGGAGCGGGCGACGGGCAGCCAAGGCGGCGTCGGATCGCGGAAACCAATCCGTCCATATCGGTGATCGAGATCGGAACGCCCCCGAGATAGAAATGCGGCACGTCGGGATCATGACCCCAGGCGCGCCCAAGCGGCTTCGGATTCGGCGTGGCGGCGGGGGTCATGCGACGTCTCTTGTGGTGGCGGTCGCACGAGCGGCGATCGCTTCGCGATAGATGGTCAGGGCGCGCGCGGTGACGGCCGCCTCGGTCCAGTCCCGCTCGTAGACGAGACGAGCCTGACGACCCATCGCGCGAGCAGCCTCGGGCGCGTCGACGATCCGGTCGAGGGCCTGCGCGAGGCCTGAGGGATCGCCCGGCACCACGTGCAGGCCGGTGCTGCCGTCCGCGATCAGGTCCGCGAGGGCGCCGATGCGCGAGGCGATCACCGGCGTTCCGAGACTGAACGCCTCGGCGATGACCATCGGCATGCCCTCGTACCAGTGCGACGGCACCACGAGGGCGGCCGCCCGCGCCATCGCGGCCTGTACGGCCGCCGGATCCTGCGGGCCGAGGACGGTGAGGCCTGGGACGCTGCGGAGTTGGTCTTCCCAGGGGCCCTCGCCGATGATCGTGATCGGCGCATGGCTCAGGCCCGCGGCCTCCCTCAGGGTGCCGACGCCTTTCTCGGAAACGAGGCGCCCGACGAACAGGATGCCGGCGCGCCGGGCGTTCGGGTTATACCCGGGATCGGCCAGACCGTTGGGCTTGATGCGGATGCGGCTTTCCGGGAGGCCGGCTGCGACGAAACGCGCGCGCGCGAAGGGAGTCAGGGCGATGAAGCGATCGACATCGCGCGCCCAGGTGCCGGCGCGCCGGTGCACGTCGATCATCCGCGCCACCGCGAGCGACCCCAGACGCGAGCCGCGATAGCAGGCATGGCGCACCGCCTGATACGGCGAGCCGGTCACGCAATCCTCGCAGGGGCGCGAGTCCCGCATCAGGATCCCGTTGGCGCAGGTGACGCGAAAGTTGTGCAGGGTCTGGACCGTCGCGGCACCGTGCGCACGAACCGCCGCATGCATGCCCGGGGAAACCTGCGGGAACACGTTGTGCGCGTGAACCACGTCGGGCCCGAACGCACGGGCTGCGTCGAGGACGGCCGCGATGCCGCGCGGAGCGTGGGGGGCCT
>NZ_JAQGKL010000178.1 GCF_028290105.1 Methylobacterium sp.
CGGATCGCGCCGGAGGACGCGGCTCGCGTCGCCGCCCATCCGCTGGCCGGCCACGCGGTGGCGGCGGCCGAGCGCGCCAGTCCGCGCCTCGTGCATCGTCCCCTCGGCCCGAAACAGCTGCCCGGCCAGATCCGCCTCGCCACAGCGGTGCTGCCGCTGGTCCGCCTCGTGACCCGCCTGCGCGACGCGGCGCGCCTCAGCCAGCGTTCAGCCCGGGAGCGCTAGAGGAAGCGCCAAGACCCGAAGGCGGCGCGACGCGGGCCCGGGCCCATTGCGAGGGGAGCACACCATGAAGCGCATCATCAAGAATACGATCCTGGCCGTCGCCACGGCGGCGACGCTCGGCACCGGACTCGGCGCGTTCGAGGCCAACGCCCAGTATTACGGCGACGACGATCGTCCCCGCCGCTTCGAGCGCCGCTACGAGGAGGATCGCTACGAGCGTCGCCGCGACGTCGAGGACCGCTACGACCGCCGCCCCCGTGGCTATGGCGAACGCTTCGGCCGCCTCTGCCTGACCCAGCGCGGCAACTGCATCACCGAGCCGCAACCCTACGGCTCGCAGTGCCGCTGCATGATCCCGGGCTTCGGACCCAAGCGCGGCGAAATTCGCGGCTGATTCGAAATCGGCTCTCCTCCGCCCAGGAGGAGAGCCGCCTCCGAGGACGAAAGACCCGGCTTCAGCTCCGGACGCGGGTGATCTCGGCGCCGCAGCGGGCGAGCTTGGCCTCCAGGGCCTCGAAGCCGCGATCCAGGTGATAGACCCGGTTGATGCTGGTCTCGCCCTCCGCCGCCAGCCCCGCGATCACGAGGGACACGGACGCGCGCAGGTCGGTCGCCATCACGGGCGCGCCCTTGAGGCGCTCGACGCCCTCCACGATGGCGAGATCGCCCTCGAGCCGGATCTTCGCGCCGAGGCGGGCCAGTTCCTGCACGTGCATGAAGCGGTTCTCGAAGATCGTCTCGCGGATGTTCGACTGGCCCTTGGCCAGCGTCATCAGCGCCATGAACTGCGCCTGCAGGTCGGTGGGAAAACCCGGGAACGGGTCGGTGGTGACATCGACGGCGGCGATGCCGCCCCCGTTGCGGCGGATGCGGATCGTGTCCGTGCCCACCGTGATCTCGGCGCCCGTGGTCGAGAGCACGTCGAGGGCCGAATGCAGCAGGTCGGCCCGGGTGTTCTCGAGCGTCACGTCGCCCCCGGTCATCGCCACCGCCATGGCGTAGGTGCCGGTCTCGATCCGGTCGGGCAGCACGTCGTGGCGAGCACCGTGCAGGCGCGAGACGCCCTCGATCGTGATGCGCGGGGTGCCGGCCCCCTCGATGCGGGCGCCCATCTTGGTCAGGCAGGCGGCGAGATCGACGACCTCGGGCTCGCGGGCCGCGTTCTCGATCAGCGTCGAGCCGTTGGCGAGCGCCGCCGCCATCAGCGCCACGTGGGTGCCGCCGACCGTTACCTTGGGGAAGTGGATTTCGCCGCCGCGAAGCCCGTTCTTGGCCCGGGCGATGACGTAGCCGGCATCGACCTCGACGGTAGCCCCGAGGCGCTCCAGCGCCATCAGAAGCAGGTCGACCGGGCGCGTCCCGATGGCGCAGCCACCCGGCATCGAGACGCGGGCCTCGCCGAAGCGGGCCAGCAGCGGCGCGATCACCCAGAAGCTCGCCCGCATGGTGGAGACGAGTTCGTAGGGCGCCGTGGTGTCGATGACGTTCGAGGCGGTCAGCCGGATGGTCTGGCCGGTCTCGCTGGTCTGGCCCGGGCGCTTGCCCACCACCATGTGGTCGACGCCGTGATTGCCGAGGATGCGCAGGAGGGCGTTGATGTCGGCGAGCCGCGGCACGTTGCCGAGTTCCAGGGTCTCGCCGGTCATCAGGCTGGCGATCATCAGGGGCAGCGCGGCATTCTTGGCACCCGAGATCGGGATCACCCCGTGCAGCGGCCGGCCGCCGATGATGTTGATGCGGTCCATCGTTCCTAAACCTTGCTCGTCAAAATTCCGCTCGCGCCGCGCGTGCTCGACGCTGCGGGCGGGAGTCATCCGAAATCCAAATCCGTCGGGACGTGCGTCGTCCCCGTGGAAACGGCATCGTTATAGCCAGGTTTTGTCGAAAAGGAGGTTCGCGGCGCCCGATTGTGCTTATGCGCCGGGTTCGGGTGTCTCGTCGGAACCCGGGCCCGCCTTGCGCCCGCGCACCTGCGCCTTGCGCCGCCGCAGGTTGTCGCGCAGGGCGGCCTTCAGGCGCTCGGCCCGCCGCTCGGCCTCGCTCCTCGGCGCCGCCCCGGTTCCGGCCCGGGCTTCGCTCGCCTTGATGTCGTCCGTCATAGGGCTCGCGGGTCTGCTGTCGGATGGAGCGTGCCGCGCGGGACACGGGGACGCGACGCATGGTCGCCACGGCGATGTGCCGGCTTTGCACCCCCTGCCCGGCGGGTGCAAAGCAGGAATGCGGATGTCGACTTGAACCAATTCCAAGTTCACCTGTATCGTCGCCACCGCGTTGGGGAAAGCCACGACGCCGGGCGGGCTCCGTCAGCAACTCCTTCACGGAGGCTGGGTCAGGCTCGCCAACGAGACCGATTGCATCAAGGGTCCCCCGCACGAGGGCCCGCGTGGAAACGATCCCGCCAGAGGCCGCGATCCCACCGCCGGCCACTCAGCCCAAGCGTGAAGGACGGATGCCCGTGAACCGCATGCCCGCGACGATCAAGATCAGCGACACGAAGCAGGGAGCGGGCCAGGGACCCCATCAAGCGTCCGGCAACCGGGAAGCCGTCGTTCGTGGCCGGGCCGATTACGAGTCGCATTTCCGCACCGCCCTCGATCGCCTGCACGGCGAGCGCCGCTACCGCGTCTTCGCCGATATCGAGCGCATCGCCGGCCGTTTCCCGACGGCGCATTGGCGCAAGCCCGACGGCGGCACCTCCGAGATCACCGTCTGGTGTTCCAACGACTATCTCGGCATGGGCCAGCACCCCGACGTGGTCGGCGCCATGACCCGCACCGCCGCGCGCTGCGGCGTGGGTGCGGGCGGCACCCGCAACATCGCCGGCAACAATTCGCCGCTGGTCGACCTGGAGCGCGAGCTCGCGGATCTTCACGGCAAGGAGGCGGGCCTCGTCTTCACCTCGGGCTACGTCTCGAACCAGGCCGGCATCTCGACGATCGCCAAGCTGATCCCGAACTGCCTGATCCTGTCGGACGCCTTCAACCACAACTCGATGATCGAGGGCGTCCGCCATTCCGGCTGCGAGAAGCGCGTCTTCCGCCACAACGACCTCAAGCACCTCGAAGAGCTGCTGGTCGCGGCGGGCGACCGCCCGAAGCTGATCGCCTTCGAGAGCGTCTATTCCATGGACGGCGACGTCTCCGACATCGGCGCCATCTGCGACTTGGCCGACCGCCACGGCGCCATGACCTATCTCGACGAGGTCCATGCGGTGGGCCTCTACGGCGCACGCGGCGGCGGCATCGCCGAACGCGACGGCGTCATGCACCGGGTCGATGTCATCGAGGGTACGCTGGCCAAGGGCTACGGCTGCGTGGGCGGCTACATCACCGGTTCGGCGGTGCTCTGCGACGCCGTGCGCAGCCATGCCCCGGGCTTCATCTTCACCACCGCCCTGCCGCCGGCCATCGCCGCCGCCGCCATCGCTTCCGTGCGCTACCTCAAGCGTTCGAACGGCGAGCGCGAGGCGCACCAGCGCCAGGCCGCGCGGACCAAGGCCGCCCTCGAAGCCGCCGGCCTGCCGGTGCTGCACACCGACACCCATATCGTGCCCGTGATGGTGGGCGATGCGGAACTCTGCAAGGCGGCGGCCGACCACCTCCTCGAGCACCACGGCATCTACATCCAGCCGATCAACTACCCCACCGTGCCGCGCGGCACCGAGCGCCTGCGCATCACCCCCTCGCCCTTCCACGACGACGCCCGCATCGCCAAGCTGACGGCGGCCCTGGCGGAGACCTGGGACACCCTCGACCTGCCGCGCGCCGGCACGGTGTTCGTCGAGGCGGCGGAATAGCCTCTCAGTTCAGGTGCCAGATCGCGCCGGTGAGAACGGTCGCGAAGCTCACCCAGGCGGCGTAGGGAACCAGCAGCCAAGCCGCCAGCCTGTCGAAGCGCCAGGACAGGCGGATGGTCCAGAGGATCATCACCAGCATCGCGCCGGACACCACCAGGGCGGCGCCCAGCGCGTGGGCGGCAAAGAAGGTCGGCGTCCACGCGGCGTTGAGGGCGAGCTGCGCCCCGAAGGCGGCGAGCGCCAGCCGCCACGCCCCCACCGTCGGGCCCGTGCGGGGCTTGGCGCCCAGGAGCCGGAAGGCCGACCACGCGATCATCGCGTAGAGGATCGTCCAGGCCACCGGGAACGCCCAGTTCGGCGGGTTGAAGACCGGCTTCGCCAGGCCCGCGTACCAGCCCTCGATGTTCGGACCCGTCGCGGCCGAGCCCAGAAAGGCCGTCAGCACCACGGGCAGGATCGCCACCGCGAGCCGCCAGGGCAGGGCAAGGGCGGGCTCACTGGGGACATGGCCGGGTGACGAGGCGGGCGCGCGGGACATGACGAACGAACTTCCTTCTTCTGTCGACCGGGTGCGGCGCTCGACGCTTCAACTTGCGGTCCCTGCACCGGTCTGCAAGGGCCGGTCAATCGAACTCCGACCTCACGGACAGGCCCCATGTCAGACCCGAACGCGCCGACGCCCTCGAAGCGCAGCCTCGCCGCCCAGGCGCTCGGCCATGTCGACCCCGTGACCCGGGGGGTGGTGGCGCCGCTGCATGTCGCCACCACCTTCCTGCGCGATCCCGACAACGGCTACAGTTCGGGCTTCTCCTATGCCCGGCCCGACAACGCCACCGTGCGCGAGGCCGAAGGCGTGCTGGCGATGCTGGAGGAGGCGGGGGCCGGCGCCCTGCTGTTCGGCTCCGGCATGGCGGCGGCCACAGCCGTGTTCACGGCGCTCGAACTCGGCGACCACGTGGTGGCGCCCCGCGTGATGTACTGGGGCCTGAAGCGCTGGCTCGCCACCGAGATGCCGCGCCGCCAGATCGCGGTCGATTTCGTCGACATGGACGATCCCGCCAGCCTGGAGCGCGCGATCCGCCCCGGCGCGACGAAGCTCGTCTGGATCGAGACCCCCGGCAACCCGCTCTGGACGATCACCGACATCGCGGAAGCCGCCCGCATCGCCCACGCGGCCGGAGCGCGACTCGCCGTCGATTCCACCGCTGCCTCGCCGATCCACACCCGGCCCCTGACACTCGGCGCCGACATCGTCATGCACTCGGCCACCAAGATCCTCAACGGCCATTCCGACGTGGTCGCGGGCGTGCTCGCGGGTGCCGCGGCGGACCCGTTCTGGGCGCGTATCGTCACGATCCGGTCGGGGGGCGGGGCCATCCTCGGGCCGTTCGAGGCCTACCTGCTGATGCGCTCGCTGCGCACCCTGCACCTCCGAGTGGCGGCGCAATCGGCCGGCGCGGCCGAACTCGCCCGCCGGTTCCAGGCGCATCCACGCATCTCGCACGTGCTCTATCCCGGCCTGCCCGACGATCCCGGCCACGCGGTGGCGGCCCGGCAGATGGAGGGCGGCTTCGGCTTCATGCTGTCGATCCGGGTCGAGGGCGGCGCGGCGGCGGCCATTGCCACGGCGGCGCGGGTGCGGCTGTGGAAGCGGGCGACCTCCCTCGGCGGCGTCGAGAGCCTGATCGAGCATCGCGCCTCGGTGGAGGGGCCGGATTCCCCGTGCCCGCCCGATCTCCTGCGCCTCTCCGTCGGGATCGAGGCGGTGGACGACCTGTTCGCCGACCTCGACGCGGCGTTGCGGAGCGCGTGAATTTTCGCGTGGTGCGGCCAAGCGGTCTCGCGCGTTGACGCGGCGACCACGTCGCTCGCCGAAAGACTTCCGCCATGACGAAGCTCACGCCCCTCACCGGAGCGCTCGCCCTGCTCCTCCTCGGCGCCCCGGCCCATGCCGAGGGCGGACCGCCGGAACTGAACATCGCGCGGACCTGCCAATCGGCGGCCTCGGCGGGCGTCAGCGACAATGCGAGCCAGGAGGGCTGCCTGCGCTCCGAGCGCGCCTCGCACGACGAGGTCAAGCGGCGCTGGAACGAGTTCACGCCGGCCGCCAAGCGCCAGTGCGAGAAGCAGTTCGAGGCCGGCGGCTTCCCCTCCTACGTGGAGATGGTGACCTGCCTCGAACTCGCCAGCGGCACCGGCCTTCCGAAGAAGGCCGATGACACCGACGCGGGGAAAGGCACCAGCAGCGCCACCAAAGAGCCGAGCCCGGCCCAGCGGACGGACCCGATCAAGGTGCTCAACGACCGGTAATCGCCAGGCGTCAGGTCGACGAGGCCGGCACTTCGTCGGCGATCCAGGCCGGCTGCAACCGCTCGCGGCCGGGCTCCGGCGCCCCGCCCCGGGACTGGGCGAGGGCGGTGAGCTCGGGCGCGCGAGCGGTATCGTCCACCGTGAGGAACAGGCCCCGCGCCTGCGAGCGGCGCCCGAGGCGCGTGCTGCTCGTGAGCACGCTCTGCGCCGGGCTCGACAGCAGCCCCAGGGCCACCGGCGCCATCCAGAGGGCGAGCCAGGGATTGCCCGCATAGAGCAGGCCGGCCACGAGCAGGGCGCCCGCCACGAGGGTGTCGACCTGGAGCCGGGCGGCTTCCGCCCAGGGCACCCGGCGGTCGTCGCGCACCTGCGCGTCCCAGCGCACCACGCGGCCGATGAAGGTGGTGGCGACGGCGCCCGCCGCGAACAGGGTCATCACCGGCCAGAGCAGGACCCAGACGAGCTGCTCCAGGGCGGCGCTCTTGAGGAGCGAGGCGGTGCCTCCGAAGGCGGCCCGGCGTTCGGCCGAGACGAGCACGTGGCCGAGGCTGAGGAGCTTCGGCAGGGCCAGGATCGTGACCACCAGGGCACCGAGCGCGTGGGCGGCGGCGTTCGAGCCGGTGAGGCCGTAGCCGAGGAGGCCGAGATCGCCGGTCCGCGCCGCCTGAAGCGTGGCGAGGCCGAGGAACAGGACCCAGAGCGGGCAGGCCATGTAGGAGAGGATGCCGACGATGAGGTGCCAGCGGCTGGCGGGCCGCAGGCCCGGCATCGCGGTCACGCGCAGGTGCTGCATGTTGCCCTGGCACCAGCGGCGCTCGCGCCCGAGGAGATCGACGAGGTTCGTCGGCATCTCCTCCCAGGTGCCGCCCATCTCCGGCAGCAGGCAGACCTCCCAGCCGGCACGGCGCAGGAGTGCCCCCTCGACGATGTCGTGGCAGAGGATCTCGCCGCCGAGAGGCGCCTTGCCCGGCAGCACCGGCAGTTCGGCATTGTCCGCGAAGGCCGCGACCCGCACGATCGCGTTGTGGCCCCAGTAGCTCCCGTCCGGCCCCTGCCAGGTCTCCAGGCAGCGGATCGCCAGCGGCGCGTAGAGCCGCACGGCGAATTGCTGGATGCGGGCGAACAGGGTGTCGCGGCCGGTGGCGTAGGACACCGTCTGGATCAGGCCGACGCGGGGGCTCTCCTCCATCAGCCGGGCGAGGCGGCGCATGGCGCTGCCGGTCATCAGGCTGTCGGCGTCGAGGACGATCATGAAGTCGTATTCCGCGCCGTAGGTCTTGCAGAACTCCGCGATATTACCCGCCTTGCGGCCCACATTGTCCTGGCGCCGGCGGTAGCGGACACGCGGCAGGCCGGGGCCGTTGCGGCGGGTCCAGTCCTCGATGCGCCGGAATTCATGCTCCTCCACCGCCGCGATGGCGCCGTCGCGGGTGTCGGAAAGGACGAAGATGTCGATGTCGCCGCCGTTGCCCCCGGCCCGCTGGAGCGAGCGGGCCATGACGCGAAGCGCCGCGAACACCGCCACCGCATCCTCGGCGTGGATCGCGACCAATGCGGCCGTGCGGCTCAGGCCCGAGGCTTCCGCCGGTACGGTGAGGGAGCGGCGTTCCAGGGCGGATTTCGCCCGGTCCCCGAACGCCGTGGCGACGAGGCCGTAGACGTATTGCCAGGCGACGAAGGCCTGCCAGGTCATCACGAGGGCGAACAGCACGAGCACCAGACCGCCGAGAAGGCCGGACGGCGTTCCGTAGGCGGCGAGCGCCAGGGCCGTGACGACGCCACCGAGGGCGAGCGGGGGCAGGGCCAGCATCAGCCGGCGTGCCAGGTACGAGCGCGGCGCCCGACTCGAGAATTCCGCCGGACCCGGGATGTCAGCCACCGGGGCGTCGTGCGACAACCTGTTGGACGCGAGTCTTTGGGACATGGGGCGCGGCGAACTCGAAGGAGAGGGGACACCGTGATCCCTCACCGGAACCGGCCGGCGAAAGGAAGCAGATGGGCGATGGCGAGGGTTTTGGAGAACCCGGACAGGCCGAATTCGTCTCGCGGCGGCGGGCCCTGCGGACCACGCTCAGCGTGGCCGTGGGGATGATCCTTCCTAGTGCGCACGATCTGAATGCTGGCCGAACGCACGCTGCGGCCCAGGACCTCGCGGCCCAGAGCCCCGCAGCATCGGAGCCCATAACATTCGAGGGCGTGAAGGCGAAGGCGCGCGTGCTCGCCGCCAACCCCTACCAAGCCCCGGCCGACGACCTGCCCCCGGCGCTGGCCGGGCTCTCCTACGATGGCTACCGGGCCATCACCTTCCGGCCGGATGCCAGCCCACGCCTCGGCCGCTACTTCTCGGCCCAGCTGTTCCATCGCGGCTTCCTGCAGCGCAAGCGTGTTTCGCTCTTCCTGCAGCCGCGCGGGGGCCCGGCCCGACCGATTCCCTACGCCTCGGACCTGTTCGACCTCGGGCCAGACCTGAAGGGACAGGCCTTTCCCCCCGATCTCGGCTTTGCCGGTTTCCGGCTGCACGTGGCCTTCGACGCGAACGCCCCGGGAAACCAGGACGAATTCCTGGTCTTCCTCGGCGCCTCGTATTTCCGGCTGCGGGGCTTTGGCCAGGAATACGGCCTTTCGGCGCGCGGCGCCGCGATCCGCACCGGTGGCCCCGGCGCGGAGGAGTTTCCCGATTTCACCGCCTTCTGGATCTGCGAGCCCGAGGCCGAAGCGCGCACGATCGAGATCTGGGCGCAGCTCGATTCACCGAGCCTCGCGGGGGCCTACCGCTTCGAGGTCGCTCCCGGCGACCCGTCGGTGATGCGGGTGGAGGCGGCCCTGTACCCGCGCGTCGCCCTCGACCGGCTGGGCCTGGCTCCGCTCACCAGCATGTTCCTGCACGGGGCGAACGGGCCGGGCGCGCGCAGGTCGGAGCCGTTCGACGACTTTCGGCCCCAGGTGCATGATTCCGACGGGCTCGCGGTGGTGACGCGGGGCGAGCGGCTCTGGCGGCCGCTGACCAACGGCCGGGCGCATCCCCAGATCTCGGCCTTCGGCGTCGACCCGCTGGAGGGCTTCGGCCTGCTCCAGCGCGAGCGCGACTTTCCCGCCTATCTCGACGTGCAGGCCCGGCACGAGGCGCGCCCCGGCCTCTGGGTGACGCCGGAGACGGGGTTCGGGCGCGGCGCGGTCCAGCTCTTCGAGATCCCGTCGCGCGAGGAGTACATGGACAACATCGTGGCGGCGTTCGTGCCGGCGGACCCCGTGCCGGCCGGGACGGAACGGTCCGTGCGCTACACCCTGACCACGGTGGACGCCGAGCCGGTGCCCGTGGTCCCGGGGGCGCTGGCCCGCGTCGTCTCAACCCGGGTCGGCTCCGCCGAGCGCCTGCGCCCGACGACCCCACCGAGCCCGGGGCGGCGCCTCTACGTGGTCGATTTCGAGGGGCCGGGCCTGCCCGCCGACCGGAACGCGGCCGTGAGCGCCGACGTCTCGGCCAGTGCCGGCACGATGGTCGATCCGTTCCTGGAGTTCGTACCCCAGACCGGCGGCTGGCGCCTCTACGTGGAATGGCGCCCGCCCGCGCCGATGCCGGCGGGCGACGTGATCCTGCGCGCGCGCCTCGCCCTCGGCGGTACGGTGCTGACCGAGACCTGGGACATGCCGGCCTGAGAGCCGGCATGTCGTCAACGGGATCTGTCGTGCACCCGAAACGCGGAGGGGGCAGGCTTTTCTCCTGGCACGTGCCTACTCGCATTCGTAGGATTGCGCGTCCGCCGGGTTGGCACCGAGGGTCAGCGCGTAGGTGTCGATCGTCGAAATGGCGCGTGCCTGCGAAACCGGCGGTCGCGTCAGCATCGTGATCGCAAATGCGGCCGTGGCAATGACAAATGCCGCCGCAAGCGTTGTCAGTAAACGCATTCGAGCCTCCATTGGCATGGGTGCTGCGAACACTTCGTTGTGGCCCAGCGGCGTGACAGTTAAGTTGATTCGAGAAATTTATCAATCTTCGAATATTATGATAAATGATCGAATATTGGGCTCCTCTTCCGATGTCGGCCCGCCAATGCTCCATCGGAAAACTGGGTCGGCGCTACCCGGCGAGGCAGGCGGGGCGCGGGTTTGACCACGCCGCGCGGCGGCCTGTAGACACCCGGCCCCAGCGGGAGTTGCCTCATGGCCACCATCAACACGAAGCTTGCGGCCGAACTCGGCGTCGCGGACTGGCAGGTGAAGGCCGCCGTCGACCTCCTCGACGACGGCGCGACGGTGCCGTTCATCGCCCGCTACCGCAAGGAGGTCACCGGCACCCTCGACGACACGCAGTTGCGCACCCTGGAGGAGCGCCTGGCCTATCTGCGCGACCTCGAGGCGCGCCGCGCGGCGGTGCTGGAGGCGATCGAGGCGCAGGGCAAGCTCGAGGCCGGCCTCAAGGTCCGCATCCTCGCCGCCGACACCAAGGCGCGGCTGGAGGACCTCTACCTGCCCTTCAAGATCAAGCGCCGGACCAAGGCGCAGATCGCCCGCGAGGCCGGGCTCGGGCCCCTGGCCGAGACCCTGCTCGCCCGGCCCGACCAGGGGCCGGAGGCGGCGGCCAAGGCTTACGTCGATGCGGCCAAGGGCGTCGCCGACGTCGAGGCCGCGCTGGAGGGGGCGCGCGCGATCCTGATCGAGCGCTTCAGCGAGGACCCGGAACTGGTGGGGTCGTTGCGCGAGAGCGGCTGGCAGCGCGGCCGAATGGTCGCCACGGTGAAGGCCGGCAAGGCGGCGTCGGGCGAAAAATTCGCCGATTACTTCGACTTCAGCGAGCCCCTGGTGAAGCTGCCCTCGCACCGCATCCTCGCCCTGTTCCGGGGCGAGAAGGAGGAGGTGCTCGACCTCGCCATCGCCGACGCGGTGGGCGACGAGCCTGTGAAGGGCCAGCCCTCAAGCCAGGAACTGCGCATCGCGAAAACCTTCGGCATCCGCAACCAGGGCCGGCCGGGGGACGCGTTCCTGATGGAGAGCGTGCGGCGCGCCTGGCGCACCCGCCTCAAGCCCACCATCGACACGGACCTGCGCGCCCGCCTCTGGACGGTGGCGGAGGCCGGCGCCGTCACGGTGTTTGCCGGCAACCTGCGCGACCTCCTGCTCGCCGCCCCCGCCGGGGCGCGCCCGACCCTCGGGCTCGACCCCGGCTTTCGCACGGGCGTGAAGGTCGCGGTGGTGGATGCCACCGGCAAGGTGGTGGCCACCGACACGATCTACCCGCACGAGCCGCGCCGCGACTGGAACGGCGCCCTGATGGCGCTGGCCAGGCTCTGCCGGGCGCACCGGGTCGAACTCGTCGCCATCGGCAACGGCACCGCGTCGCGCGAGACCGACAGGCTCGCCGCCGAGCTCATCGCCAAGCAGCCGGAGCTGACGCTCACCAAGGTCATGGTCTCGGAAGCCGGCGCATCCGTCTACTCGGCCTCGGCCTATGCCAGCGCCGAACTGCCCGACCTCGACGTGACGATCCGCGGCGCGGTCTCCATCGCCCGGCGCCTGCAGGATCCGCTGGCCGAACTCGTGAAGATCGAGCCCAAGGCCATCGGCGTCGGGCAGTACCAGCACGATCTCGCCGAGGGGAAGCTCGCGCGCTCCCTCGATGCGGTGGTGGAGGATTGCGTGAACGGCGTCGGCGTCGACGTGAACACCGCCTCCGCCCCGCTGCTCGCCCGCGTCTCGGGCCTGACCGCGCGGGTGGCGGGCAACATCGTCGTCCACCGCGACACCAACGGCCCGTTCCGCAGCCGCGCCAGCCTGAAGAAGGTGGCGGGGCTCGGCCCCAAGGCCTACGAACTCGCCGCCGGCTTCCTGCGCATCCGCGATGGGGCCGACCCCCTCGACGCCTCGGGCGTGCACCCCGAGGCCTACCCGGTGGTGCGCCGCATCCTCGCCGCCACGGGCCAGCCGATCCAGGCCCTGATCGGCAACACGGGCGCCCTGCGCGGCCTGAAGCCGGAGACCTTCACGGACGACAGCTTCGGC
>NZ_JAQGKL010000181.1 GCF_028290105.1 Methylobacterium sp.
ACATGCGCGACCCCAACAGCCTGTTCCTGACCCAGGCCTTCCGCATGCGCAACCGCGACCTCGTCTACGTCTCGAACGCGCCCTTCACGGAAGTCCAGAAGGTCCTATCCGTCTTCTCCACCGTCACTGCGCCGGTCACCGCCGGTGCGTCCGTGTACGGCGTCGCGCGGTAAGGCGGGTCCGCGCGGCGGCCGCCCGGAGCCGACCGCCGCGCGGCTCGCCCCTTGCGTTCTCGCGCGTCATCCCGCAGGGCTGCCACGGTTCGACCGCGCCGAGCGGCGTCGGACCTGGGCGGCTCGCCCTTCAGGGCCGATCCGCCTATATTCTTCGCGAGGTCGAACGAGGCGTGAGACGGGGCGGCATGAGGTTCAGACGCGCGGCCCGGCGATCCGGGCTCGCAGGCGCCTTCTTCGGGCTGGCCGGCGGTTTGGTTCTCTGCGCCAGCGAGGCGTTCTGCGTCGTTGAGGCCCGTGCCGACGTGGTCGTGGGCGTCGCGGTCCCGCGCTCGGGCGCCTATGTGAGCGTGGGCGAACAGGTCCTGCGCGGCGTCCAGGCGGCGGCCCGCGACGCGAATGCCCGGGGCGGTCTCGACGGCCAGACCATCGTGCTCGACGTGCAGGACGATGCCTGCGATTCCAACAAGGCCGTGGCGGTGGCCAACCATTACGCGGCGCAGGGCGTGCGCCTCGTGGTCGGCCACGTTTGCTCCAACGCGTCCCTCGCGGCCTCCGAGATCTATGCCGCCAACGGCACGGTGATGATCACCGCGGCCTCGGTGGCCGCCAAGCTCACCGACCGGGGCCTGCCGACGATCTTCCGCGTCTGCGGGCGCGACGACGACCAGGCCAAGCTCTCGGCGACCGTGCTCGCCGAGCGGTTTCGCGACAAGAAGATCGCGATCCTCAACGACCTGACCCCGGGCTCGCGCAACCTCGCCGCCGCCACCAAGGAAAACCTCAACCGCATCGGCATCAACGAGGCGGTGGCCACGGCGTTTTCGGCCGGCGACGCCGACGACGCGGCCCTGGCCGACCGCCTCCGGGACGCCGGCATCGCGGTGGCCTATTACGGCGGCGACGCCCGCGAGATGGGCCGCCTCGTGCGGATCTCGGCCGAGCGGGGCTTCAAGCCGCAATGGTTCGGCACTTCCGCCATTGCCACCCAGGAATTTTCCACCATCGCGGGCCCGGCCAGCAACGGCGTCCTGATGACCTTCTACCTCGACCCGCGCCGCAAGCCCGAGGCCGCCGCCGTGGTCGCGGCCTTCAAGGCGGAGGGCGCCGAGCCCGAGGGCTCCACCGTCTACGGCTACGCCGCGCTCCAGGCCCTCGTGGCGGCGGGCGATTTCGCCCACACGACGGACTCGAAACGGATCGCCGCCACGCTGCACACCGAGCGCTTCGACCTCGTGCTCGGCCCGGTGGGCTTCGACGCCAAGGGCGACGTCACCGCTCAGGGCTACGTGCTCTACGTCTGGAACGACGGGACTTTCAGCTACGCCAAGTAGCCCTCACGTGGCTCTCACGTGGCTCTCGCGCAGACCCGTTCGCGTCCCCGGTCGCGGCCGTTTCGGGATCGTTTCCGGCGCTTCGTCGTTCGTGAACCGCGAACCCCATGGCCGCACCCCGGCCCGGCCGGCGCGTTCACGGGACGAACCGGGAACTTTCAGCGAGGCGTCATGCCCCCATCCTCCGCGCGCCCCGCCCCGGGGCGCCGTGCTCTCCTCTCCGCCGGCCTCGGCGGCGCGGCGGCCGTGCTCGCCGGCCCCGTCCGTGCCCAGGGCGCGCCGGACCTGCGCTGGCGCCTCGCCTGCGCCTATCCGAAGAACCTCGACATCCTGTTCGGCGCCACCGAGATGCTGGCCCGCATCGTCGCGGAGGCCACCGACGGGCGTTTCCAGATCCAGCCCTCCGGTCCCGGCGAGCCGGTGCCCGCCGAAGGCCTCCTCGATGCGGTCGCGGCCGGCACCGTCGAGATGGGCTACGGCCCGGCGACCCTCGGGTTACCGAAGGACCCGACCTTCGCGCTGGCCTGCGCCCTGCCCTTCGGGCTCAACGCCCGGGGCCAGAGCGCCTGGTGGCTCCAGGGCGGGGCGTCCGACCTGTTCGGCGAGATCTTCGCCAGGCACGGCCTCGTCGCCCTGCCGGCGGGCAATACCGGCGCTCAGATGGGCGGGTGGTTTCGCCGCGAGGTGAAGGCGCTCGCCGACCTCCAGGGCCTGAAGCTCCGGGTCGGGGGCCTCGGCGGGCAGGTGCTGGCCAAGCTCGGCGTCGTGCCGCAGGGGACGCCGGGGCCCGACATGTTCGGCGCCCTCGAATCGAAGGCCATCGACGCCGCGGAATGGATCGGCCCCTACGACGACGAGAAGCTCGGCCTGCAGAAGGTCGCGCCGGTCTACCACTATCCCGGCTTCTGGGAGGGTGGCGCGATGCTGCACCTCTGGTTCAATGCCGAGGCCTGGAAGGGTCTGCCGAAGGCCTACCGGGCGATCCTGCAGGCGGCCGCCGCCCAGGTCCATGCCGACGTGCAGGCCAAGTACGACGCGCGCAATCCCCGTGCCCTGAGGCGCCTCGTGGCCGGCGGCGCGCAGCTGCGGCCCTTCCCCCAGGAGGTGATGGAAGCCGCCCTCAAGGCCGCCAACGACGTCTACGGCGAGATCGGCGCCAAGAACGCCGACTTCAAGCGCATCTACGAGGCGATGAAGACGTTCCGGAACGAGGAATACCTCTGGTTCCAGGTGGCGGAATACACCTACGACAACTTCATGATCCGCGCCCGCGCCCGTGGATGACGGGTTCGGCACAGAAAAAAGGCCGCTCCGAAGAGCGGCCCGAAGTCTAGGGAGGAAACGCCCAAGGAGGGCAGCGGGACCGCGACGCCATCGCGTTCCCGCAATGCACAATCTGATCCTCTCCCACGGAAATGCAAGGTGGTTAGGGCAGCGCTTCTGTCGCTTTTCTCGACCCGAGGCCGATTGCCCGATTTCTGTATCCAAAATGACGCAGGCCAAGCAGCGGCCAATGCTCGCGACGCGGAGACGGGCCGGTGCATGTCGAAACCTTGTCAAAGCTCTGATCGAATTCAGGTTTCATAGGCTCATCGGCGAGCGTTCGCGTTCGCGGAAATCGCCGCGGGTCCGCGTTTCTGCGTAAACCCGCCCCGTCATGGCTGCCGAAGGCAACGGCCGCTCTACCTTGCATCACGACTCAGGAACGGCGGTGACGAATGGCGATTCAGGCGGGACGGATTCGGATTCTCAAGGACGTCCCGCCCCGGGATGACGGGCGCTACGTGCTCTATCTCCTGCAGCAGGCGAATCGCGCGCACAACAACCCGGCCCTGGAACTGGCGATCGAGGAGGCCAACCGGCTCGGCCTGCCCGTGCTCGCCTGTTTCGGCCTGCTCGACGGGGCCAACGGCTTTCCCGAGGCCAATGCCCGGCACTACGCCTTCCTGCTCCAGGGGCTCGCCGATGCGGCGGCCGGCCTCGCGGCGCGCGGGATCGGCTTCTGCCTGCGCAAGGCCTCGCCCGCCGAAATCGCCATCGAACTGGCGGACGCCGCCGCGCTGCTCGTGCTCGACCGGGGCTACCTCGCGATCCAGAAGCGCTGGTACGGCGAGATCCTCGCGGGCGTCGAGACCCGGATCGTGCAGGTCGAGGGTGACGTGGTGGTGCCCGTCGAGGTCGTCTCGGGCAAGCACGAATACGCCGCCCGCACCCTGCGCCCGAAGCTGCACAAGCACCTCGACGACTACGTGGCGCCGCTCGCCGCCCGCAAGGTGAAGCATCGGGCCGGGTCCGGCCTGCCGGCCTGCGAGGTCGACATCGCCGATCCGGAGGCGGTGCTGGCCGGCATGACCCTCGACCGGGTCGTCGCGCCCGTGCGCCGCTTCACCGGCGGCGAGACCGAGGCGCGCCGGCGCCTCGCCGCCTATCTCGCCGGCCCGTTCGCCGATTACGGCAGCGACCGCAACCGGCCGGAGGCCGGGGCGGCCTCGCACATGAGCCCCTACCTGCATTTCGGGCAGATCTCGCCCGTCGAGATCGTGCTGGCGGTGCGCGCCGCCAAGACGGGCGGCCAGGAGGACCGGGCGGCCTATGTCGAGGAGGTCGTCGTGCGCCGCGAACTGGCGATGAACCACGTCGAGTACACGGAGGGCTACGACGACTACGCCCGCGCGGTGCCCGAATGGGCGCGCAAGACGCTGGCCGAGCAGGCCGACGATCCCCGGCCGCAGACCTACACGGAGGCGGAACTCGCCGAGGGCCGCACCCACGACATCTACTGGAACGCCGCCCAGGCCGAGATGCGCGAGACCGGCTACATGCACAACCACCTGCGCATGTACTGGGGTAAGAAGATCCTCGAATGGTCGCCCTCCCCCGAAGAGGGGTTCAGGCGGACCCTGCGCCTCAACAACCGCTACTTCCTCGACGGGCGCGACGCGAATTCCTTCACCAACGTCGCCTGGGTCTACGGGCTGCACGACCGCCCCTGGGCCCGGCGCAAGATCTTCGGGACGGTGCGCTACCAGAGCGAGAATTCCCTGCGGAAGTTCGACGCCAAGGCCTATCTCAAGACCGTCGACGCCCTCTGCCGGGCGGAGGCGAAGGGGTCGACGTAGGAGGCCGGGTACGGCCCTTGCCTGACCCGCCGGATCCCTCCTCCGCCACGCTCCGGTACCGATGCCCCGCACCCGCCTCGTCCGCCACGCCCGGGTGTTGTACGGCAAGGTCCTGTCTCGAAAGGTCCTGTCGCGAAAGACCTTGTCTGGAAAGATCCGGCCGGGCATGCGGCGCCTGCGCGGGGCCGGCCGCGACGCCTTCGGCCTGTGGCGGCACCGCCTGCTGTTCCTCGTCGGCGGCGTCGGCGTCGGCCTCGCCGCGGTGCTCATGGCGCATCTCGCCGATGCGGCGCAGGGGGCTTTCCGCCAGGTCCTGGCACTGTCGCCGTGGCTCGCCCTCGGCATCACCCCGGCGGGGTTCGGGCTTTGCGCCTGGCTCGCCCGCACGGTCTTCCCGAACGCGCAGGGCTCGGGCATCCCGCAGGTGATCGCGGCGCGCCAGACCGGGCAGGCCGCCCTGCGCCGGTCGCTCGTCTCGCTCAAGGTCGCGGCCGGCAAGATCGTGGTGATGAGCCTCGGCCTGCTCTTCGGCGCTTCCACGGGGCGCGAGGGGCCGACCGTGCAGGTAGGGGCCGCGATCATGGCGGCGGCCGGGCACCTGACGCCGGAGCGGATGCCGGGCCTGATCCTCGCCGGCGGGGCTGCGGGGGTGGCGGCCGCCTTCAACACGCCCCTCGCCGGCATCGTCTTCGGCATCGAGGAGCTCGGCCGGGCCTACGAGGCGCGCACCGGGGGGCTCATCGTCGCCGCCATCGTGGCGGCCGGGCTCACCGCCCTCGCGCTGACTGGCAACTACACCTATTTCGGCACCTCCGATGCCGCCCTGCCCTTCGGGCCGGGATGGCTCGCCGTGCCGGTGCTCGGGGCCGTCGGCGGGCTCGCCGGGGGCGGGTTCGCCCGCATCGTCATCCTGTTCGCGCGCGGCCTGCCGGGGCGCCTCGGGGCGGCCCTCGCCCGTCACCCGATCCCGTTCGCGGCGGCCTGCGGACTCGGCGTCGCCCTCTGCGGCCTCGCCTCGGGGGGCGCCGTCTACGGCACCGGCTACGAGGAGGCCCGCGCCCTCCTGCACGGCACGTCGCAGGCGCCCCTCGACTTCACTCCCCTGAAGTTCCTGGCGACCCTGCTCTCGGCGATCAGCGGCATTCCGGGCGGGTTGTTCGCCCCCTCCCTCAGCGTCGGGGCCGGCCTCGGGGCCGCCGTCCAGGGCCTGTTCGCCGATGTGCCGGTGGCGGCCCTCGTCCTCGTCGGCATGGTCGCCTACCTGACGGGGGCCCTGCAGGCGCCGATCACCGCCTTCGTCATCGTCACCGAGATGACCCAGGACCACGCCCTGATGATCCCCCTCATGGTGGCGGCTCTGATCGCCGACGCGGTCTCGAAGGCGGTCTGCTGCGAGGGGCTCTATCACGCCCTGGCGCAGGTCCTCCTGGAGCGCGCCGGACCCCCGCCGAGCCCCGCCGCGGCGGCCCCGCACTGACACGCGCGAAACAGCCGAGCTTTGGCGGAACGCTTGCGGTTCACGACTGTTATCGCTCGGTTCCGGGAGTGGGAGTAACGCGCATGACCCTGTTGAAATGGGCCCTCATCTGTTTCGTGATCTCCCTGGTCGCGGGCGGCCTCGGCTTCACCGGCATCGCCTCGGGCGCCGGCTCCCTCGCCCGCATCCTGTTCGGCCTGTTCCTGGTGGTGGCGGTTGTGATCGTGATCGTCGCCTTCGCCATCGGGCAGGCGGTGTTCTAGCTTGCGCGTAGGCGCGCCGATGCGGGATCGGATCGCCCTCGTCACGGGGGCGACCTCCGGCATCGGCACCGAGACGGCGCTCGGCCTCGCGCGGGCCGGCGCCCGCGTCGGCCTCGTCGGCCGGGACGCGCTGCGAACCCGGGCCGCCGCCGCGCGCATTCGTTCGGCGGTCCCGGGGGCCGTGGTGGATGCCTTCGTCGCCGATCTCGCGTCGCAGGCCGAGATCCGCCGCCTCGCCGCCGAGGTCCGGGCTGTCTATCCGCGCCTGCAC
>NZ_JAQGKL010000250.1 GCF_028290105.1 Methylobacterium sp.
TATCGGCGGCCGCTCTCGGTCTCGGCGCCCTGATCGGGGCGGCCGCGATGGGCCTGACGGCGCCCCGCGGAAGTGAAAGTGCCGAGATGCTTGGGCAGCTGCGTCAGCAGGTCGAGGCGATTCGGACGGAGTCCGAGCGCCAGACCGAGCGGCTGGGCAAGAGCCTAGCCCAAATCCAAGACAATGCCGACGCCGCGCGCTCGGAAGCCAAGACGCGCAACGCGAGCCTCGCCGAGCGCCTCGGCCGCGCCGAGCAATCGCTCGGGACCAAAATCACCGTCATGGGCGACCGTCTCGAACAGGCGGAGAAAGAACAGACCGGACGGTTGGCGAGCCTGACGGCCCAGGTGGAAAAGCGAGTTGTCGCGCCGACACCGGCCGCTCCTGCGCCCCAGGCTAGCAAGACGACGCTCGAGCCGACGGAGACCGGTACGATCCCCGAAAAGCCGAAACCCGCACCGAACGAAAATTGGGCCGTGCGGGAAGTCTATGACGGGATTGCCGTACTGGAGGACCGAAAGCACCGACTGGTCGAGGTCGGCTTGGGCGATACCGTCCCGGGTGCCGGACGGATCGAAACCATCGAGCGCAGGGGCAAGGCCTGGGTCGTCGTGACCAAGCAGGGGACGATCACCCCCCAGGCTTGGTAGCCATCGAGGGGCTTAAGAGCCCTGTGTCTCGATCTCGGCTTCGGCGGAGCGGACCGGAAAACGCGGCTCGATCGTCATCGGATCGACGATCATTCCGCCACGCGACGCCCGGTTGCGGCCATGGGTCAGAGCCCTGGTCTGGGCCTCCGCCGACGGATGCAGGATAGCCGCCAGGAAGGCGAAGCCCTCATAGTCGGAGTCGAGATTCTTGGCTTCGAACACAGGCATGGTGGCCACCGGACCCAAGGCCCTATGAGGCCCCCGATCGGGGCGTCAGAGCCTGTCATTGGCAGATAACGGGGATATCGGCAATCCGTTCCGAAACCCTGCGGTTATTTACCGTCCATTTATGTTTGCACCGCGCTGCCGATGAATGCAGTGCGGGATCGCACCTGATTACAGTGTTCGAGGAGGTCGATAGAGGTTTGCGGGAACGCCCGGAACGCCGGCCTCGACCGCGAACAGATGCCCCGCCATCGGGTCGAGGGAGGGGTCGCGATCACGTGCCCCTGTGGTGATGAAGAGCGTCGTCATGTCGGCGCCTCCGAAGGCGCATTTCGTCACCAGTGCTGTCGGGACCGGCAGCACACGCTCGATGCGTCCCTGCGGATCGAAGCGGGTGATCCGTGATCCGCCGTAGTGGCAGACCCAGAGACAACCTTCGGCATCCACCGTCAGTCCATCCGGCTTGCCCCAACCAGGTTCGAACTGTGCGAAAGGGCATGCCAGTCCGACCGAGCCGGCGCGAAGGTTGTGGACACGGATCAGCCCCTCGGTCGTGTCCGCCGTGAAGATCCGGGTGCCGTCCGGCGCCATCTCGGGCCCGTTCGACACCGTGACCGGCCCGCCGAAGGATTGAAGCCGCCCCGCGTGCCAGCGGTGGAAGTTTCCCTTCGGCGCGCTCTCGGCATCCTCCATCGTGCTGAAGTAGAGGGCGCCGTCCGGGCCGATCTGTCCGCTGTTGAGTCGCACGCCCGGCGCATCCGCGTCGGCGCCCACGAGCGCCTCGCGCCGACCGGTGTTCAGGTTCAGCAGCGCTGCGCCGGACTGGAAGCCCGCCACCACCGTGTCGGGGTCGTCTGTGAGAAGCGCGAAACCGATCTTTTCCGCCTGTGGAAACGTCTCGGTGGTGCCGCTCGCCGCATGCAGGCGCCAGATCGTAGGGGCCTCGACATCGACCCAGGTCAGGGTTCCGAAGCGTGCATCCCAGGTCGCCTCCTCCCCGAGCGTGCATCCGCAGGCGACGGCGACGCGGGGCGTGTGCGGATGGACGGTGACGGACATCGCGTCTGACTCCCGGTCAAGCAAGGCGGCGTTGAAGGGCACATTCGGGTGCGGGCGGTGTGTCATCGCCGGGATCTCAGGCGACGTCCTCGCGCAGGAGCTCGGTGTTGGCGGCAAACGCCGCCATGGCGCCCTCGGCGGCGGCGACGACGGCGAACTGGACCCTGCGGGACGCATCGCCCGCCACGAACAGACCCGGCACGTTGGTGGTCTCGTACTCGCCGGTGGGAACGGTCCCCTTGCTGCTGAGATCGCAGCCGAGCTGGGTGATGAGATCGGAGGGATCGCACGGCATCGGCATCAGGAAGACGGCGTGGCAGGGGCACGTGCTGCCATCCGCGAAGACGAGCCGCTCCGGCTGCCGTCCGTCGCCTTCGAGGCGCTGGATCGCCGTCTCGACGACCGCGATCCCGTGGCGCTCAAGGCGCTGCCGGTCGTGGTCGGTGAACGCGGTCGCGTGAGCGTCGGTGCAGAGGGTGACGTCGCGGCTCCACACGGTCAGTTCGAGGGCCATGCCCTTCGCCGATTGTCCGTGCGCATAGGCGACAAGGGGCCGGTCCCGGTTCTCGTAGCCGTCGCAATAGGGACAGGAATGGACGCCGTGGCCCCAATACGCCTCGAAGCCCTCGACCGAGGGGAGCGCCTGGTGCAGGCCGGTTGCGAGGATGAGTTTTCGCGCGGTCTCACGGCTGCCGTCGGCGAGCGCGACCTCGAAGGCCGACCCCTGGCGTTCCGCCCTGACCACCGCCACTTCGCGGCGCTCCACCGTCGCGTAGCGCTCGAGGTCTGCCTGGGCGCGCGCCCGCATCTCGAAGGGCGGAGTGCCGTCCCGGGTGAAGACACCCCAAGTCCGGGGCGAGACCGCATTGCGCGGCGTACCCGCATCGCAGAGGAGGACGTCGCGCCGGCAGCGACCGAGGATGAGGGCCGCGTTGAGCCCGGCCGGGCCGCCACCCACGATGATGACGTCGCGCATTCGTGTCGCTCCCGGACGAGGTCTGTCGCCTCGTTAACGGTCGCGCCACCGGCGATGTTCGTGCGCTTAGGCGCCGGACATGAAAAAGGGCGCTCGCGCGCCCTCGTTCGACGTCGGTCCCGCGTACCGCTTCAGGCGGCGGTCGGTGCCTTCACGGGAATGCCCTTCTCCGATAGGAACTGGTACAGTTCGCCGGACTGGAACATCTCGCGGGTGATGTCGCAGCCGCCGACGAACTCGCCCTTCACGTAGATCTGGGGAATCGTCGGCCAGTTCGAGAAAGCCTTGATGCCGTCGCGGATCGCCATGTCGTCGAGGACGTTCACGCCCTTGAACGGCACTTCGAGGTAATTCAGAATCTGCACGACCTGTCCCGAGAAGCCGCACATCGGGAATTGCGGCGTGCCCTTCATGAACACGACCACGTCCTGCGACTTGATCTCGTTCTCGATCGTGGTGTTGGCGTCGGTCATGGTATCTATCCTCGTTGAAGGCTTGATCTAGTGATGGTCGGCCGGCATTTCCAAGGCTGCGGCGAGGCGTTCGAGCGCCCAGTCCATATCGAAGGTCTTGGACACGAGTTTTTCGGGCTCGAACGGCACCCCGTCGACGAGCCGATCGCCGAATAGCTGGAGCGACACGTCGGCATTCGCCTTTGCCGTCGCCCATAGATCCTGCCATTCGATCCGCTGGCGCATCGAGCGCTTGTAGTTTCGGCGCGCCGTCGGATGATAGGCGACCACGTCGACCCGCCAGGATCGCGTCGACTGAGCGGCGGGTGCCGAGAGGATTTCAGGACATGCACGAGGACGAGAATGAGCGCGTTCTCGACACCCTGGGTCTGGGATCGACCCAGACTCTCGATCTCATCGGCGATATTCTCCCAGTCGAGGGCGTTGGACAGCTCGGGCCGTGACGCGAGCGCGCGAACCCCAGCCGCCTGCTGCTCGGCCCAGGTCACGATGTCGTTGTCGTAGAGGCTCGGCTGTTCCATGTGGTCCGACCCGGGAGACCCCTCGATCTTGAAGGACGCCGCCTTAATCCTGGGGGACGCCCGTGGTCAGCGCAAGAGCGTGGAGGACGCCCCCCATGCGCCCCTGGAGCGCGCCATAGACCATCTGGTGCTGGGCGACCCGGGTCTTCCCCTTGAAAGCCTCGGACAGGACGGTGGCGGCGTAGTGGTCGCCGTCTCCGGCCAGATCCTTGATCTCGATCCGGGCGTCGGGCAGCGCCTCGCGGATCATCGCCTCGATCTCACGCGCATCCATCGGCATGGGGTTATCTCCTGACGATCGGGAAAGAGGTTCAGGCGGGAATGCCGGCCGGCTGACTCGCCATGTAGGCCGGCAGCCAACCCTCGTGCGCGTCCCGCAGATCAGCCACCGCGATGCTCTCGCCGCGCGGCAGCGTCAGACGGTCGGTGCCGGTGACTCCGATGACGCCCGCCGGAATGCCCTGCGCCGACGCACTGTAGAGGAGATCGGCCACGGTCTCGGGGTCGACGGCCAGCAGGTAGCGCGCCTGATCCTCACCGAAGAGGTAGGCATGGGCAGCCAAGCCCTCCGGTACCGCCGGCAGGGCCGCGCCACGGCCGCCTGCCAACGCCATCTCGGCGAGCGCCACCGCGAGGCCGCCGTCGGACAGATCGTGGACCGTGTCGACGAGGCCGGCGGTGATCAGCCCACGCACGAAGTCGCCGTTGCGACGTTCGACGGCGAGATCGACCGGGGGCGGCGCACCCTCCTCACGCCCGGCGATGACCGAGAGATAGACGGACTGTCCGAGCCAGCCCGCGGTCTCGCCGACCAGGACGAGGACGTCGCCCTCGCGCTTCAGGTCGATCGTGGCGTAACGCGTGACATCGTCGAGGACGCCGACGCCGCCGATCGTCGGGGTTGGCAGGATGCCGACACCGTTGGTCTCGTTGTAGAGCGAGACGTTGCCGGAGACGACCGGGAAATCGAGGGCGAGGCACGCCTCGCCGATGCCCTTCAGGCAGCCGACGAGCTGGCCCATCACCTCCGGCTTCTCGGGGTTGCCGAAGTTCAGGTTGTCGGTGATGGCGAGCGGGCGGGCGCCCACTGCCGTGATGTTGCGCCAGGCTTCGGCGACGGCCTGCTTGCCGCCCTCGACCGGATCGGCCTCGCAGTAGCGCGGCGTCACGTCGGCGGTCATGGCGAGGCCGCGCGGGCCGTCCTCGACACGCACGATCGCGGCGTCTCCGCCGGGCTTCTGCACGGTGTTGCCGCCGATGAAATGATCGTACTGCTCGTAGACCCAGCGCTTCGAGGACAGGTCCGGCGAGCCGACGAGGCGCTTCAAGGCTTCGGCGCTGCCGACCGTCTCGGGCACGTCCGCGGCGGCAATGATCGGCTGGTGGGTGTTGGCGATGTGCGGCCGGTCGTAGAGCGGGGCCTCGTCGCCGAGCTCCTTGATCGGCAGGTCGGCCATGACGACGCCGTCGTGCTTCACGACGAAGCGGAGCGTATCCGTGGTGTGCCCGATGATCGCGAAATCGAGGCCCCACTTGACGAAAATGGCCTCGGCCTCGGCTTCCATGCCGGGCTTCAGGACCATGAGCATGCGCTCCTGGCTCTCGGAGAGCATCATCTCGTAGGCGCTCATACCCATCTCACGGGCCGGCACCTTCTCGATGTGGAGTTCCACGCCGAGGTCACCCTTGGCGCCCATCTCGACGGCCGAACAGGTGAGGCCGGCAGCCCCCATGTCCTGGATCGCGATGACGGCGCCCGACGCCATCAGCTCGAGGCAGGCCTCGAGCAGCAGCTTCTCGGCGAAGGGGTCGCCGACCTGAACGGTCGGGCGCTTCGACTCGGAGGCATCGTCGAATTCGGCGGACGCCATGGTGGCGCCGTGGATGCCGTCGCGGCCGGTCTTGGAGCCGAGATAAACGATCGGATTGCCCACGCCGGTGGCGGCCGCGTAGAAAATCGCGTCGGTGCGGGCGAGGCCCACCGCCATGGCGTTGACGAGAATGTTGCCGTCGTAGCGCGGATGGAAGCCCATGGCGCCGCCCACCGTCGGCACGCCGAAGGAATTGCCGTAGCCGCCGATACCCGCGACCACCCCCGAGACGAGGTGGCGGGTGCGCGGGTGGTCGGGCGAACCGAAACGGAGCGCGTTCAGCGCCGCGATCGGCCGCGCGCCCATCGTGAACACGTCGCGCAGGATGCCGCCCACACCGGTCGTCGCGCCCTGGTAGGGCTCGATGAAGCTCGGGTGATTGTGGCTCTCCATCTTGAAGACGCAGGCGAGGCCGTCGCCGATATCGATGACGCCAGCGTTCTCGCCCGGTCCCTGGATCACCCACGGTGCCGAGGTCGGCAGGCCGCGCAGGTGCTTGCGGGAGGACTTGTAGGAGCAGTGCTCGTTCCACATGGCCGAGACGATGCCGAGCTCGGTCAGCGTCGGGTCGCGCCCGATCAGCCCGCGGAAGCGCGCGTACTCGTCCGGTGTCAGGCCGTGCTGGCGAACCAGTTCGGGGGTGATCGGAACATCGTTGCGGAACATGCGACCCCTCTTAGGCCGGGCCCGCCTCCGGGTCCGGCCGTGACGGCTCTAGAGCGGAACGGCGCGCCCTGGCAACATGCGATCGCGGATGGGTCCGCCCGCGTCGCTCTAATCCTCCGCGGAATCCTCGACGAAGCGGCCCTTCGGCTGCTCGCCGGCGTCGCGCCAGCGCCGGATCAGGACATGGATCGGCTCATGCCCGGCCACGAAGGCGATGTAGTCGAAAGCCTCCGGGTCCCGGCTCGACATGAGAAGCTGGAAATGCATGCGGAACAGGTTCCACTTGCGCCGCGCGATGATGCGCTTCTCGATCAGATCGTCGATCCGGACATGGATCGCGATCGGGCGATGGGCGAGGGGAGCCGGAAGCTTGGAGGCGCTGAGCGGATCGCGCTTGTGCACCGAGAGCCAGTCCCACTTCGCCCGCACGTCGAGCCAGCGGATCGCGTCGCAGGCGGCGACGCGGGCGAGTGCCGCGCGGGTCTCTGCGGCCAGGGGGTCCAGTGTGATCCACGGGATGACGCTGCCGATGCTCACGAAGGAGACCGGCGTGCCGCGCCGGCCGAATTCCGGATCGCGGTTCAGGATGCGGTCCAGGGCTTCGAGACCGAGGAAGCTCGAGGAGGAATGGCCGATCACGACGATCTCGGAGGCGCGTCCCTCCGACGCCCGGATGATGTCGGCGAAGCGGTCGAGGCGGGCGCGCATCCGCGTCTCGGCGCCGCTGGCGTGGTCGTGGGTGAAGGCCGCGTCGTCCACGAGGTGAGCCACGTAGAACGGCTTGCCCCGCGTCACACGCATGAGGAGCGCGAGTACCGCGTAGGCAAGGGGGGGAACGGCGAGGAAGGCCCACGGCCGGCCCGGTGCGGGCACGAGCGCCACAAGCCCGACCGCCAGGGCGAGGCTGAGAGCGATCAGGAAAAGATAGATGAGATGCACGCCGATGATGACACGCGCGAAGCGCCGGGCCTCGCGCCGGAACGGCCGGAGGTAGCCGGAGCGGAGCAGCCGCCACCAGAGCGCCGGCACCTGCCACAGGCGCCGCCCGTTCGAACGGGGAAACCGAGCCCGCACGATGTCGTCCCACCGCAGCAGGGTGTAGCGCGTGGCCTGCCCGTCGAGGGTGACGTCCCAATCGAGCGCCAAGCCGTCCGGCGTGCGCTCGGGATCGCCGACCGTGATCGTCAGGCCACGACGAACGGCGGCGAGCCGGCTCTCCCGCCGGAACAGGCCCCAATAGGTCTCCGGCTCGCGCGGGTCGAAGCCCGGCATGTAGAAGACCTGACGGGGCGGCACCGCGGTCGGCTCTGAAGACTGTTCGATGGGAGGTCCGTCCAAGTTCCGGGATCGCGCCCGTCCCTACACGATGCGCGTTCGCGAAGACGAGTGCGAAAGCGCATCAGGCCCGCCGAGGCCCCGCAGCGGCTGACTCGTGCGCGAGGAATTCGGCGATGGCCGCCACGAACCGGTCGCCATAGGCCTCGCGCTTGCGCTCTCCAACGCCGTGCACGGTTCGCAGGGCGTAGAGATCGACGGGCTTGATGCGCGCCATCTCGATCAGGGTGCGGTCGGGGAACACCATGAAGGCCGCGATGCCCTCGGAACGGGCGATGGTGGCGCGCAGGCCGCGCAGGTGCTGGAACAGGGCCTCGGTCGCAGGGTCGAGGTCGAGGCTCGCATCCTCGCGGTTCGCCCCGCGCTTGCGGTCGCGCGGCTCGGCCACCTTCGGCTCGGGGTCCGGGCGCATCTGGATGGGCTCGCGTCCGAACAGGATCGCCTCACCCTTGTCGGTGAGCGAAAGGCCCCCGAAGCCGTCGCCGTTCTCGGTCACGGCGCCCGCCGCGAAGAGCTGGCGCAGCATGGCGCGCCACGCGGCGATAGGCTTGTCGGCCCCGACCCCGAAGGTCTTGAGCGCGGCGTGCCCATTGCGGCGGATGGTGTCGGATTCCTTGCCGTGGACCACGTCGCAGACATAGGCCGCCCCGAAGCGCTGGCCGGTGCGCACGATGGCCGACAGGAGCTTCTGGGCCGGAACCGTCGCGTCGATCAGCGAGATGCCGGAGCGGCAGAGGTCGCAGCGGCCGCAGGGGTCGCTCGATTCGCCGAAATAGCCGAGCAGCGATTGCCGGCGGCAGGTGGCGCCTTCGCAGAGCCCGATCATCGCCTCGAGCTTGCGACGCTCCACCCGGCGGCGTTCGTCCGGCACGTCCTTCTCGTCGATCTGGCGCCGGCGCAGGGCCATGTCGTCGAGGCCGTAGATGGTGAGCGTATCAGCGGGCAGGCCGTCGCGTCCGGCGCGGCCGATCTCCTGGTAATAGCCCTCGACGTTCGAGGGCATGTCGGCGTGACAGACGAAGCGCACGTCGGGCTTGTTGATGCCCATACCGAAGGCGACGGTGGCGGTCATCACCACGCCGTCCTCCTGCAGGAAGGTGTCCTGGTTCCGCATGCGCGTGCCCTGGTCGAGACCGGCGTGATAGGGCAGGGCGTTGAAGCCGTCCTTGGCGAGGGTCTCGGCGAGCTGCTCCGTGCGCTTGCGCGAGGAGCAGTAGATGATCCCGCTCTCCGAGCGCCGATGCTTCAGGAAGCGCTCGATCTGCCGCGTGGGGTTGTCCTTCGGCACGAAGGTCAGGCGGATGTTCGGCCGGTCGAAGGAATGAACGAAGGCCTTGAGTTCGCGGCCCGCGGGAAACAGCCGCTCGGTGATGTCGGCCCGGGTCGCCTGATCGGCGGTCGCCGTGAGCGCCACGGTCTGGACGTTGCCCAGCGCCTCGCGGGCTCGGGCGAGATCGCGGTATTCGGGCCGGAAATCGTGGCCCCATTGCGAGACGCAATGCGCCTCGTCCACGGCGAGACGGCGGACTCCGACGCCGCGCAGGGCATCCATCAGCCCCTCCATCATCAGCCGCTCGGGCGAGACGAACAGCAGGCGCAGGTCGCCGCTGCGGATCCGGCGCCAGGTCTCGCGGGAGGTCGCCTCGGCCACCGACGAGTTGAGCGTCGCGGCGGCGACCCCGAAGCCGAGCATCTGCTGAACTTGATCATGCATCAGCGCGATCAGAGGCGAGACCACCACGGTGAGCGACGATTCCACCAAGGCTGGCAGCTGGTAGGTCATGGACTTGCCCGATCCCGTGGGCATGACCGCGAACACGTCGGTCCCATCCAGCACCGCACCGATGACCTCGTCCTGGCCCGGGCGGAAATCGTCGTAGCCGAAGGTCGTTTTCAACGCGGCGCGGGCCTCGTCGAGACGGCTGGTCATCGCATGCCTTGAGGTGGGGATTTCGGGACACGGCTTGATCGGCCGGCGTGTAGACACTGAGCTGGGTACGTCTACGCAATAGCGATCTTAATGCCTCTCAACATCCGAAGCGAGGAGGTGAATCGCCTCGCGGAGAAGGTGGCGGCCCTCGCCAACGTGAGCAAGACCGAGGCGGTGCGGATCGCGTTGGCGAACGAGGTCGAGCGCCTGGAGGGCGACGCCTCGCCACTGAGCGGCTGTGGCCGATTCAAGACGCCCTGACGGCTTATCCCGAGGCCGGCCTGAAGGCAGACAGGCGCTTCCACGACAGTCTGCACCAGGAAAAGCTGATGGACCTCGACGCCTCAGCGATCGTCGCGGTCGAGCGCTTAATGAAACAGGCCGCAGTGGCGCTCGTGCTCTTGGCGGCGCTGGAAACCCGTGAAGCGATGTCGGCCTATGCGCGCTTTGGCAAAGGCCGGGGCCATCCGGCGCAACGCAATCCCGGCGATTGTTTTTCATACGTCTGCGCCCGCCCGAACGGTGTCCCTCCGCTGTTCGTCGACAAAAACTTCTCACAAACCGATATCGCGTCGGCCCACGCGCGAATGTCTCCTGATCGCGCGCGATCACGCAGGCGCGACCCGCCCGTCGACGATCCGCACTCTGTCCGCCCGCCCTTCGAGCTCGACGAACAAAGCGGGGTCCGCCCCCGTCATCCAGACTTGCCCCGAGAGTGCTTCGAGGGCGTCGAACAAACCGGCGCGTCGGCGCGGGTCGAGATGGGCCGCGACCTCGTCGAGGAGGATCACCGGCGCGATCCCGCACATGGCCTGGACCAACTGGGCATGGGCCAGCACGAGGCC
>NZ_JAQGKL010000273.1 GCF_028290105.1 Methylobacterium sp.
TGGAAGATCATCGCCACGGCCCGGCCGCGCATCGCCCGCAGGGCCTTGCCCGATAGCGCCATGACGTCCTGGCCCGCCACCCGGATCTCACCGCCGATCGTCGTCTTGCGCTCCGGGTTGAGGCGCATGATCGCCCGCAGGGTCACGCTTTTCCCCGAGCCCGACTCGCCGATCAGCGCCACCGCCTGCCCGCGCTCCAGGGTGAGGTCCACCCCGTCAACCGCCTCGACCACGCCGCCGAAGACGACCTTCAGGCCGCGGATCTCGACTGCCGGCCCGGTTCCGGATGTGCTCATGCGGCCACCGTCGGGGTTGGGGCGAGCGTGTGGCCGGAGTTCGGCTGACGAGCGAGGCAGGCGACGCGGTGGCTCGCGTCGAGGGCGTCGAGTGGGGGGACCGTGCCCCGGCAGACGTCCTCGACGAGGGTGCAGCGCGGATGGAAGCGGCAGCCGGGGGGCGGGTTGATGGGGTTCGGCGGATCGCCCGCGAGTGGCGCGACCTGCGTGCGTGCATCGGGGTCCATCGAGGGCATCGAGGACAGCAGCGCCGCCGTGTAGGGATGGGCGGGCGCCGCGAGCACCGTGTCGGCGGGACCGATCTCGACCACCTGGCCGAGATACATCACCGCCACTCGGTCGCAGATGAAGCGCACCACGTTGAGGTCGTGGGAGATGAACAGGTAGGTGAGGTTGAACTCTTGTTTGAGGTCCATGAGCAGGTTCAGGACCTGCGCCTCCACCGACTTGTCGAGCGCCGAGACCGCCTCGTCGAGCACCACGAGGCGCGGCTCCAGCGCAAGCGCCCGGGCGATGTTCACGCGCTGGCGCTGACCGCCGGAGAGTTCGTGCGGGTAGCGCGCCGCAAAGCGCGACGGCTCCAGCCCGACCCGGGCCAGGAGCGAGCGGGCCCGCTCGATGGCCTGGCGTTTCCCTACTCCGTGCACCTGCGGCCCGAAGGCGATGGAGCCCTCGATGGTCATGCGCGGGTTGAGCGAGGAGTAGCTGTCCTGGAACACCATCTGGGTCTGGGCCCGAAAGTCCCGCAGGGGCAGAGCGCGGCTGCCGATCCGCTCGCCGTCGAACAGGAGGTCTCCGGAATCGTGGCGGATCAGGCCCATGATGAGCTTGGCGGTAGTGGACTTGCCGCAGCCGGATTCGCCGACGACGCCGAGGGTCTCGCCCTTCAGGATCTCGAAATCGACCCCGTCCACGGCGCGCACCACGGCCCTGGTGCCGCCGAACCCCTTCTTGACGGGGAAGTGCTTGACGAGGCGGTCGACGGTGAGGAGCGGCTGGGCCGGCCCGCCGCGGTCCCGGGCTGGCGGAACGGTCGGGCTGCCGATGGGCGCGCTCATGCCTTCACTTCCATCGCGGACCGGAGCCCATCCGAAAACAGGTTGAACGAGATCGAGACGATGAAGATGGCGAGCCCCGGCAGGGCGGCGACCATCGGGTTTACGTAGATCGCCGTGCGCAGTGTGTTGAGCATCAGGCCCCATTCGGGCTCGGGCGGCTTCACCCCGAGGCCGAGGAAGGACAGGCCGGAGGCCAGGATCATCGACACGCTGATCAGGCTGGTGGCGTAGACGAAGATTGGCCCGAGCACGTTGCCGAGCACCTGAACGCGCAGGATCGTCAGGGTCGAGGCCCCCGAGAGCCGGGCGGCGTCGACGTAGTCGCGCGAGCGGATCTGCGTGGTGACGCTCTCGGCCACGCGGGCGATCTGGGGCACGAACACGCAGGTGAGCGACACGATGGAGTTGAACACGCCGGCGCCCAGCGCCCCCGACAGCGCGATGGCCAGCAGCACGGAGGGAAACGCGAAGAACACGTCCACCGTCCGCATGAGCACCGTGTTGACCCAGCCGCCGACGTAGCCGGCGAGGATCCCGATGCCTGAGCCGATGATGAAGGCGAGGATGACGGGGGTGACGCCGATGAACAGCGACAGGCGCCCGCCCATCATCAGGCGGCTCAGCATGTCGCGGCCGAGTTCGTCCGAGCCGAGACGGTAGGTGGCGTCCCCGATCGGTCTGAGGCGGCGCACCATCGACCCCCGATAGGGATCCATGGGGGTGATCCACGGCGACAGCAGCGCGATCGCCACGATGGCGAGGATCACGAAGGCCGCCGCCATCGCCACCGGATCGCGCAGGAGCTTGTGGCCGACCTGGCCCCAGAACCCCCGCGAGGGCACGAAGGCGTCGGGCGCCGCCGGCAGGGGGGCGGCGCCTCCGGCGATGTCGAGAACCGGCGGGGCGGTCTGTGTCGCGAGAGCCATCAGCCCCTCTCGATGCGCGGATCGAGCGCCGTCTGCACGACGTCGACGATCAGGTTGAGGGCGACGAAGAACATCGCCAGGACCAGGATCGAGCCCTGGAGCAGGGGCAGGTCGCGCTGGAAGATCGCTGCGTTCAGCAGAAACCCGGTGCCGGGCCAGGCGAACACCGTCTCGATCAGGATCGAGCCGCCGAGCAGATAGCCGAGCTGCAGGCCCATGATGGCGAGCGCCGTCGGGGCGGCGTTCTTGACCACGTGCTTGAACACGCCGAACTCGCTCATGCCCTTGGCGCGCAGCGCGCCAACAAAGTCCTGGGAGAGGATGTCGCCGACGAGCGCTCGGATGGTGCGCGCGATCACGCCCATGGGGATCACCGACATCGTGAGCGCGGGCAGGATGATGTAGCGCAGGTGCTCGAGATCGGGCCGCCAGTTGCCCGAGCCGTCGGGGCCGGCGCCGGTCGGCGGCAGCCAGCCGAGCTGGGCCGAGAATACGATGACCAGCACCATGCCGAGCCAGTAATGCGGCACGCTCACCCCGAAGACCGAGACGGCGGAGGCGAGCCGGTCGAGGATCGAATTGCGGAAGTAGCCGGCGACGAAGCCGAACAGGCAACCGAAGGTGAAGCCGATCAGCGTCGCCACGAAGGCCAGGATCAGGCTGTTGACCACCGCCCGGCCGACTTCCTGCGCCACGGGCCGCCCGGTGGCGATGGAGATGCCGAGGTCGCCCTGCAGCACGTGCCAGAGCCAGATCACGTACTGCACGGGCAGCGGCTTGTCGTAGCCGTAGGCCGCCCGCATCGCATCGATGGTCTCCTGCGTGGCGTCCACCGGGAGCACGGCGCTCAACGGATCGCCGGGCGCGAGGTGGACGAGGAGGAAGCAGACCACGCTGACGCCGAGCGCCACCGGCGTGACCGTGAGCAGGCGTTGCAGGATGAATTTCAGCATGGCTCTATCCTCGCCCTCCGGCGGGAGACGGGGCCTGCGCAGTGTGCGGCAAGGAGGGCGACCCTTCCGGATGCGGCGGCGCCCATCCCTCGGTCGCTCCCCGGCCACCCTCCCCCGCAGAGGAGGGAGGAACTGCCCACCACGCGATCCGGATTTCCATCACTTGCTCATCGAGATCGGTGAAAAATCCTGGAACCAGTTCTGCGACTGCACGAAGCCCTTCACCTTCGGGCTCATGGCGCGCGGGTTGGTGTCGTGCGCCACCATCAGGAAGAGGGCGTCGTTCACGTACTTCTCGTGGACCTTCTCCAGCACCCTGGTCTGCTCGGCGGGGTCGAAGGTCGTCCGCACTTGGTCGAACAGCTTGTCCATCTCGGGATCGCAGTAATGGCCCCAGTTGGTGCCGTTGGGCGCCGCGAGGTTGCACTGGAGATGGCGGATGAAGCCCGTGAAGGGGTCTTGGATGAAGTAGGAGAAGTTCATCCCCGTGGCCTTGCGGGAGGTGTCGGATTTCGCGCCCGCTCGCCACAGGTTGATGAGCGTGTTCCACTCCACCACTTCGAACTCGACCTTGATGCCGACATCCGCCAGATTCTGCTGGATGAGTTCGTTCATCGGCAGGGGCTGCATCTGGCCCGAGCCCGAGGGCGCGATCAGGATCTTGGTGACGATCGGCTTGTTGGGGCCGTAGCCCGCTTCGGCGAGCAGCTTCTTGGCGGCCTCGGGGTCGTAGGTCGGCTTGAAGGTCGGATTGCCGAACCAGGCCGAGCCCGGCGGCATGAAGCCCTGCGCCGGGATCATCAGCCCGTTGAGCATCTCCTTCATGCCCTCGCGGTCGACGGCGAGGTTGGCGGCCTTGCGCACGCGGATGTCGTTCCAGGGCGAGCCCTCGGCGCGCGAGAGGTGCCAGGTCCAGTTGTGCGGGTAGGCGTTGGTGACGATGCCGAAGCCCGCGCCCTTGAGCGAGGCGACGGCGTCGGGCGGGGGCGCCTCGATCCAGTCGACCTGACCCGACCGCAGGGCGGCCACGCGGGCATTGGCCTCGGGCAGCGGCACCAGCACGAGCTTGTCGAGCTTCGGTATCCGGGCCTTGTCCCAGTATTCCTTGTTGGGCGCCATTTCGGCGCGCTCGCGCGGGGCGAACAGGGTCAGCTTCCAGGGCCCCGTTCCCGAGGGCGTCTTGGCGAAGGCGTCCCAGCTCTTGCCGACCTTCTCCCACTGGGCGGGCGAGGAGATCATGATCCAGGCGATCTGGTAGGGCAGCGTCGCGTCGGGGTTTTTCGTCGTCACCTCGAGGGTCGTGGGATCGATGGCGCGGTAGCTCGCCACCGCCGGGATGCGCGAGCGCCCCTGCGCCGACTGGCGCGGGTCGAATTGCGGGGCGTCGTTCTTGAGGAGCTTGTCGAGGTTCCAGACCACGGACTCCGCCGTGAAGGGCGAGCCGTCGTGGAAGGTCACGCCCTCGCGCAGCTTGAACGTCCACTTGGTGTTGTCGGCCGGATCGACGTGCCAGCTCGTGGCGAGCCCCGGGGCCAGCACCGAGGGCTTCGTGGCGGAGGAGAGGTCCCAGTTGATGAGGCCGTCATAGACCGTGTAGCCCGTGAACCGCATGCCCTCGCCGCCGTTGTCGGCCTGCCCCGTGGTCAGCGGAATGTCGGAGGCGGTCATCCCGATCTTCAGCACGCCCTGCGCGGAGGCGGGGGTGATCACGCCCGACAGTAAAGCCAAGGCGAGGAGACGGGTTTTCGACCAACGCGAGACGGGAGCGAACATTCGGGACCGGGTGCTTCGTTGAGGGGCGCGAGCCCTGACGGGAACGTGAATGCAATCCCCCGGCCAAACCGCCGCCCCGACCACTTCAGGTCAAAGCTTGGCGGTTCCCTTCCTCTCCTGCGATCCGGCCGCAGTTTCTGCTTAGCCGACGTGCAGGGCCATTCACCGAACCGATTTCCAGCGGAAGAATGCCTATTTTGTATGCATTTCCGGGTTGAGGAACTGCCAAGCCAGCCGCGCCAACGACGAATATCTTGAGGCGATCCGGGTTTTCAGAAGGAGAGCTTCAGACCGCCCATGACGCTGCGCGGCGCGCCCGGCAGGATGGATCCGGTGGTGGCGGCGAGAACCGCAGCATCGTTCGGCCGGCCCGTCGTCCGGCTGAGGGAAGTCGCGAGGTTCTGGGCGGAGGCCACGTAGGTCGTGTCGAGGAGATTGCGGACTTCGACGTACAGGTCGAGCCGCTTGGCGTAGCCGGTCAGGGCCGTGGCGTAGTGAAGGTTCGCGTTGAGGATCGTGTAGCCCGGCGACTTGAGTTGGTTGCCGTTGTCGATGAAGACGCCGTCCTGGGCCACCGCCTCCACGAAACCCCCGAGACCGTCGAGGGGACCGCCGATCTGATCGTATCCGATCCGCAGCAGGAATTGGTGCGCCGGAACCCCCGGGATGGTCTTGCCAGCCCGGTCGAGGCGCGCCGTGTATGCGCCGACACTCAACGTCTCGGAGAAGCGGGTGTAGATCTGGTGGTCGAAGGTATAGGCGAGGACCCCGCGCCAGCCCGGCGCGAAGGACCAGTCTGCGCCGACCTCGACGCCGCGATGCTCGGAGGCCGGGGCGTTGACGAAGTAGCTGAGCCGGCCGCCCCCGGGCGATTGCGACAGCAACTCGTTGCGGAAGAACTCCTGGAAGCCGGTCACGCTGACGCGCAGGGTCTCCACGGAGCTCCAGTCGAACCCGAGGTCGAGCCCGAGATTTTCCTGCGCCTGGAGACCCGTGTTGTTGCCGGGTGCGCCGGTGCTGGTCACGAACAGGTTGTTGGCGCCCGGAGTGGCGTAGCCCGTCGCCGCCCGGCCACGAAAGGTCCAGGCGGTGCTCGGCCGATAGCGCAGCGCCAGTTCCTGCGCGACGTTGCGGAAGCTGCGGGCGACATCGGTCACGGCGGTCGTGCGGCCGGCCTGGGCATAGGTGTAGGCGAAGCTTCGGCCCGTGATGGTGGTGTCCGTCGCGCTGAGGCCGAGCACGCCGGTCCACTGGTCGGACAGCGAGACCTCCGTGCGGGCTCGGCCGCCGAGATTCGACTGTTCTCCCCGCTGGTTGCCGATCAGGGCGCCGAGTGCCGGCCCAGTCCCCAGAACCCGGTTGAACATCGTGACGTGGTAGTCGAGCGTTTCCGCGTTGAGCGCC
The DNA here is from genome assembly GCF_028290105.1 of Methylobacterium sp. Taxonomy (GTDB): domain Bacteria; phylum Pseudomonadota; class Alphaproteobacteria; order Rhizobiales; family Beijerinckiaceae; genus Methylobacterium. Next base: position 6,411 of record NZ_JAQGKL010000273.1, read on the forward strand.
ACGTAGCCGACCGCCGGCAGGCCGAACAGGTCGTAGCGCCGGGTCAGGTCGGTCAGGAAGTTCCAGGACGGATAGGAGCCCCGGACTGCCGTGGTGTAGAACGGCTGATCGAAGTTGCGCTCGTCGAAGCCGAGTTGCGCGCGCCAAGTCGTCTGCGCGTCGATGTCGTGCTCGAGCCGTGCCGCCACGATGGTGCGCCGGTCGTTGCGCCCGAAAGCACCCTGCGCTGCGGTCACCGGCACGGTGGCGCCGAACGCGCCGTTGGCGAGAAGGTTCGTCAGCGTGCAGCCCGGGGCGGCGGTGGCGGCGAAGCCGCAGCCGCGCTGGTAGGGGTTGATGCGGTACTGGTTCAGGGAGGATCGCGCCGGCAGGTCCGCGTCCACAACGTTGTCGATCACCTTGAGGGTGAGCCGGGTGTCGGGCGTCGGGGTGTAGCTCGCCAGCAGGTTGATCGTCTGGGTGTCGTAGGAACTGTGGCCCTGGTAGCCGCGGGCTCTGGCGTCGCTGGCGAACAGGCTGATCTCGAAGGGGCCGCTGACGCCGCCCACCGTGAAGTAGTTGCTCAAATAGCCGAAGCTGCCCGCGTCGGTGCCGATCTCGTAGCCGTCGATCTCGCGGCCGGTGCGGGTGCGGAAGGCGAGCGCGCCGCCGGTGGCGTAGTTGCCGAACAGGGCCGATTGCGGCCCCCGGAACACGTCGATGCGGCTGTAGGC
>NZ_JAQGKL010000002.1 GCF_028290105.1 Methylobacterium sp.
TCGCTGGTGAGGCTGAAGGCCCGGATCGCGGAATCGTGCCGGTTCACGTCGTGATGGTGATGTCCGTGCGCGTGATGATGTCCGTGCGCGTGATGATGTCCTTGCGCCGCGTGTTCGTCCGCGCCGAGCCAGTCGCGTACATCGGCCCCCTTGCCCGTCAGACCGAACAGGCCGCCGAGGAGCGTGCTCGGGTCCACCGAGGCGGCATGGATCGGCGCCGTGGGGTTCAGGGTCCGCAGGCGGGCCTCCAGGGCTGTGCCATCGTCGGAGGCGAGGTCACGCTTGCCCAGCACCAGATGGTCGGCCACCGCCACCTGGCGCACGGCCTCCCCATGCCTGTCGAGGGTCGAGGCGCCGTTCACCGCATCGACCACCGTGACGACCCCCTGCAGGCGGTACCGGATGACCAGATACGGATGGTAGATCAGCGCGTGCAGGATCGGGGCGGGGTCGGCGAGACCCGTCGTCTCGATCACCACCCGGCGGAAGGGCTGGATGCGACCGTTGTCGCGCTTGCGCAGCAGGTCTTCCAGAGTGGTGATCAGGTCTCCCCGCACCGTGCAGCACAGGCACCCGGCGCCCAGCAGGACCATGTCCTCGTCGATGGTCTCGATCAGCAGGTGATCGAGGCCGATCTCGCCGAATTCGTTGACGATCACCACGGTGTCGGCGAGCGCGGGGTCGCGCAGCATCCGGTTGAGCAAGGTCGTCTTGCCGGCGCCGAGGAACCCCGTGAGGACGGTGAGCGGAATTGGTTCGGGCGCGCGCGGATCGGGCTTGGACAAGTCGGTCATGCCCCTGGCCTACCCCGCCCGGCCGCCACGCTCAATCCTTTGTCGATGTTATAACGTTACTGAAATCGGCGCTCTACCGGTCGGGCTTTCGACGGGCGGATCAGTCGTCCGCCCCCCTGCTGGCCGACTTGGCGGGCTTCGCCCCCTTGGCGCTCGCCTTGACCGGCTTGTGCTCGACCTTGGCTTCGGGCTTCGAGGTCGCCTTCGCGGCCGGCTTCTTAATCGCGCCGACCTTCAGTTTGGACGCGCCCTCCATCACTGGGGTGGAAGTGGCCGGCGCATAGGCACTGGCGCTGGACGGAACGCCGGACTTGCCCCGGACCGAACCCTTCTTCGGGTCAGGCTTGGCGGCGACCTTCGTCGAACCGGCAGCGGAGGCCTTGGCCTCCCGGGCAGCCTCGCGTTTGGCCGCGACAGCCTCGAGCTTGGCCTTCCGGGCTTCCGCGACCTTGGCGGCCCGCTCGGCCTTGTCGGCCTCTTCCTGCTCGTTCAGGGCGATCGCACCCTCGGCCGGGTCGCGGCCGATCCAGACCAGGATCGGCTGCAGGGGTGCGCGCGGCGGCAGGGCGCGGTTGCGAAGCGCCGCACTGTTCATGGTGGCGAAGGCAAGCGCAGCGGAGGGCGGAGCGGCCGCGGCCATGAGCTGCGCGTTGGCGTTGTCGGCGCTGGCCCCGGCGGCACCCGCGCTCGCCGTGATGGCGCCCTGGCCTTCGTCGACGGGCATCGGCTTGCGCTTGTCGCAGATGTAGGGGCGCATGTCCGGCGGCTCGGACAGGTTCGAGGCCGGCAGCGCGTCGAGGCTCTGCGCACCCCAGCCGGGGGACTGGCCGAAGCCGTAGTCGAACAGGTCGGAGGCCTTGAGGTCACGCTCCCGGGCGCTCGGCTGGCCCATCACCACGGTGAGGATGCGTCGTCCGTTGCGCGTGGCCGTGGCCACGACGTTGAAGCCGCCCGAGCAGATGAAGCCGGTCTTCATGCCGTCGGCGCCGGCATAGCGGCCCAGCAGGCCGTTGTGGTTGGCCATCACCGAGCGGCCGAACTGGATGGCGCTGATCGAGAACAGGGCACGACTCTCGGGAAAGTCGCGGACGAGGGCGCGGCCTAGAACCGCCATGTCGCGCGCCGAGGTCCACTGCCGTGCGTCCGGCAGGCCGTTCGGGTTGGTCCAGCGGCTCTCGCGCATGCCGATGCGCTGGGCGGTCTCGTTCATCATCGCGGCGAAGCCCTCGATGGAGCCGCCGAGGTTCTCGCCGATGGCCCAGGCGACATCGTTGGCAGACTTGACCATGATGATCTTGAGGGCGTTGTCGAGGGTGAGCTTGGTGCCGGGCCGGAACCCCATCTTCGAGGGCGGTTCGGCGGCGGCCGCCGGCGAGATGGTGATCAGCGAATCGAGGGAAAGCCGGCCCTGGCGCACCATGTCGAGGGCGACGTAGGTGGTCATCAGCTTGGTGATCGAGGCCGGAAACCACGGGTCCGTCGCGGCCTGACTGTAGATCACCTTGCCGGAATCGACCTCCACCACGAGGATCGGCGCCGTCACGGCGCCGGCCGAACCGGCGCCCAGCAGCCCCGCCGCCATCGCCAGACCGACGACGAAGCGCCTCAACAATCCGTTCGACATCTGGCCTGTCTCAAGAAGGGTTGCCCCGGCCCGATCGAGTATCGGTCCGCGCGGGTGAGCCGGTCAACGGCCAAGCTTCGGTCCGCCCTCGCTAGCATGCACGGGCAATCGGGTCGCGACGTGGATGTTCATCAAGTCCCGTTCCGTGGCGAGAGCATGGCGAAGCCTCTCGCGGATGCGAGATCCCGGCGATTTCATGGTATGAGCGCGCCCGATGCAGGGGTGCGCCGCACGCGCGGCCCGTGGCCCTTCGGCGGCGGCGCGCTTATCTGCGGGCACGATCGCCAGGGATCGGAAAATCGGAGCGTCCGCCCGGAGCGTTGCTCGGCCGGCGCGGGAATGTGATGGCTTACGCGGTCAAGGAACTCTTCCACACCCTTCAGGGCGAGGGTGCGCAGGCCGGACGGGCGGCGGTCTTCTGCCGTTTTGCCGGCTGCAATCTCTGGTCCGGCCGCGAGGAGGACCGGGCCAGCGCCGCCTGCTCCTTCTGCGACACCGACTTCGTCGGCCTGGATGGCGAGGGCGGCGGGCGCTTCGCCGCGCCGGAGGATCTGGCGCGGGCCATCGCTTCGACCTGGGCCGGCGGCTCGCGCCACCGCTACGTGGTGTTCACCGGCGGCGAGCCCCTGCTCCAGCTCGACCCGACGCTGATCGCGGCGGTCCACGCGCAGGGGTTCGAGATCGCCGTGGAGACCAACGGCACGCTGCCGGCACCCGAGGGCATCGACTGGATCTGCGTCAGCCCCAAGGCCGGCAATCCTTTGGTGCAGCGCAGCGGTCACGAACTGAAGCTGGTCTTCCCGCAGGTCGACGTCGACCCGGATGGGTTCGCGGATCTCGACTTCCGCCACCACTGGCTCCAGCCCATGGACGGGCCGGACCGGCTCGCCAATACGTCTGCGGCGGTCGCCTATTGCCGGCGCGACGCGCGCTGGCGCCTATCCTTGCAGACGCACAAGATCATCGGGATACCATGAGCCCGTCACGCGCGGCGTCACAGCCCTCACGTCCTCGCCCGGCCGGGCCTCCAGGTTATTCGTCATGAAGATCACCCAAGCCTTCACCTTCGAGGCGGCGCACCGCCTGCCGAACGTGCCCGAGACCCATCGCTGCCATCGCATGCACGGGCATTCCTATCGGGTCGAGCTGACGCTGTCGGGCGCGGTCGATCCCGCCACCGGCTGGGTGGTGGACTTCTTCGACGTGGAGCACGCCTTCGCGCCGGTGCTGGCCCGTCTCGACCATTATTGCCTCAACGAGATCGAGGGATTGGCGAACCCAACCGCCGAGCACATCGCGGTCTGGATCTGGGAGCGCACCAAGGCGGCCCTGCCGGCGCTCTCCTCCGTGAAGGTGTATGAGACGCCGATGTCCTGGGCCGAGTACGAGGGCGACACCAAGCCATGAGCGCGGGCGGCGCCCTGGTCCTGTTCTCGGGGGGACAGGATTCCACAACCTGCCTCGCCTGGGCGCTCGAGCGCTTCGACCGGGTGGAGACGTTGGGCTTCGATTACGGCCAGCGCCACCGGATCGAACTCGAGTGCCGAGACACCCTGCGGACGGGGATCGCTGCCCTGAAACCCGAATGGGCCGCGCGCCTCGGCGACGACCATACCCTCGCCCTCGACGCGCTCGGCCGGGTCTCAGAGACGGCACTGACCCGCGACACCGCCATCGCCTTCGAGGCGGGCGGGTTGCCCAACACCTTCGTGCCCGGCCGCAACATCCTGTTCCTGACCTTCGCGGCGGCCCTGGCCTACCGGCGCTCCCTGACCCACATCGTCGGCGGCATGTGCGAGACGGATTATTCCGGCTACCCGGATTGCCGCGACGACACGATCAAGGCGCTACAGGTGGCGCTGAACCTCGGCATGGACCGGCGCTTCGTGCTGCACACGCCGCTGATGTGGATCGACAAGGCCGAGACCTGGGCCCTGGCGAACGACCTCGGCGGCCAGGCGCTCGTCGACCTCATCGTGGAGGACAGCCACACCTGCTACCTCGGCACGCGCGGCATGCGCCACGCCTGGGGCCACGGCTGCGGGCAATGCCCCGCCTGCGACCTGCGCGCGAGGGGTTTTTCGAAATTCACCGCCGAGGCCGTGCCCCCGTCCGACGCCTGATCTCAGGCGGCGGACGTCCAGGGCCGCATCGCCTCCGGTCCGATGATGTCCATCGGCCGGACGTCGTTCGCGACCCCGCGCATGGCCTCGACGCCCTTCGGGAATCCACTGCGCCGTCCGTAATCCGCCCGCACGGCCTCGGACGGGTTGAGCGGCGCATGCGAGAGCCCCTGGGCGCACAGGACATCGAGGGCGGTGACTCCGCCGAGGGCCGCGAGCGCGAACAGCGCGTTGCCCCGGTGCCGGTCGTCAGCGAGGCCGGGCAGTACGGTCGCGATGTCGAGTCCGTCCCCCGCCACGCGGGCCCAGATCCAGGGGGTCGGGTCCTGCGATCCGAGAATCCCGGCGCCCTGGACGATCTCGCGGACGCCGTAGGCGCGCACCAGGGGGCCGGAGCGCGGCATGCCGAGCCACCGCGCGATGGCATCACCGCAGGTCACCTCGGCGACCCCGAGGGCGAGGGAGAACCAGCCGAGCCCGCGCGCGACCTGCAGCGTGGTCGGGTCCGGCCGACGCCGGCGATCCGACGTCAGGGGATGGGCGCTGGGCGCGGGGCGGGACGGGGATGCTGGCATGCGGGGCTCCTTGGCAGCGGGGGACGGGCGGGCGATCAGGGCCGGAGCACGACCTTGATGCAGTTGTCCTTCTTGTCGCGGAACGTCTTGTAGAGCTCGGGGCCGTCCTCGAGACTGCCGCGGTGGGTGATGACGAAGGACGGATCGATCTGCCCGTCGGCGATCCGCTTGACGAGGTCGTCGGTCCAGCGGTTCACGTGGGTCTGGCCCGTTCGGACCGTGAGGCCCTTGTTCATCAGGGCACCCATGGGGATCTTGTCCACGAGCCCGCCATAGACACCGGGGATCGAGAGGATGCCGGCCGGGCGGCAGACATAGATCATCTCGCGCAACACCGTGGCCCGGTCGCTCTCCAGCATCAGCGCCTGCTTCACGCGGTCATAGGCCTGCTCCAGCGCGCGCGGCGCATGCGCCTCCATGCCGACGGCGTCGATGCACTTCTCCGGGCCCTTGCCGGCGGTGAGCTGGTTCAGGCGCTCCACCGTGCTCTCGGTGGAATTGTCGATGGTGATCGCCCCACCGGCGCGCGCCATCTCCAGCCGCTCGGGCACGCGGTCGATGCACACCACCTGCTTGGCACCGAGCAGGATCGCCGAGCGGATCGCCATTTGCCCGACGGGGCCCGCGCCCCAGATCGCCACCGTGTCGGTGGGCTGGATGTCGGCCTGCACCGCCGCCTGCCATCCGGTGGGGAAGATGTCGCCGAGGAACAGCACCTGCTCGTCGGACAGCTCGTCCGGCACCTTGATGTGCGTCCTGTCCGCCATGGGCACGCGGACGTACTCGGCTTGGCCCCCCTGGTAGCCGCCGGTGAGGTGCGTGTAGCCGAACAGGCCGGCGGTCGGATGCCCGAAGGCCTTGGCGGCCAGATGTCCGTTGCGGTTCGAGCGCTCGCAGACCGAGAAGAACCCGCGCTTGCACTGATCGCACTCGCCGCAGGTGATGATGAACGGGATCACCACCCGCTCGCCCTTGCGCAGGGTGCCGTTGAGGCCCCGGCCGGTCTCCACCACCTCGCCCATGAACTCGTGGCCCATGACGTCGCCCTTCTCCATGCCGGGCATGAAGTGGTCGTAGAGGTGCAGATCCGAGCCGCAGATGGCGCAGGCCGTCACCTTGATGATCGCGTCCCGGTCGTCCTCGATCCGAGGATCCGGCACGGAGTCGCAGCGAATGTCCTGAGCACCGTGCCAGACGAGGGCCTTCATCGTGTCTCTCCCGCATGTGGCGTAAGCGTCGCCGATGCTTCGAGAACCGAGCGGCGGCACGCGGGTTCGGCGCCTATTTGCTGAACTTTGCTTTTTGCGAGGTCGCCTTTGATGCCAGCGCATCGCGCTCCGTCCGCAGAAGCTCGATCAGCCGTCCCACGAGGCGGCCGGCCGGGCGCCCCGCCGGGCGGATCAGCATCGTGTCGATCGGCAGGGCGGGACGGAACGGCCGCAGCACGATCGGCAAGCCGCCGAGTTCGCGCGCCGGCATGGGATCGACGATGGCAAGCCCGAGCCCCTCGGCGACGAGGCCGCAGCGCGCGGCCGTGAACTGAGCCATCAGGGCAAAGCGCGGGGTCAGGCCGGCCTCCGCGAACCGTGCCTCGACGGCCTCCTGGAACAGGCCGGGGCCGCCCGCGATCAGGGTTTCCCCGGAGAGATCCGCGACGCCGATCGCGCGTTTCCGCGCCAGAGGATGCCGGCGCGGCACGGCGCAGACGGCATCGACGGTGAGGAAGGGCTCGGCCTCCACCCCCGCGTAACCGGACCGGGGCCGGGCGAGGCCGAGGTCGCACTGGCCCGAGGTGGCCCAGGCCCAGATCGTATCCGGGCTCGGCACATGGACCGCGATCCGGGCGCCCGGATGTTCGGCGACGAGCCCCCGGATCGCCCGTGGCAGCAGGCGGGCGGCGAGCGAGGGCTGGCAGGCGATGCGCAAGGGGCCGGTGCCGCGTTAGCGGATCTCGCGGGCGGCCTGGCGAAGGTGCTCCAGCCCCGCATAGGTCCCCTCGACCTCGCGGGCGAAAGCCTCCCCTTCCGGCGTCGGCAGGGCGCTTCCATGCCCCCGCAGGAACAGGGTCAGGCCGAGTTCGGCCTCGAGCTGCGCCATCGCCCGGCTCACATGCGGCTGGCCGATCCCGAGCATGGCGGCGGCTCGCGTCATCCCGCCATGGCGCATCACGGCGCGGAAGAGATCGAGATGGGCCGGGTTGATCATGCCTGATCTGCATGGAAAAGGAGCGACCCGGCATTTGACGGCATGGCGCCCCGATGGTTGTCAAGGCGGAGACGCCGCCCCCGCGCTGCCCCACGAGAAGGCCCACGGCCCCATGCTCACGCTCCTGGTTCCCATCGCCCTCTCGGTGCTGGCCGGCGCCAGCATCGTCGTCCAGCAGGCGCTGATCGCGAACCTGCGCCTCGCCCTGAACTCCTCCGCCTGGGCGGGCTTCATGAGCTACTTCGTCGGACTCCTGTGCATGGTGGTGCTGGCACTCGCCCTGCGCGATCCACTTCCCACCGCGAATGTCGCGGCCCGCATCCCGTGGTGGGCCTGGAGCGGCGGCTTCTTCGGGGCGATCTTCATCGCGCTGGCGACGATCCTGGTGCCACATCTGGGAGCGGCGACCTTCCTGGCCCTCCTCGTCACCGGCCAGATGCTCGCCGCCGTGGCGTTCGACCATTTCGGCTGGCTCGGCCTCGCCCAGCGTGCCCTCGACGGACCGCGCCTGATCGGCGTCGCGATGCTGATCGGCGGCGTGATCCTGATCCGGCGGTGAGCCGCCAGGATCAGGATCCGGAGAGGTGCAGGACGATCTCGCGCCGATGCGGCCGGTCGCGGTGCTCGATCAGGTAGATCCCCTGCCACGTGCCGAGTACGAGGCGGCCGCCGACGACGGGAACACTCAAGGCGGAATCCGTCACCATGGTGCGGACATGGGCCGGCATGTCGTCCGGCCCCTCCGCCCCGTGAACGTAGGCGTCGTGGCGGGGCGCGAGCCCGTCGAGGGCGGTGAGGAGATCGGCCTGGACGTCGGGATCGGCGTTCTCCTGGATCGTCAGGGACGCCGAGGTGTGCCGGCAGAACACCGTGACGAGTCCAGTCATGATGCGAGCCTCGGCCAGGAAACCCGCCACCGCCCGCGTCACATCCGTGAACCCCTGGCCCGGCGTGTTCACGCTGAACGTGGCGCTGGCCTGGCGCTCCACGAGGGCGCTGGCGAAGCCCTGCAGCGCGCCGATCTTGCCCGCCTGTCTCATCCTTGCGCCTCCGTCAGGGTCTCGCCCGGCGCGATCTCGCGCTCGCCCCGCGCCAGGATGGTTTCGAGGGCATCGATCCGGTCGGCCTCGGCCGCCGGCTTGTCCCAGCGGATGCGGGCGACGCGGGGAAAGCGCATGGCGACGCCGGATTTGTGCCGGGTGGAGCGCTGCACGCCCTCGAAGGCGATCTCCAGCACCAGACCGTGGTCGAGGCCGTAGGACACTTCGCGCACGGGGCCGAATCGCTTCGTGGTGTTGTTGCGGACGTAGCGGTCGAGCTTGGCGAGTTCGGCGTCCGTGAAGCCGTGATAGGCCTTGCCCACCGGCACGAGTTCGGGCGTTCCGTCCTCGCGCTCGCGCCAGACCCCGAAGGTGTAGTCGGAATAGAACGACGAGCGCTTCCCGTGCCCGCGTTGGGCGTACATCATCACGGTGTCGACCCGGAACGGCTCACGCTTCCACTTCCACCACGGCCCCTTCGGCCGGCCGGGCAGGTAGGCGCTGTCGCGGGCCTTCAGCATCACGCCCTCGATGGCGTCGGAATCCGCGCCACCGCCCACCGACGCCGGGTCGGAGCGGGCGATCGCCAGTTGCTCCCATGTCGAGAACGGCACCAGCGGCGAGAGGTCGATGCGGGCGTGGTCGAGGGCGGCGACGAAGGATTCGAGCCGCGCGCGGCGCTCCATGAAGGGAAGCGGGCGCAGGTCCTCGCCGTCGGCCTGCATCAGGTCGTAGGCGCGGACATGGGCGGGAAACTCCTCCAGCAGTTTCGGGGTCACGGCCTTCCGGTTCAGGCGTTGCTGGAGCACGTTGAAGCTCTGCACGCGTTGCTCGCGCAGGATCAGCAGTTCGCCGTCGATGGCGCCTTCGAACGTGATGGCCTCGGCGAGATCCGGGAACGCGCCCGAGATGTCCTCGCCGGTGCGTGAATAGATGCGCGCCACCTGCACGCCCGCCGCGTCGCGTCCGCCCACGAGCTGGACCCGGATCCCGTCCCATTTCCATTCGCCCGAGAACGCGGCCGGGTCGAGCTTCTCGAAGTCGCCGTCCTCGTCGATGGGGTGCGAGAGCATCGGCGGACGGAACGGGGCCGGGTTCAGGGTCGTCGGGCGCTCGGCCCGTCCCTCGACCCAGGCGAACAGCGTGGCGTAAGGGGGCTCTAGCCCGTGCCAGACTTCCTCCACCGCGTCGGCCTCGTGCCCACCGAGCGCCCCGATCGCCGTCTTGGCGAGCCGTGCGGAGACGCCGACGCGCAGCGCCCCGGTGATGAGCTTCAGGAGCGCCCAGCGCCCGGTCTCGTCCAGGGCGTCGAGCCACTCGGCGATGCGGGCGGGCAGGTCCGCCTTCTTCACGGTCCGAAGCGTCTCCACCACCTCGGCGAGGGTCGGCACGTGGGGCGGCGGGTTGTTGTGGCCGGGACCGACAATGCCGTGCCCCGCGCCGCCGGCGGGTTCAGGCGTCGGCCAGATCAGCGCCGTGGTCTCGGCAAGATCCCCGACGTAGTTGTGCGAGAGCGCGAACAGCACCGGGTCGATGCGCGCCTCCACGAGCCCCCGGATCATCGCGGGCTTCGCTTCCCGAAACGTCAGGCCGCCGGTCATCGCCGCGAGCGCATAGCCTCGCTCCGGGTCCGGCGCATGCGCGAAGTAGTCCTGCAGCAGGCGCAGCTTGGCGTTGCGGCGCGGCTCGTAGGCGAGGCGGTCGAGGAGGTGCGCAAAGTCGTTCACGCAGCCTCCTCCGCCGCGGCCGCCGGTTCGGATTCCCCGTCGTCGCCGTAGCCGAGCATGTGCAGGGGCTTGGCCTTGATCCCTTGCGTCCCGCACCAATGCACAAGGGCATCCTCCTGCCCGTGCGTGACCCAGACCTCGCCCGCCCCTGTCTCCCGGATGGTGCGGCAGAGATCCGGCCAGTCGGAATGGTCGGAGATGCAGAGCGGCAGTTCCACGCCCTTCTGGCGGGCGCGCGCCCGCACCCGCATCCAGCCCGAGGCGAAGGAGGTGACGGGGTCGGGGAACTTGCGCGACCACACGTCCTGGATCGACGAGGGCGGGCAGAGAACGATGGCGCCGTGGAGCTTTCCGCGCTCGGCCGCGACGACCTTGGGCGTCTCGCCGAGCGGGATGCCCTCCTGCTTGTAGAGTTCGGTCAGCTTCTCCATCGCCCCGTGCAGATAGATCGGCCGGTCGTAGCCGGCCTCCCGCAGGAGGGCCATCACCCGCTGCGCCTTGCCCAGCGCGTAGGCGCCGACGATGTGGGCGCGCTCGGGGAAGAGAGCCACGGAATCGAGGAGCTTCCTCACCTCGTCGCGGGTGTCCGGCATCCGGAAGACCGGCAGGCCGAAGGTCGCCTCGGTGATGAAGACGTCGCAGGGCACCACCTCGAAGGGCAGGCAAGTCGGGTCGTAAGCCCGCTTGTAGTCACCCGACACCACCACCCGCACGCCCTGCGCTTCGATCGCGATCTGCGCCGAGCCGAGCACGTGCCCGGCGGGGGCGAAACGCACCGTGACGTCGCCGATACGGATCGCCTGACCGAGCGGCGCCTCCTGGCGGCTCTCGCAGAAATCGGCGCCGTAGCGCACCGCCATGATGCGGAGGGTCTCGGGCGTCGCGAGGACGTGCCCGTGCCCAGAGCGGGCGTGGTCGGCGTGACCATGTGTGATCAGGGCGCGCGGCACCGGCCAGGTCGGGTCCACGTGGAACCGCCCGAGGGGACAGTACAGGCCCTCGCGGGTCAGGGTGAGAAGATCGCTGGCGCTGATGCTCATCGGCGCGGCATATAGGGCGCCCGTCGCCCACGCGCAGCCACATGCCCCACACGATCACCTCCGGCGACCTCCTCGCCGACCGGCGCTACGCCTACGCGCAGGGCTGTCTCGACGACGGCGACCCGGACGCGGCCTCCGAGATGGCCGAGCAGGCCCTGGAGATCGCGCCCCGCTTCGCGCCGGCCTGGTTCCTCCTCGGCCGCGCCCGCGAGGCCCAGTATGGCCGAACCGGGCGGGAGGACGACCACCGCGCGGCCCTGCGTGCCTACGCCAGCGCCCTCGAGATCGACCCCGATGACGTGCAGGGCGCCCGCCTGGGCCTGGCACGGATCGGCGATGGCACGGCTGCGTCGGCGATCTCTCCGGGCTATGTCCGGGCGCTGTTCGACGCCTACGCCCCCCGTTTCGACCGCCACCTCGTCGACGGCCTGTCCTATCGCGGGCACGAACGCGTCGCCGCCGCCCTCGACGGACCACACCCTCTCGGCCGGGTGATCGACCTCGGCTGCGGCACCGGCCTGGTGGGCGCCGCCCTCGGCGGCCGGCCCGAGCACCTGACCGGCATCGACCTCTCACCCGGGATGCTGGCGCAGGCCGAGCGCCGCGGCGGTTACCATCGCCTCGTCCAGGGCGAACTCGTCGGGGTGCTCGCCGGGGAGCCGCCCGCTTCCGCCGATTGCGTCACGGCGGCCGACGTCATGATCTATGTCGGCGATTTTTCCGGCGTGCTCGCGGGGACCGCCCGGGTGCTGCGGCCGGGTGGCCGCTTCGCCTTCACAATCCAGTCACATCCGGGCGATGGACTGATCCTCGGCGCGGATGCGCGCTACGCCCACGGCGAGGCGCTGGTGCGCGAGGCCGTGGCGGCGGCGGGCCTCGACCTCCGAAGCCTGGAGCCGGTCGCCGTGCGGCGCGAGAATGGGGCCGATGTGCCCGGCCGGGTGGTCGTCGCGGAAAAGCCCGGCGGTTCACGTTTCCGTCACGGGTCTTGAACCGGAGCGTGCAACGCGGTTGAACGAAAACCCAGCGTGGCTGTTGCCCGCTGCGGACCAGGGGAGACATGCGCCGCTGGATTCGGTCCGGCGGCGTTTTTGATGTTCGGACCTGGACGCGCCGAACCGACATCCCAGCAAAGAGAGAACGGAGATTTCATGGCAGAGCCGCAGAACAAGTCGTTTCCGGCGAGCGCCAGGACGCGCATTCCCTTCGCGCTGGCGCTCTCGGCGGTGGCGGGTTGCGCCGACTCGATCGGCTTCCTCGAATTCTCGCAGCTGTTCATGTCCTTCATGAGCGGGAACACGACACGGTTCGGCGTCTCGGTCAGCCGCTTCGACTGGGAGAGCACCTCCCGGGTCGCCTCCGTCATCGTGCTGTTCTGCTTCGGCGCCTTCGCGGGCACGCTCATCGCCGCCTGGGTCGGACGCTGGCGCCTCTCGGTCCTGCTGCTGCTGCAGTCGGTGCTGCTGACGATCGGGCTCATCGTCCCGCATGGCACCTTCGCCGTTCCGCTCCACGCCTATCCGATCGTGATCGCCCTCGGCCTCCAGAACGCGACCCTGCAGGACGAGGGCGGCCGCAGCCTCGCGCTCACCTACGTCACCGGCGCGGTCGTGCGCTTCGGCACCGGGCTCGCCAACCTCATCCTCGGTACGGTGGCGCCGTCGTTCTGGATCCAGGCACCGCTCTGGGCCGCGCTGAGCACCGGCGCCGTCATCGGCGGCTTCCTGCAGCTTCGCTACGGCGAGGATGCCTTCCTGTTCCCCGCCGCGCTCTCGGCCCTGCTCGCGGCCATCGCGCTCACGCTGACGATCCTGAAGCCCGGCAGCCGCTACGTCAGCGGCGAGGTCGAGACGCATCCGCCCGACGGCACGGCGGCCGCCCGCATTTGAGCGGGTTCGCATCGGCGGGCCGCTGGTGCTTTCTGGCGACTCGTCAGTCGGCGCTGCTGCCGCGCAGGCGCTTGGTGGTGCTCCGCTTCGACTTCTCGTCGAGGCGGCGCTTCTTCGAAGCCAGAGTCGGACGCGTGGCGCGCCGGGGCGTCGGCGGCACCGCCGCCTCGGCCACGAGTTCGGCCAGCCGCTCGCGGGCATCGGCGCGGTTGCGGTCCTGCGTCCGGAAGCGCTGAGCGCTGATGATGATGATGCCGTCGAGCGTCAGGCGCTTGCCCGCAAGCCGCATCAACCGCACCGCCACCGCATTGGACAAAGCAGCCGAGCGCCGGGCGTCGAAGCGCAACTGCACGGCCGTGGAGAGCTTGTTGACGTTCTGACCGCCGGGCCCCGAGGCGCGCACGAACGTCTCCTCCAGTTCCGCCTCGTCGATGGCGATGTCGGGCGTGCATTGCAGGGCCACGGCGGAATCTCTCAGTCGGTTCTTCAGACCAGGTCCGATTCTTCAGGCCGCCTCGGCGGGGGTGCGGGCGCGCACCGCCAGGGCGTGGAGACCGCGCTTGAATGCAGGATCGAGGGCGGCATTGACGATGCGGTGCCGCTCGACCCGGCTCTTGCCCTCGAAGGCGGCGGCCACGACGTCGAGCCGGAAATGGGTCTCGCCCTCGGGCCGCGCGCCCGAATGCCCCGCATGCAGGTGCGATTCGTCGATCACCTCCAAGGCCTCAGGCGCGAGGTGCGCCTCCAGCGTCTCGGCGATCCACGCCTTCAGGGTTCCGGTCTCGCTCATGTGCGCGTCTCCTCAAGCTTGCCCGATGCGGGAGCCTTCTCCCGCCCTCGCGCGTCAACCCCCGGCGGCCGCATGCGGCATCAGGCCCGCCGCTCTTGTGTCTGCGACCCGCCCCCTCATAATCGCCCCATCATGGATCTCAACTCGCCCCTGTTCGACAGCATCCGCATCAAACCGTCCTGCGACGAGCCGAAGAAGGCTGCGGCGCAGACCTGCGAGACGCCCGGCTGCAAGAACCCCGGGCTCTACCGCGCCCCGAAGGGCCGCAAGGCGGAGGGGCAGTACTGGCGCTTCTGCATGGACCACGTGAAGGCCTACAACGCCACCTACAACTACTTCGACGGCATGAACGACGCCGCCGTGCAGGCCTACCAGAAGGACGCGATCATCGGGCATCGCCCGACCTGGGCGATGGGGGTGAACCCCGCTACCGCCGAGGGAAAGGCGAAGGCCAAGGCCGCCCCGAAGCGCGACTGGGCCTATGTCGACCCGCTGGACATCCTGCGCGCCGAGGGCGTGGGCGAGACCGGCCGGCGCAAGGCGGCACCCGAGCCGCGCCGTCCCCGGCATTCGGCCGCCACCCTCAAGGCCCTGGACGTGCTCGGCCTCGACGAGAACGCGGATTCCGCCGCGATCAAGGCGCAGTACAAGATCCTGGTGAAGCGCTTCCATCCCGACGCCAACGGGGGCGACCGCTCCTTCGAGGAGCGCCTGCGCGACATCATCCGGGCGCATGACGCCCTGCGCGCCGCCGGATTGTGCTGACAGGCCAACCGGGACGGTTTCGGCACGATCGATGCACCTTTTCGGGCTGTCCCCCGCACGGGGGTGGGCGCAATTGCCGGCCGGGACCCTATATCCTGCCGACATCCCCTTGGCGTCGCCCGGCGCCGACCCTTAGATGGCGGTCGCGGACGGCTCTACCCAGAGCCGGGCGCCTCCAGAGCCCGACACAGCCCGCGGTTTCCGTGCCCGAACCCACGGCACCCGCGCCCCGACGAGGTCCTTATGCTTTCTGACGTCTCGCCCGCCTCGCTGCCCGACCGGACCGTCTCCGTGCGCGAGGCCTTCGGTATCGACCTCGACCTCCAGGAGCCGGCTTTCTCCGAAACCGACGAGCACGTGCCCGCCCTCGATCCGGACTACATCTTCGACCGCGAGACCACCCTGGCGATCCTGGCGGGCTTTGCCCGCAACCGCCGCGTGATGGTCACCGGTTATCACGGCACCGGCAAGTCGACTCATATCGAGCAGGTGGCCGCCCGCCTGAACTGGCCTTGCATCCGGATCAACCTCGACAGCCACGTCTCGCGCATCGACCTCGTCGGCAAGGATGCCATCGTGGTCCGCGACGGCAAGCAGGTCACCGCCTTTCAGGACGGCATCCTGCCCTGGGCCCTGCAGAACAACGTCGCGCTCGTTTTCGACGAGTACGATGCCGGCCGTCCGGACGTGATGTTCGTGATCCAGCGCGTGCTCGAACTCTCGGGCCGTCTGACGCTGCTGGACCAGAAGCGGGTGATCAGCCCCCATCCGGCCTTCCGCCTGTTCGCCACCGCCAACACGGTGGGCCTCGGAGACACGTCCGGCCTCTATCACGGCACGCAGCAGATCAATCAGGGCCAGATGGACCGCTGGTCCATCGTCACGACCCTGAACTACCTCGCCCATGACCGCGAGGTCGACATCGTCCTGTCGAAGGCCGTGCACTATCAGCGCGACGGCGGACGCGACATCGTCAATCGTATGGTGCGGGTGGCGGACTTGACCCGCAACGCCTTCATGAACGGCGACCTCTCCACCGTCATGAGCCCGCGCACGGTGATCACCTGGGCCGAGAACGCCGACATCTTCAAGGACATCGGCTTCGCTTTCCGGGTGACGTTCCTGAACAAGTGCGACGAACTCGAGCGTACGCTCGTCGCGGAGTTCTACCAGCGTGCCTTCGGCAAGGACTTGCCCGAGAGCGCGGCGAACGTGGCGTTGAGCTGAGGGATCGCTAGCGGAGGACGCGATGGGTGAGCCGGCTCTGAAGGGAGAACGACCCGAGGACGTTTCCGCTCGCTCCGGTCGGACGCGCTACGAGGACGACCTCTATACCTGGGTCCAGGAGCAGGTTGCCCTGCTCCGGTCCGGTAGGGTCGATGCGCTCGATCTCGAACACATCGCGGAGGAGCTGGAAGGTTTGTCGAAGAGCGAATTCGCCAAACTTCAAAGCGCCCTGCGCGTTCTCGTCATGCACATGCTGAAATGGGACCAGCAGCCCGAGCATCGCACACCAAGCTGGATCTTTTCGATCCGCGAGCAGCGGAGGCGCTACACGCGAATCTTGAACATCAATCCCGGCCTCGAGCCGCGCCTGGACGAGGCTCTGGCCTATGCCTATCCCGACGCACGGGATTGGGCGGCCGACGAGACCCACCTTTCGCCGGATGAGTTTCCCTCCGAGTGTCCCTACGCCTGGGATGACATCCTGAACCGGCCCTTCGATTTCGACTCGGTGAAGAAGCAGCGCCCGTGAGCATCTCCAACCGCAAAGCCGGCGACCGCCGCGAGCCCATCGCCGAACCGTTGAAGCGCTCAGTGGCGGGGTGCCTGCGCGCCATCGCCAAGCGCTCAGAGATCGAGGTGGTCTATGCCAGCGACCGGCCGGCGCTCACCGGCGACAAGGCGCGCCTGCCCGAACCCCCGCGCAAGCTGACGCCGGAGGACGTCGCCATCCTGCGCGGCAACGCGGATTCGATGGCCCTGCGCCTCGGCTGTCACGATGTGGCCGTGCATCGCCGCCTGGCGCCGGAGAATGCCGGCGCCCGGGCGGTGTTCGACGCCGTCGAACAGGCCCGGGTCGAGGCCATCGGCTCGCGCCGCATGGCCGGCGTCGCCTCCAACCTCTCGGCGATGCTGGAGGACCGCTACCATCGGGGCGGCAAGTACGAGGACATCACCGACCGGGCCGACGCCCCGATGGAGGACGCCGTCGCCCTGATGGTGCGCGAGCGCCTGACCGGCGCCGCCCCGCCGGCGGCCGCGCGCAAGATCGTCGACCTGTGGCGGTCGCATATCGAGGACAAGGCCGGCCCCAGCCTCGACGGTCTGGTCGGATCGATCGAGAACCAGCGCCTCTTCGCCCGCTCGGTGCGCGACCTCCTGACGTCCCTCGACATGGCGGACGAGACGCCGTTCGATCCCGAGGACGACGACAACGAGGACGAGAACGAGGCCCAGGACGACGAGCAGACCCCGAGCGAGGGCGAGGCCGAGGAGCAGTCGCAGGGCGACCGCTCCGAGATGGAGACTTCGCAGGAGGCCTCCGACGAGTTGCAGGAAGGCGCCACCGAGGCGGCCGACGCGCCCTCCGGCGAGTTGCCGGACGAGGCCGAGAATGCCGAATCCGAGGAGGCCTCGGAGGCGTGGCGGCCACCCTCGCAGCGGGCGAACGAGCCGCGCGGTCCGGAATACAAGGTCTTCAATCCACGCTTCGACGAGATCATCCACGCCGAGGACCTCTGCGACGCCGAGGAACTCGCGCGCCTGCGCACCTATCTCGACAAGCAGCTCGCGAATCTCCAGGGCGTGGTCGGGCGCCTCGCCAACCGCCTGCAGCGCCGCCTGCTGGCTCAGCAGAACCGCGCCTGGGACTTCGACCTCGAGGAGGGCCAGCTCGATCCGGCCCGCCTCGTGCGCGTGGTCACCGACCCCTTCCAGCCGCTCTCGTTCAAGCGCGAGAAGGACACCAACTTTCGCGATACCGTCGTGACCCTGCTGCTGGACAATTCCGGCTCGATGCGCGGGCGCCCGATCACGGTGGCGGCGACCTGCGCCGACATCCTGGCGCGCACCCTGGAGCGCTGCGGCGTCAAGGTGGAGATCCTCGGCTTCACCACACGGGCCTGGAAGGGCGGCCAGTCCCGCGAGGCGTGGCTCGCCGGTGGCAAGCCGAACGCGCCGGGGCGCCTCAACGACCTGCGCCACATCGTCTACAAGAGCGCCGACGCGCCCTGGCGCCGGGCCCGCAAGAACCTCGGGCTGATGATGCGCGAGGGTCTGCTCAAGGAGAACATCGACGGCGAGGCGCTCGATTGGGCCCATAAGCGCCTGCTGGCGCGATCGGAGCAGCGCAAGATCCTGATGGTGATCTCGGACGGCGCGCCGGTCGACGATTCGACCCTCTCGGTGAATCCCGGCAACTATCTCGAGCGCCACCTGCGCTGGATGATCGAGGACATCGAGACCCGCTCGCCGGTGGAGTTGCTCGCCATCGGCATCGGGCACGACGTGACGCGCTACTATCGCCGCGCCGTCACGATCATCGACGCCGAGGAACTCGGCGGCGCGATGACGGAAAAGCTCGCCGAACTCTTCGAGGAGGATTCCGGCGGCGCCGCTCCGCGCAAGCGCGCTGCCGGCGGACGCCGCTAGGCTCCATCGTCATCAGGCGGCGCGCCGCGACAGGGCGTCGAGGGCGTCGGCGACTTCGTTCGGCTCGAGGCGCCGGATGACCGGCCCCGACGTCCAGACCAGCATCGGGATCACCCGGTGCCGCGGGTAGATCTCGGCGAGGAGCGCGGCGTAAAGGGCGATCTGCCCGGCCTCCGCGCGCGGCAGCGCGGCACCCTCGGCCGGCGGGCGGCCCGTCTTGAAGTCCGCGACCCAGACCGTGTCGGCGGAGACCGCGAGGCGGTCGACCCGGCCGAAGACCGGGCGCGACATGCCCCCAACCATCACCCGGCCGGAAAGCGTCACCTCGGCCCGCGCATCGCGTGCAAAGAGTGGGGCGAGGTTAGGCTCGTCCAGCAGCCGCAGGGTCGCGGCGACGATGGCCGTCTGCTTGGCCCGCTCCAGCCCAGGCGCCCGTGCCCGTACGAACGCCGTCGCGGCGGCCGCGCGCTGCGCGGGTTCGATCCGGGGCAGGTGCTCCACGAGGGAGTGGATCAGCGTGCCGCGCTTGCGGGCCTCGCTGTCCGCCTGGCGCTGGCCCGGCTCGCGCCGGGTGTCGGCGGCCCCGAGGGCGCCGGACGGGGTGACGGGCGGCGCGGCCTCGGTCTCGGCGGCCACCGGAGCTTCGAGCCAGGCGGGCAGGTCCGTTGGAGCTTGTGCGGCGGCCGGAGCCGGGTCGCGCGCCGTCACCGCGCCACCCTCGCGCCACAGGGTGGCCGGCCCGTAGGCGGTGTCCACGGCCTCGCCCGCGCCGAACTCGGCCTCGAGACCCGTCCGGATCATCTCGCACCAAGCCGCCTCGGTGGGCGCTTCGTGCCCGCGATAGGGCGCGATGACGAGACGGTCGGCCGCGCGGGTCATGGCCACGTAGAGGAGGCGGTTGTGCTCCTCGCGGGCACGCACCTGCAGGGTGGCGCGCGCCTGGGTGACGGCCTCGCAGTCCCCCGCCTTGGCGCCCGCCCAGATCGGCGGGAGCGGACTGGCGTTGCGTCCGAAGCGGGGCAGCGAGGGGTCCGCCTGTGCCAGGGGCAGCAGCGGCGGGTCGTTGCGGCCGAGGGCCTCGCAGCCGTCTATGATGATGACCACCGGCGCCTCCAGGCCCTTTGCGCCGTGGACGGTCATCACCCGGACCTCGTCACGGCCGGATTCGAGGTCGCGCTTGACCGTGTGCCCCCCCTCCCCGCGCCCCGGAACGGTGTCGTAGCGGGCGAGGAAACCGCCGAGCGAGGGCGCGTCCGGAGCCTGCTCGGCCTGGGCCGCCGTCATCAGGAAGACGTCGATGGCATCCCCGGCTTCGCCGCCGAGGCGCGAGACGAGCGCGCGGCGCCCGCCGCGCGCGCCGAGGAGCGTCGCGTAGAACCCGAAGGGACCCTCGCAGGCGGCGAGATCGATCCAGCTTTTCAGGGCGGCATGTCCCCGGATCGCCGCCGGATCACCGGAAGCGGCGTGGCGCGCCAGGGCATCCTCCAGGGTCTCGTGGAGATCGCGGCGGGCGGCGATGCGCACAAGGTCGTCGTCGTCGAACCCGACGAGCGGCGTCTTGAGGGCGCCGGCCAGGGTCAGGTCGTCGGCGGGCAGGAGGCCCGCCCGGCCCACGGCCACGAGGTCGTTGACGGCGATGTGGGCGGCGATGTCGAGGCGGTCCTGGCCGGCCACCGGCACGCCCAGCGCCTTCATGGCGCGGATCACCTCCTCGAAGGCCGCCGAGCGCTTGCGCACCAGGATGAGGATATCGCCGGGGCGCCAGACCCGGCCGGTCTCGTCGCCCGTGGTGATCCAGGTCAGCGCCGCACGCGCCACGCGGCGCGCCGTGACGATGGCTGGCGCGTTGGTCTCGGGCGCGTCCACGGGGGCCGCCCAGGCATCGGGCTCGGGCTCGTCCGCCGGCTCCTCGACCGGCCAGAGTTCGACGGTGCCGGGTGCGCTGGCACGGGCCGTGGTGTGGGTCGTGCCGATGGCCGTGTCCTCGAAGGACAGGCCCTGATAATGCGTGGCGATCTTGAACGTGGCGTCCACGGCGCGCAGCACGCCTCCGGTGGACCGGAACGACAATTCGAGATGCACGTCCTCGAAGGCGAGGTCCGCCCCCTTCGCGGCGCCCTGCCACGCGCGGCGGGTGATCTCGAACTCGCGCGGCTCGGCACCCTGGAAGCTGTAGATCGACTGCTTCGGGTCGCCCACCGCAAAGCGTGTCCGGGCGACCTCTCGGGCACCCTCTCCGGAGGCGAACTCGGCGGTGATGCGGCGCAGGATCTCCCACTGGTGCGGATTGGTGTCCTGCGCCTCGTCGATGAGGACGTGGTCGACGCCGCGATCGAGCTTGTAGAGCACCCAGGTGGAATCGACCCGGCCGAGGAGGTCCAGGGTCTTGTGGATCAGGTCGTCGAAATCGAGCGCCCCGATCCGGGCCTTCTGCGCCTCGACCCTCCGGTGGATCTCGGCCGCGAGGGTGAACAGGGCGCGGGTCCGCTCCAGGGCCTGGACGCCGCGCAAGGTATCCTGCAGCGGCTCGAGCCGGTCGCGCTCGTCGCGCAAGGCCTGCTTGACGTCCTCCGGCACCGCCTTGGTGCCGAGGCTCTTGTCGGCCTTGGGCGCGCCCTCCTTGGTGAAGAAGATACCGAGATAGATCTCCAAGCCCTCGGCCGGAGTGGCCGCCTCGACCGCCAGCAGCTTGTCGGCGATGCCGTCGTCGGTGGCCTTGCCGGTGCGCAGGCGCGCGGCGATTTCGGTGAGGTCGCCGAGACCGCCGTCGCGCATGCGCGCCTCGATCGCCGCGACGCTCTCGCCGGCCCGGACGCCGAGGGCGTCGGCGAGCGCGTCGAAGGGGCCGTCCAGGCCGGCGCGGGTCGCCAGCACGTCACGGGCCCGCATGGCGTTGCGGACCGCCTTGCGCAGGGCGTCGCCTGTCGCCTCCGGACCGACGATGGTGAGCGCGTCCCCGAGATGCGGATGGTCGCCCCCGATGGCGTCGGCCAGGACGTTCCCGGTCTCGATCCGGAAAGCGTCCGCCGCCTGCGTTTCCTCCAGCACCACGAAGCGGGCGGGCACGTTCGCCTCGAACGGGAACATGTGCAGCAGCCGCTCGCAGAGGGCATGCAGGGTCTCGATCTTGAGCCCCCCCGGCGTCTCCACGGCGCGGGCGAACAGGCGCCGGGCCACCTGCAGGGTTTTTCGCGCGGGGCGCTCGCCGGTGAGTTCGGTCAGTTCCGCGCTCAGCGTGGCATCGTCCAGCGTCACCCAGCGGCCGAGCACGCGAAACACGCGGATCGACATGTTGGCGGCGGCCGCCTTGGTGAAGGTCAGGCAGAGGATGCGGGCGGGCGGCGCCCCGTCGAGGAGGAGGCGCACCACGCGGTCGGTGAGCACCTTGGTCTTGCCCGCGCCCGCATTGGCCGAGACCCAGGCCGACGCGCGCGGATCGGCGGCCCGGCGCTGCGCCGCCTTGGTGAGATCGTCGACGACGAAGGCTTCGCGATGTGACATCAGCCGTCTCCCTCCCCGCCGAGCGACCATTCCAGCACTCGGGCGAGGTGGTCGTAGTCGCCGTAGGATTTCGCGTATTTCGGATAGGGCCGCGAGGTGTAGGCCGCCTCGCCGGTGAGGAAGCGGGCGACGAGCCCCCGGAAGCGGGCGACGTGCTCGGCGACGATGGCGGCGACCTCGCGGTCGTCGCCGCGCGGCGGTTTCACGGGGAGCGGCTCGAAGGGTTTGCGCCCGCCCGAGGCGTAGACGTAGAGCAGGTCCGGCGTCAGCGTCGTCACCGGAAAGCCCTCGAAGGCGCCGGCCATGAGCATTGCCGCCTCGAGGGTGAGCTGGGGCGAGAAGCCGGCGAAGACCTCCTTGTTGCTCGGCGGCAGCCCGGTCTTGAAGTCGACGATGCTGGCGCTGCCGTCCCGATGGCGCTCGATCCGGTCGGCCCGCGCCCGCAGGGTGAAGGTCTCCGTGCCCATCGGGATCAGCCACTTGCCGGAGATCTCCGGGTAGACCCGGGCTACCTCGCCCCGCCGCTCGGCCTCCCACGCGAGGAACTTGGCGGCGAGCCGCTCGTAGCGCGGCCACCACTCGGCGTAGAGTTCGGGGTAGGTCTCGGAGATCTGCTGGAAGGCGTCGAGGGCGAAGGCGTAGAGACGCTCCTCCGCCGCATCCGGCAGCACCTCGGGATGGTTCTCGGCGAACGCGCCCAGGATGTCGTGGATCAGCGTGCCGCGATCCGCGGCACCCGGTTCGGCCGCCACGGGATCGAGGGGATCGAGCCCGAGCACGTGCCGGGCGAAGATCACGTAGGGGTCGCGCACCAGGGTCTCGACCTCGGTGACGCTCAAGGAGCGCGGGAACAGGGCCGGATCGGGCCTGGGCTTGGGCTGCTTCAGACGCGGCTGCGCCGGGCCCGTGCCTTGGTCGAGGGCGGCGGCATAGGCCGAGAAGCGGCGCCCGGCCTGAAGCGCTCCGCTCCATTGCGCCTCGCCCGTGAAGGCGCGCAGGCGCTGCAGGAAGCGCGACGGCACGGTGGGTGCGCCCTCGCGCTTGGCCGCGCGGGTGATGATGGCGTCGTGGTGTCCCAGCGCCTGCACGAAGTCGTGGGCGCTCTGGCCGATGCGGCGCTCGGGCGGGTTGAGGCCAATGCGCTCGCGCATGGGCCGGTTGAGGAAGGCGTCGGTCGTCGTCTTCATCGGCCAGACGCCCTCGTCGAGGCCGCCGAGCACGACCCGATCGACGCGCATCAGGCGCGCTTCCAGGAGGCCGAGGATGCGCAGACGCGGATGCGGGCGCCCGTCGCTGCAGGCCACCATCCGCTCGCGGGCGAGCGCGGTGAAGAAAGCCGGGTAATCGCCGAAGCGACCGGGCAGGAGGCCCGGCTCGGCCAATTCGAGGTCGTCGAACAGGGTGTCGAGGATGGCGAGCGAGGCGTCGTCGATGGCCTCGCCTTCCGCCGCGTCGATCAGCCTGTCGAAGGCGACGCGGTGGCAGGCGGCGTAGGCGACGAGGTTTCCGACCCCGCGATGATCGAGGTCGAGAAAGCCCGTGAAGGCCAACTCCAGCCGGTTCAGGAGGTCGGCGGCGAGATCCCAGTCGAGGTCGGTCAGGCGGCGCTTGGCGCGGGGCCGGCGCCCGGTCTCCGTGCGCTGGGCGGCGAGCACTTCGTGCAGGCCGGCGAACCCCGGGGCGGGCGCGGGCCCGCGCAGAACCCCGATCTCCAGGGCGGCAGCCGCGCGCGCCACG
Organism: Methylobacterium sp.; assembly: GCF_028290105.1. Taxonomy (GTDB): domain Bacteria; phylum Pseudomonadota; class Alphaproteobacteria; order Rhizobiales; family Beijerinckiaceae; genus Methylobacterium. The sequence continues at coordinate 23,465 of NZ_JAQGKL010000002.1, forward strand.
TCGCGCCGGGGCATCCCTAGACGCACGAACGGGTGCGACAGGAGCGTGATGAGCCGGGCGGGCTCCAGGTCGGCGGCGAGTTCGGCGGCCAACCGTGCGAGGCGCCCGGCCCGGCTGCGCGAGAGCGCCTCGCCGCCGGAATCCTCCGCGACGATGCCCCAGCGGGCGAGTTCGGCGGCCACGCGCAGGGCGAGCGCCCGGTCCGGCGTCACCAGGGCCGCGGTGGCCCCAGGGGTTTCCAGGGTCTCGCGTAGGGCGATGGCGATGATCAGCGCCTCCTCGCGCTCGTCGGCGGCCTCGACCACGGCGAGCCCCCGCATCCCGGCTCCTGCGAGATGCGCGCGCCGCGTCGGATCGAGATCGGCCCAGGCCTCCGTGGTCTCGGCCGGGCGCAGGGCCTGCGAGAGCAGGCCGGCGCGCGCGAGGGCGTCGGCGGTGGGTTCGCCGAGGATCACGACCTCGGAGCGGTCGCGCTTGAGGCAAGCCGGGCCGAGCAGGCGATGCAGGATTGCCTGCGGATGCCCGTGCGCCACTTCGCGCGAAACCCCCTCGCCGGTCTCGATGGCGTCCCAACCGGCGGCATCCAGGTCGGCATCCAGGCCCGGCAGGACCACGGCGCCGCGCGCCAGCCCTGCCACCGCGCCGATCAGCCGGGCGGTGGCTGGCACCGACCCCGTGGAGCCGGCCACGATCACGGGATCGCCGGGGCGCTCGCGGGTCAGGCGATCGGCCTCGGCGATCACGAGCCTGCGCGAGCGCGAGACCGGATCGCTCATGCCGCGCTCCGCGAGGATGCCGGGCCAGGCCTCGGCGGCGATCTTCACGAAATCCAGGGTCAGGCCGAAATAGCGCGAGTATTCCGCTTCGACCGCGCCGCCGATCTCGGCCCAGGGCAGGCCCTCGACGGTGAGCGTGTCCATCAGCCGTTCGAGGTCGGCCGCCAACCCGATCGCGTCGGCTGGCGAGGACGGCACCAGGAACGGCACGTCGTCGTCGATGGGCAGCAGGGTGCGGTCCACCGCCTCGGCCCAGCTCTGGACGAGGCGCGCGAGGATCAGCCGGCGCTCCAGGGGCGGCATCGCCGGGGCGAGCACGTCCGGCCCGTTCTCGATGAGGGGGTTGGCGGCAAGATCCAGTTCCGCCTCGTCCGCCTCGCCGAGGGGGACCATGCGGGGCAGGAGGGCCGCCTGCCCGAGGTGCGCGGCCAGGATCGCCGAGAGGGCCCGGACCGCGCGCTGCGTCGGCAGGTAGAGGGTGACGGAAGCCAGCGCGAAGGGGTCGGCACCGATGTCGCCCACGAGCCGGCCGGAGATCAGGGCCTCGGCCAGGGTGGGCAGAAAGGGTGCGCCGGGGGGAATCGAGAAGACGTGGGGAGCGTCGGAGTTCGGCATCGGATGATCCATGCCACCGAATTCTCCTCGCTGGAATGCGGCGCCCTGGCGATCCGGCGCGATCGTGCCTCAGGCCACCGGCGCGGTCGACTTCACCCGGGCTTCGGCGGCCGTGATCGCCTCCGGCGTGCCGACGTGCAGCCACTGGCCGTCGAGGCGCAGGCCGTGCAGGCGGCGGGCCGCGATGGCGCGATCGAACAGCAGATTGAGGGAGAAGGCGCCCTCCGGCGTGCCCGCGAACAGGCCCGGCTTCAGGATGGCGACGCCGGCATAGATGAAGGGCGCGATCTCGCGCTCGCCGCGCCGCTCCAGGGCACCGGAGGAATCCATGACGAAGTCGCCGCCGCCCTCGTAGCCGAGGCTCGTGGCGGTGGGCGCGACCAGGAGCAGGATGTCCATCGCCTCCGGATCCCAGGCGGCGATCAGACGCCCGAGATTCGATTCCGGCCCCTCCAGCCAGAACGAATCGGCGTTGAAGACCACGAAGGGCTCGGTTCCGAGGAGCGGCAGGGCCTTCTTGACGCCGCCGCCGGTCTCCAGAAGCGCGTCGCGCTCGTCGGAGATGACGATCTCCGGGGCCGTCCGGCGCTTGCCGACATGACCCTCGATCAGGTCCGCGAGGTAGTGGACGTTGACCACGGCCTTCGTGATCCCGCCTTCCGCCGCCCGGTCGAGGGCGTGGTCGAGGAGCGCGCGGCCGGCCACCTCCACCAGGGGTTTCGGCACCGTCGCGGTGATCGGGCGCATGCGCTTGCCGAGGCCTGCCGCGAGGACGAAGGCGCGGGTGATGGGCGATGTGTCGGGCACGGCGGTCTCGGACATGACGATTTCGGACTTGACGATTTCGGGCATGGCGGCTTCGTCTCGCTGAATGGGTTCGCGCTTCGCTCAAGCGGGCAGGCGCACGCTGCCGTCCGGCAGCGGCAGGAGGTCCGGATTCCAGGCGACCTCCCAGAGGGTACCGTCGGGATCGGCGAAATAGCCGGAATAGCCGCCCCAGAACGCGTCCTCGGCCGGCTTCACCAGGGTGGCGCCCGCCGCGACCGCGTCGGCGAGGACCGCGTCCGTCTCGGCCCGGCTCCCGGTGTTGTGGGCGAGCGCGAAGCCGCGAAAGCCGTAGCCCTCGGCGGCGATGCCCGCATCCTCGGCGAGCGCCGCGCGCGGGTAGAGCGACAGGACGAGGCCTCCCAGTTGGAAGAAGGCCACGCCCTCCGAGGCGTAGCGTGAGCGCGTCCAGCCCAGGGCCTCGTAGAAGCGCACGGCCCGCCCCAGGTCGGCGACCCCGAGGGTCAGGAGGGTGAGACGAGGCTGCATCCCCGCCTCACGGGTTCTCGGCGACGTCGGACACGGGTTCGGGCGTGGGTTTCGGCAGGAGGTGGGGCAGGTGTGCCTCGTGCCAGAGGCGCAGGTGCGTCAGGGCCGGATGGTTGAGATTGCGCGCGAGGTAGCCCTCGATGCGCGGCAGGTGGGCGAGGTAGCCGGGCTTGCCGTCGCGCCGGTCGAGGCGCGCGAAGATGCCGAGGATCTTGGTGGCGCGCTGGGCTGCTAGCACCGCATAGGCGCGGGCGAAGGCGTGCATGTCGAAATCGGGCTCGCGGGCCCGGCGCTCGCGCACGTAGAGGCCGAGCAGGCGCAGTTCGAACTCGGCCGAGGCGTCGACGCGCGCATCCTGCAGGAGGGAGGCGACGTCGTAGGCCGGGTGCCCGAGCACCGCGTCCTGGAAATCGATGACCCCGATGCGCTCGAGCCCCTCGCGCTCGGGGAGCCAGATCAGGTTGGGGGAATGGTAATCCCGCAGGGTCCAGGTCGGGCGATCGGGCGTGACGCTGTCGAGCACCTCGGCCCAGAGCGAGACGAATTCGGAGCGGGCCGGCCCCGGCAGGTCGGCGCCCCGGATCGCCGGGCAGTACCAGTCGGGGAGCAATTCGGTCTCGAAGACGAGGGCTTCGAGGTCGTAGGGCGGCAGCACGTGGTCGATGCCGTCGGCGACCGGGAGGACGCCGGGCAGTTCGGTGGCGTGGAGCTTGGCGAGCAGGCGCACGGCTTCCGCGTAGCGCTCGGGGCGCGGGCCGCTGGCATCGACCACGGGTTCCGAGCCGAGATCCTCGATGATCAGGAGGCCTTCGGCGAGATCCTCGCCGTAGATGCGGGGCGCGGAGAAGCCGAGAGCCCGCAGGCCGCGGTCGACGCCCACGAAGGCGTGCACGCTCTCGGCGAGCTTGACGATGGCGCTGTAGGGGCGGCCGTTGCGCACCGGCGGGCCGTCGGCGCGGGGCGGCGAGATCATCAGGACGGCGCTCTTGCCGTCGGGTTTCACCAGCCGCTCGTAGGCGCGCGAGGAGGCGTCGCCCTGCATGGCGATGCGGGTCGCCTCGTCCCAGCCGCTGCGCACGAGGAGTATCCGCAGGGCACGGGCACGCCCCAGACGGGCGGCCATGCCGCCGCTGCCGTCGATGCGGGCAAAGCGCGCGCCGTCGCCGAACTCGGCGCGCAGCGAGAGGTCGACGGAGAGGATGGGCGCGTCGCGATGGCCGAGACGCTCGGGCCATTCCACCAGGGTGATGGCGGTCTCGCTCATCTCGTCGAAGCCGAGTTCGACGAGTTCGTCGGGACCGCGCAGGCGGTAGAGGTCGGCATGCACGATCAACCGGCCATTCGCCGCCTCGTAGGGCTGGATCAGCGTGAAGGTCGGGCTCGGCACGTCGAGGGTCGGGTCGGCGACGAGTTCACGGATCAGTGCGCGGGCGAGCGTGGTCTTGCCGCCGCCGAGCCCGCCGGACAGGGCGACGATGTCGCCCGGCATCAGGAACTCCGCGAGGAAGCGGCCGAGATCCTCGGTGGCGCTCTCGTCGGGCAGCATGATCTCCCAGGCCGCGTTCCCCTCACGCTGGGGCGTGTCGGCACCATCCTCGTTCAAGCCCAACTCCTCCTCGGCCGCGCCGCGATCACCGGGACCGCGCGGATGCCCGCTTTCATAAAGCAGCATCCTTAACCAAATCGCGGACGGCCCCGAAGGCTCCCCACAAACCTGTCCGGCGAAGGCACCCTACTCGGCGGCATCCCGGCGCGCGTTCGGCTCGGAGATCGGGAAGGTGCAGGTGACGCGGGTGCCGCTGCCCGGCGTGGATTCGAGACCGACCCGGCCGCCATGCAGTTCCACGAAGGAGCGCACGATGGAGAGCCCGAGGCCGACCCCGCGATGGCGGGTGCCGAGCGTATGGCTCTCGAAGCGGTCGAAGACCCGCTCGGCGACCTCGGGCGGCATGCCCTGGCCCTGGTCCACCACCGAGAGCGTGAGTTCGGAGGCGTTGCGCCGGACCTCGACGCGGACATGCTGGCCGGGTGCCGAGAAACCGACGGCGTTCGACAGGAGGTTGAACAGGATCTGGCGCACGCGCTTGCCGTCGGCGACGAAGCTGCCGACGTCGTCGGGCACGTCGAGATCCAGGGTGATGGCGGAATCGGCGAGCCGGTCCTCGAGGCCGCGCACGGCCGCGTCCACGGTTGCGCGGACATCGACCACCTCGCGCGTGAGTTCGAGGGAGCCGGCATCGATCGAGGCGAGATCGAGGATGTCATTGATCATCACCAGCAGCGCCCCGGAAGAACGCATGATGTGGCCGGAATACTCGCGCTGGCGCTCGTTGAGGGCCCCCACCGTCTCGTCGCCCAGCAACTGGGTGAAGCCGATGATGTTGGTGAGCGGCGAGCGCAGCTCGTAGGAGACGTGGTTCACGAACGTGTCGCGCAGCTGCGAGGTGCGTTCCAGGGCGTCGTTCTTGTCGGTCAGCGCGCGCTCGACGTTCACGCTCGCGGTGACGTCGATGAGCGTGAGCAGGGTCGCCCCCTCTGGCAGGGGCTGGGCGGCGCAATCGAGCACCGTGCCGTCGACGATCTCCAGGCGGCAGGTCAGGCCGGCCCGGCTCTCCAGGCCCGTGATGGCGCCGCGGATGTCGAGCCAGGGGTCCTCTTCGGGCGAGAGCACCTGGCAGGCGGCGATGACCGCGTCGACGCGGGGGCGCTCGCCCAGCGTCTCGGGGTCGAGGCGCCACAGCGTCGCGAAGGCCCGGTTGGCGAAGGTGAGGCGCCCATCGGCTCCGAACACCGCCACGGGCTCCTTCAGGGTGTCCAGGGTCTCGGCCTGCACCCGCATCAGCGCGTTGTAGCGCGACTCGAGCTTCATGTTCTCCGAGACGTCGTCGAACAGGTAGGTCAGGCCGCCCTGCGGGTTCGGGTCCGCGACGACGCGCAGCGAGCGGCCGTCGGGCAGGTACCACCAGGCCTCGTTGGCCTCCACCGCCCGATAGGCCGCGAGCACGTCGGCCTTCCAGGATTTGAAGTCGGCCTGCTCGGGCAGCTTTCGGGCCGCGCGAAGCCGGTCGAGGATCTCGCCGTCGAGGGGACGGCCGTCGAGAAAGGCCTGGTCGAGGCCCCAGAGCTGGCGATAGGCGGCGTTGTGGAAGATCAGGCGCTGGCGCGCGTCGAACATCGCGACCGCGGTGGGCAATTGGTCGAGGGTGCGGACATTGGCGTCCATCTGGCGCTGCAGATCGGCGCGCACGCTCTCCAGTTCCGAAACGTCGACCGCGATGCCGACCCGGCCGGTCTCGATCGCCGTCTCGGTGACGTCGAGGGTGCGCCGCCCCCCCGCCACCACGGCGGAAAGCCGGTGCGCGGCGCGTCCGCCGGCCGTGATGCGGCCCGTTTCCTCGCGGGCGATGAGTTCGCGCGCCTGGCGGTCGAGGAGTTCGACGCCGCCTTCGAGGGCGTTCTCGCGGGTGCCTGCCTCGACGGCGGCCACGTAGGCGAGGTTGACCCAGGCCAGGGCGCCGTCGCGGTTGCGGCGCCAGACCGGCTGCGGAATCGCATCGAGCAGCGAGCCCAGCGCCGAGAGCCCGCGCTTAGCCTCGTAGAGGGTGAGCCGCAGGTCGATGAGCTCGCGCTTCTCGTCCGTGGTCTCGCGCAGGCGCAGGATTGCGCGGCCGGACAGGGCCTGACCATGGGCATCGATGAAGCGCCCGGACTGGGTGCGCAGGCTGAGGCGAAAGCCGGTTCCGCGCGCCCGAAGGGTCTCGACGACCGTGTTCAGGGCGTCGGCATCGACGCCGTGCAGCCAAGTCTCGAAGGCGAGGAACGGCGTCTGGCCGGGGCCCGCCAGGCGCTTGCCGTCGACGAGACCGATATCGCCCTCGACGGTCGGCGCACCGCGTCCGGTCCAGGTCACGATGATCTGGCGCTCGGCGTTGAGCAGCATCTCGGCCCGGTCGTGGGCGCTGCGCAGGGTCGAGAGTTCATCGACGAGATCGCGCTCGCGCCGGCTCCAGCGGCTTCGCTCGCGCATGTGAAGCAGGGCGACGATGGTGGCGAAGACCGTCAGCCCGATCAGGATCGCGAGGCCGGCGGCGTTGTGCGTGTGCTGCCCGAAACCCGCCGCGACGGCACTGGCATCCATCCCCTGCCCGACCGCCCGCGCCGGTATCCCGGCCACGGCGACGACAAGGGAGCCGGCGCACAGGACGTTGCGCGCCGCTCGATCGACCCTCATGATCCGTCCCGCCTCCACGAATCTTCGATGAGACGCCAAACCGCGCCCTTCCCGCAACCGCCCGAAAGGCGGACGCGGGTCACTCCATCTGAGGAATCGACCCACCTTAGCGCGAGGCGGAATCGTCCCGGAAGAGGGTTAAGCTTAACTTTAGGGACTTCGGTGGCGATGGCCCGCCGGGGGCGTAGAAAAGCCACACCGCGCCTTCAGCGACGAGCCGGACGCGAAGAAGCCCGGCACAAGGGCCGGGCTTCGGTCGTCGATTCGGATGGTGCGTGACGCCCCGCTTCGGGGCGCCGGCCGTCTCAGTAGCGGTAGTGGTCGGGCTTGAACGGGCCGGTCTCGGAAACACCGATATAGGCAGCCTGCTCGGAGCTGAGCTTCGAGAGCTTGACGCCGATCTTCTCGAGGTGGAGGAGCGCCACCTTCTCGTCGAGGGCCTTGGGCAGGGTGTAGACCTGCTTCTCGTACTTGCCCGGGTTGGTCCAGAGCTCGATCTGGGCCAGCGTCTGGTTCGTGAACGAGGCCGACATCACGAAGGACGGATGGCCCGTCGCATTGCCGAGGTTCACCAGGCGACCCTCCGACAGGAGGATGATGCGGTGGCCGTCGGGGAAGGTGATCTCGTCCACCTGCGGCTTGATGTTCGACCACTTCATGTTCTTCAGGCCGGCGACCTGAATCTCATTGTCGAAGTGGCCGATGTTGCACACGATGGCGCGGTCCTTCATGGCCCGCATGTGCTCGATCGTGATGATGTCCTTGTTGCCCGTGGCGGTGACGAAGATGTCGGCGCGGGGGGCCGCGTCTTCCATCGTCACGACCTCGTAGCCTTCCATCGCGGCCTGGAGCGCGCAGATCGGATCGACCTCGGACACGAGGACGCGGCAGCCGGCATGGCGCAGCGAGGAGGCCGAGCCCTTGCCGACGTCGCCGAAGCCCGCGACCATGGCGACCTTGCCGGCCATCATCACGTCGGTGCCGCGGCGGATGCCGTCGACCAGCGACTCGCGGCAGCCGTAGAGGTTGTCGAACTTCGACTTGGTGACGGCGTCGTTCACGTTGATCGCCGGGAAGAGCAGCTTGCCCTCCTTGGCGAGGTTGTAGAGGCGGTGCACGCCGGTGGTGGTCTCTTCCGAGACACCCTTGATCGAATCGGCGAGACCGGCGAACCAACCCTTCGGCTTCTCGGCGAGCTTCTTCTTCAGGAGCGCGAAGAAGATCTCCTCCTCCTCGGATTCCGGCTTGTCGAGGAAGGCGGTGTCGCCGTTCTCGGCGCGCAGGCCGAGGTGGACGAACATGGTGGCGTCGCCGCCGTCGTCGAGGATCATGTTCGGCAGGCCGCCGTCATGCCAGTCGAACAGCTTCGAGGTGTAGTCCCAGTACTCTTCCAGGGTCTCGCCCTTGATGGCGAAGACCGGAATGCCGGCGGCGGCGATGGCGGCGGCGGCGTGGTCCTGGGTCGAGTAGATGTTGCAGGAGACCCAGCGGATGTCGGCGCCGAGCGCCTTCAGGGTCTCGATCAGCACGGCCGTCTGAATCGTCATGTGCAGCGAGCCGGCGATCTTCGCGCCCTTCAGGGGCTGCGACGGACCGAACTCCTCGCGGGTGGCCATCAGGCCCGGCATCTCGGTCTCGGCGATCGAGATTTCCTTGCGGCCGTACTCGGCCAGTCCGATGTCCTTGACGATGTAATCCTGGGCCATCTCGTGTTCGCTCCGTCACTCTGTGCGTCTGGCGGGGCTATAGCAGCGCGCGAGCGCGGAGGCAATCAAGATATAAAGATGTCTTTATGCGAATAGGTTCAAACGGCAGGACGCCCCGGGTGGAGCGCCCTGCCAGGGGCCGTCAGGCGGCGAGGCTCGTTTCAACGAGATCGTCGGCGGGGCCGAAGAACTCGTAGCGGATGCGCGAGGCCGGCACGCCAGCCCGTGCCAGGCCGTGGACGAGGGACGCCAGGAAGGGCTTGGGCCCGCACAGGTAGTAGGTCGCCTCGCCCGTCGGCGTGGCGTCGCCGAGGGTCCCGGCGGTGATCAATCCGGCGGCGTCGTAATCGCGGCCGAACACGTCCGCCGGCTCGGGCGCCGCATAGACGG
>NZ_JAQGKL010000004.1 GCF_028290105.1 Methylobacterium sp.
CTGAAGGCGCCGGGCTCGCACACCATCATGGCCGGCAACACCGTGCTGTACGGGGCCATCGCGGGCGAGGCCTACATCCGCGGCTCGGCGGGCGAGCGCTTCGCGGTTCGTAACTCCGGCGCCATCGCGGTGGTCGAGGGCATGGGCGACCATGGCTGCGAGTACATGACCGGCGGCGTCGTGGTGTCCATCGGCGAGACCGGGCGCAACTTCGCGGCCGGCATGTCGGGCGGCATCGCCTACGTCCTCGACGAGGACGGCTCGTTCTCGGCCCGCTGCAACCTGTCGATGGTCGATCTCGAACCCGTCGAGGAAGAGGACGACCTGATGCGTCGTCTTCATCAGGACGGTGACCTGGAGACCAAGGGGCGGGTCGACATCCTGGCCGACATGTCCGGCCACGACGAGGAGCGCCTGACTCAGCTCATCACCAACCACCTGAAGTACACGGGCTCCCCGCGTGCCAAGGCGATCCTCGAGGATTGGGCCGGCTACCGCACCAAGTTCGTCAAGGTGATGCCGGTGGAGTACCGTCGGGCGCTGCGCGAGATGGAGATGGCTCGGATGCCGGTGGCGGCCGAGTAAGCCCGGACGCACGACGGGAACGGCGAAGCCTGAATCGGCCGATCCGCCCGCGTGCGGTGCGGATCGGCGCTTCCGAACGGCTGACGTACGAGATGGACCGGCGGACCCGCCGGTCCGACGGAGAGAGCGGAACAGGCCGACCCGGCCGCCATCCGCGCGATGGATCAGGCAGACCTGCGAAAGACGATCAGACGATGGGTAAGGTCACGGGCTTCCTCGAATTCGACCGGCAGGAGCAGAAGTATCAGCTCGCCGCCGATCGCGTCCGCCACTTCCGCGAGTTCACGCTGCCGCTCGACGAGCACGATCTCAAGAAGCAGGCCGCGCGCTGCATGGATTGCGGCATTCCGTTCTGCCACGGTGACACCGGCTGCCCGGTCCATAACCAGATCCCGGACTGGAACGAGCTGGTCTACCAGTCGGACTGGGAGGAGGCGGCGCGCAACCTGCACTCCACCAACAACTTTCCCGAGTTCACCGGCCGCATCTGCCCGGCGCCGTGCGAGGAGGCCTGCACGCTGAACCTCGAGAACCAGCCGGTGGCGATCAAGACCATCGAGCAGGCCATCGCGGACCGCGCCTGGAACAACGGCTGGGTCAGGCCCGAGCCGGCCGAGCACAAGACCGGCAAGAAGGTCGCGGTGATCGGCTCCGGCCCCGCCGGCATGGCCGCGGCCCAGCAGCTCGCCCGCGTCGGCCACGAGGTCCACGTCTTCGAGCGCGAGCCGAAGGCCGGTGGCCTGCTCCGCTACGGCATTCCCGACTTCAAGATGGAGAAGCGCCACATCGACCGTCGCGTGAAGCAGATGGAAGGCGAGGGCGTCCGTTTCCACTACGGCGTCAATGTCGGGGGGAACAAGCCCCTCGACCAACTCACCGCCGAGTTCGACGCGGTTCTGTTCGCCGGCGGCGCCGAGGATCCGCGCAACCCGCAATTGCCGGGTCAGGATCTGGCGGGCGTGCACTACGCCATGCCGTTCCTCGTGCAGTCGAACCGCCGCGTCGGGGCCGAGCCGATGCCGGGCAACGGCGAGATGCCGATCCTGGCCACCGCCAAGAACGTCGTGGTGATCGGCGGCGGCGATACCGCGTCGGATTGCGTTGGCACCTCGTTCCGGCAGGGCGCTCTGTCGGTGACGCAGCTCGACATCCGCCCGCGTCCGCCCGAGCGCGAGGACAAGCTCTCGGTCTGGCCCTACTGGCCGACCAAGATGCGGACCTCGTCGAGCCAGGCCGAGGGTGCCGAGCGCGAGTTCCAGGCGGCCACGCTCCGCCTCGAGGGCAAGAAGGGCAAGCTCACCGGCGTGGTCTGCACCCGCGTCGACGAGAAGCGCCAGCCGGTCCCGGGCGGCGAGTTCGTGCTGCCGGCCGACCTCGTCTTCCTGGCGATCGGTTTTGCCGGGTCGGTCCGCAAGGGGCTCCTGGAGGAATCCGGCGTCGTGATGGACAAGCGCGGCAACGTCACCGCCAACGAGATTGACTACCGGACCTCGAACGAGAAGATCTACGCGGCCGGCGACATGCGCCGGGGCCAGTCCCTGGTCGTCTGGGCCATCCGGGAGGGTCGTCAAGCCGCCCGCTCGATCGACGAGGCGCTGATGGGCGCGAGCATCCTGCCGCGCTGAACCGACCGCCGCTCGGTTCCGGATTTCGGCGGCCGCGCCGTCGCAGTCCGGAACACCGGATGCCTACGCTTCATTGCCATCCTGACACCTGTTGAAGTCGGGACCTGCGCATGACCGAGCCGATGGCCGATCCGAAGATCGAACCCTATGACGGGCCGGCCGGCGGTTGGGGCTCGGCACGATCGCTGGCCGAGATCCTGACGCGGGAGCAGATCCCGGTCTCGGGTGCCGCGCTGCTCATGAAGCAGAACAAGCACGACGGCTTCATGTGCGTCTCGTGCGCCTGGTCGAAGCCCGCCAAGCCGAACACGTTCGAGTACTGCGAGAACGGCGCCAAGGCGACGGTCTGGGAGCAGACCGCCAAACGGGTCGGGCCGGACTTCTTCGCCCGCCACTCGGTCACCGAACTCCTGACCTGGACGGATTACGCCCTCGAGGAAAAGGGCCGGCTCACGCACCCGCTGCGCTACGATGCCGGCACGGACCGCTACGTGGCGGTCTCGTGGGAGGACGCCGTCGCGGAGATCGGCCGCGAGCTGCGCGCCCTCGATCCGAATTCCGTGATCTACTACACCTCCGGCCGGGCCTCCCTGGAGACGTCGTACATGTATGCGCTGATGGCGCGCATGCACGGCACCAACAACCTCCCCGATTCCTCGAACATGTGCCACGAACCGACCTCCGTCGGTCTCAAGGCGTCGATCGGCGTTGCGGTGGGAACCACGATCCTCGAGGATTTCGAGGCCACCGACCTGATCTTCTTTTTCGGGCAGAACGTCGGCTCGAACGCGCCGCGCATGCTTCACCCGCTGCAGGAAGCGCGCAAGCGGCGCGTGCCCATCATCACCTTCAACCCCCTGCGCGAGCGCGGGCTGGAGCGCTTCACGAACCCGCAATCGCCCACCGAGATGGTGACGCGGAGCTCCACCGAGATCTCGACCCAGTACCACCAGGTCAAGGCGGGCGGCGACATCGCGGCCATCACCGGCATGTGCAAGGTTCTCATCGCCGCCGACCGCGAGGCGATGGAGGTAGGCCGGCCACGCATCCTCGACGTCGATTTCATCGCCGAGCACACGCATGGTTTCTCCGAGTTCGTCGCCTATTGCGATGGGCAGGATTGGCCCGCCATCGAGGCCCGCTCGGGCCTGACCCGCGAGGCGATCGAGGCCGCCGCCTCGGTCTACGCCCGCGCCCGCTCGGTCATCGCCGTCTACGGCATGGGCCTGACCCAACACCGCCGGGGCACGGAGGGCGTGCAGATGCTCGTCAACCTCATGCTCCTGCGCGGCAATATCGGGCGTCCCGGCGCCGGGCTCTGTCCCGTGCGCGGCCACTCGAACGTTCAGGGGCAGCGCACGGTGGGCATCACCGAAAAGCCCGACCTCGCGCCGCTGGACAAGCTGAAGGAGCTCTACGGCTTCGAGCCGCCTCGCGAGACGGGCCGCAACACCGTGGAGGCCTGTGAGGGCATCGTCGCGGGCGAGGTGAAAGCGTTCATCGGTCTCGGCGGCAACTTCATCCGGGCCGTGCCCGACACCGTGCGGATGGAGGAGGCCTGGCGCGGGCAACGCCTCACGGTCCAGATCTCGACCAAGCTCAACCGCTCCCACCTCGTGCATGGGGCGGTGTCCTACATCCTGCCCTGCCTCGGCCGAATCGAGGTCGACGTGCAGGCGAGCGGGCCGCAATCCGTCTCGATGGAAGACTCGACCTCCTGCTTCCACGGCTCGCGCGGGCAGACGAAGCCGGTGAGCGACGCCGTCAGGTCCGAGACCTGGATCGTGGCCGAGATCGCCAAGGCGTTGCTGCCCCCGAACCCGAAGGTCGACTGGGATGCCTGGGTCGGCGACTACGCCAAGGTGCGCGACGCCATCGAGGCCACCTATCCGGAGGTGTTCCACGACCTCAACGGCCGGATGTTCGATCCGGGCGGGCTCCACAAACCGCTCGCCGCCCGCGACCGCAAATGGGCGACCGAGACGGGCAAGGCGAACTTCACGGTTCCGGGCGGGCTCGGATCCGATCCGGACATGCACACCGAGCGCCGCGACGTCCTCGACCTCATCACGCTGCGGTCGAACGACCAGTTCAACACCACGATCTACGGCTACGACGACCGCTTCCGGGGCGTGAAGGGCACCCGGATGATCCTGTTCATGAACGGGAACGACATGGAGCGCCTCGGCCTGTCCGACGGCGAGAGCGTGGATGTCGTGACGGAGGCGGCCGACGAATTCGCGCGCGAGGTCGGCGGACTGCGGGTGATCAAGTACGGTATCCCCGAGGGCAATGTCGGCGGCTACTATCCGGAGCTCAATCCGCTGATTCCCCTCTGGCACCACGATGCCCAGGCCAAGACCCCGGCGGCGAAGGCGATCCCGGTCCGCATCCGCAAGGCGGTGCCCATCGCCGTCTCCGATTGAGCTAAAAGCGGTTTTTCGGGTGAGCGTCCCTCGACGGACGGTGCCCGAGGCCCATAATCGGTGACATGGGACGTTCCAGCGAAGCGCACGACCGGCGACAGGCCATCATCGACCGGTTGCTCGCCGAGGCGCTGCATCCGGCCTCGGAGGATCGCAGCCCCAGCCACGACGCGCTCCCAGAGGATATGCGCCAGACCGTGGATTCCCTGTTGGCGAAGGCCGATGCCCGCCGCCAGCGCCGTCTGACCTACGAAGACCTCGAAGCGGCCCTGCCGCCCCGCGATGTCACGGCCGAGGATCTGGAGGCGATCTTCTGGATCCTTTCGGAGCACGGCATCGCCATCGAAGACGGGGATTCGGCCAGCGAGTGACCGGATGAGATTACACGCACCGCCTTTCAGGTGGTGCGGGCTCGAGGGTCCATCAAGCCGGCGCCCCGAGTGCGGCGCGAATGGCTGGCGCGTTCCGCTGCTCTCTCGCCTCTGCGAAAGATCCGCTCTATAAGCCGCGCTCTCCGCAGGGCTTTCCGCCCCGCGGACCCGACCGAAAGGCGGAACGGAGACGACCATGGCCGAGCGTTGGACACCGAAGACCTGGCGAAACCTGCCGATCCAGCAGGTCCCGGCCTATCCGGATGCCGCCGCGCTCGAATCGGTCGAGTCGCAGCTGTCGAGTTTTCCACCGCTGGTGTTCGCGGGCGAAGCGCGCAAGCTGAAATCCGCTCTGGCGCGCGTTTCCACCGGCGAGGCGTTCCTGCTCCAGGGGGGCGACTGCGCCGAGAGCTTCGACGAGCATTCGGCCGACAACATCCGCGATTTCTTCCGCGTGTTCCTGCAGATGGCTCTGGTCCTCACCTTCGCGGGCGGTTCGCCCGTGGTGAAGGTCGGCCGCATCGCCGGCCAGTTCGCCAAGCCGCGCTCTTCGCCCAACGAGACGATGGAGGGCGTGACGCTGCCGAGCTACCGCGGCGACATCGTCAACGGCCTCACCTTCACGGAGGAGGCGCGCGTCCCCGATCCGCGCCGTCAGCTCGAGGCGTACCGCCAGTCGGCGGCGACGCTGAACCTGCTGCGCGCCTTCGCCACCGGCGGCTACGCCAACCTCGAGAACTCGCACCGCTGGATGCTGGGCTTCGTGAAGGATTCGCCGCAATCCTCGCGCTACGCCGATTGCGCCGAGCGGATGACCGAGACCCTCGACTTCATGCGGGC
>NZ_JAQGKL010000006.1 GCF_028290105.1 Methylobacterium sp.
TGCTGTTCGCGCTGATCGGCCGAGCCGCGCCCCGGTGGCGCAGCCCCTTTGCCCTGCTCGCGCTCGGCGGATGCGCCGCCCTGGTGCGAGCGATCGGGATGGCGTGGTTCGGCGATCGGCTCGGGCCCGTCGTCGCGTTGCAGATGCTGCACGGCTTCACCTTCGGGGCCACGCAGTTGGGAGCCATGGCGGCGGTGTCGCGCTTCGCGCCGGACGGCGCGCGCGGGCGGGCGCAGGGCACGGTCAGCTCCGCCGGGGCTCTGGCCTCGGCCAGCGCGACGCTGATGACCGGCGCGCTCTACCAGGCCGGCGGCGGTCCCCTCGCCTTCGCGCTGATGGCGCCGCTCGCCATCGCCGGCCTGTGCCTCGTGGCACGCGCCGCGCGGGCCGCCCGCGCTTTCAGCCTTCACACCACCACGTTTGTGGGCCAGCACGCGGGCCGAGGGGCCGAGCCTTGACCGTTCGGTAACCGTGATCGGCGATAGGGTTCGTACCGGCGTCGATGGGTTGTCGCGGCATTGGAGTGCGGCGTCGTTGGGTAGAGCCGAGATCAGGACAAGTCCGGAGACCGCCGACGCCGCCATCCTGGATGGCGGACGCATCGGCCTGTCCGGACGCTGGACCGCTGACCAGGGCGCGGCCGTCGAGGCGGCAGCCGAGCGGATCGCCGGCAGCGCCGCCGGCACGCCGCTCCTCGTCGATCTCAGCCATGTCAGCCGCCTCGACACGCTCGGGGCGTGGGTCCTCGAGCGCACCCGCGCGGAGATCGAGGCCAACGGCGGACGCCTCGCCTATGCGGGGGCGGCCCCCGAACACCGCATCCTCCTCGGCGAGGTCAAGCTACGCGCCGCCGAACCCGCGCCCGCGCCGCGCGGCCGCCTGATCGGCTTCCTCGAGGATCTGGGAAAGCGGGTCGTCGGTGCGAAATCCGACTTCGTCACCGGTCTCGCCTTCTTCGGCGAGGTCGTCACCGCCTGCATCCGGGTCGCGGCCCGGCCCGGCACCTTCCGGGGCACGGCGCTCGTCAACCAGATCGAGCAGGTCGCCTTCCGGGGCGTGCCGATCATCGTTCTGATCTCGTTCCTCGTCGGCGGCATCGTCGCCCAGCAGGGCATCTTCCAGCTCCAGCGCTTCGGCGCCCAGAGCTTCGTCGTGAACCTCATCGGCCTGCTGATCCTGCGCGAACTCGGGGTTCTCCTCACCTCCATCATGGTGGCGGGCCGTTCCGGTTCGGCCTTCACCGCCGAGATCGGCTCGATGCGGATGCGCGAGGAGGTCGATGCCCTGCGCGTCATGGGCCTCGACCCGATCGAGATCCTGATCGTGCCGCGCATCCTGGCGCTCGTCATCGGCTTGCCGATCCTCACCTTCCTGGCCTCGCTCGCGGCACTCGCGGGAGGCGGCCTCACCGCCTCGCTCTACGGCGGCATGACGGTGGACGCCTTCCTGGCGCGGCTGCAGGCCGCCGTGTCGCTGCACCACGTGGCGGTCGGGCTGATCAAGGCGCCCTTCATGGCGCTCATCATCGGCATCATCGCGACGATCGAGGGTTTCGCCGTGGAGGGCTCGGCCGAATCGCTCGGCCGCCACGTCACGGCCTCAGTCGTCAAGTCAATCTTCATGGTGATCGTCCTCGACGGATTGTTCGCCGTCTTCTTCGCCGCGATCGATTTCTGAAGGCGCGCTTGTCGAAACCGATGCAGACCCTGGCCGGCCAGCACCCGCAGACCCTTGGCGCGCCGAACGGGCACGCGGCGCGGCCGGCTGCGCCCGAGCCGATCATCCGGGTGCGCGACCTCGTGGTGGGCTTCGGGCCGAAGATCGTGATGAAGGGGCTCGACCTCGACATCCGGCGGGGCGAAATCCTGGGCTTCGTCGGGCCCTCCGGCCAAGGCAAGTCGGTGCTGACCCGCACGATCCTCGGTCTGGTGCCCAAGCGCTCCGGCACCATCGAGGTCTTCGGCGAGGACGTCGACGGGCTCACCGTGACCCGACGGCGCCAGATCGAGCAGCGCTGGGGCGTGCTGTTCCAGCAGGGCGCACTGTTCTCGGCACTGACCGTCAAGCAGAACATCCAGATGCCGATGCGCGAGCACCTGAACCTGTCCGAGCGCCTGCTCGACGAGTTCGCGCGTCTCAAGATCGAGATGGTCGGCCTGAAGCCGGACGCCGCCGACAAGCTCCCCTCCGAGCTTTCGGGCGGTATGATCAAGCGCGCGGCGCTGGCCCGCTCGCTGGCCCTCGACCCCGAGATCCTGTTCCTCGACGAGCCGACCTCGGGCCTCGACCCGATCGGTGCCGGCGAGTTCGACGAACTGGTCGCCACCCTGAAGCAGACCCTGGGACTGACCGTGTTCATGGTCACCCACGACCTCGACAGCCTCTACACCGCCTGCGACCGCATCGCCGCGCTCGGCGACGGCCAGATCATCGCGCAGGGCACGATCGAGGAGATGCTGGAGAGCCAGCATCCCTGGCTGCGCTCCTACTTCCACGGCAAGCGCGGGCGCGCCGTCGTCCCGCAGGGCACGCAACATGCACGCGCCTGACGTGACGGTGCCCACGATGCACACGAGAGCGCGTGCGGCGCCGCACCGCACAAGACCCATTCCGCCAAGGTATCACTGATCCGATGGAGACCCGTGCGAACTACGCCCTCATCGGCGCCTTCACGCTCGCCGTGCTGGTGGCCGCCTTCGGCTTCGTGTTCTGGCTCCAGGGCGGTTCGCGCAGCCAGGTTCGCCAGGCCGTGCGCATCGTGTTCTCGGGCAGCGTCGGGGGCCTCGCCAAGGGCTCGACGGTGGCCTTCAACGGCATCAAGGTCGGCGAGGTCATGGACGTGCGCCTGCTGCCGCAGGACCCGCGCCGGGTCGTCGCGGTGGTCGAGGTCGAGCGCACGACGCCGTTGCGGGCCGATACCCGCGCGCGCCTCGACTCGGCGATGCTCACCGGCGTTTCGACGATCTCGCTGTCGGGCGGCAACGCCGACGCTCCCGTCCTGACGCCCGGCTCCGGCGACCAGATGCCCACCATCTTCGCCGATTCCTCCGACATCCAGGACATGATGGCGGCGGCCAAGCAGATCGCCCAGCGCGCCGACGACGTGCTCCAGCGCCTCGACAAGGTCGTGGCCGGCAACGAGGGCGCGATCACGCGGACGCTCGCCAATGTCGAGTCCTTCTCCAAGACCCTGGCCGAGGCCGGCCCGGCGGTGAGCGGCCTCGTCAAGGCGATCGACGGGCAGAAGCTCAACCACGTCATCGACAATGCAGACCGGTTCTCCGGAGCGCTGGCCGCCGGCAGTCCGGACATCGAGGGCGCCCTCAAGGACGCGCGCTCGCTCGCCGCCAAGCTCAACGCGTCCGCCGACCGTGTCGACGCGGTCCTGAAGGGCGCGGAGGGCTTCCTCGGCTCGGCTTCGGGCTCGGCCGGGACCAGCACGTTCACGGAGGTGCGCGAGGCCGCGATCTCGGTGCGCGACGCAGGCAAAGCCTTCCGAACCCTGTCCGAGAACCTCGACAAGCGTACCTCGAACATCGCCACCAGCTTCAACCGCCTGAGTGGCACCGGCCGGCGCGAGGTCGAGGCCCTGTCGACGGATGGGCAGCGCACGCTGAACACCCTGAACCGTACCGTCAAAAGCCTGGAGCGCGATCCCTCGCAGGTGATCTTCGGCGGCAAGCCATCGTTGCCGGAATACAACGGTGGTCGTTGATCCGTCCATTTGCCGGGTCGGCGTGTTGCGGCGCACGGCACCATTCCGGAGTTGAGATAGTTTACCGCCACGCTGTGCGTCAGCGCGGCGACGGACTCCCGGAATGCGTATGACGATCCTCAGGACGGCCCCCGCGCTCGTCGCGATGCTTCTCGCGGCCGCCCTCGGCGGCTGCGGCGGCGGCGCCGTTCCGCTCACCTTCGACCTCGCCGCCCTGCCGCCGAACGGCCGGGTCGGCGCCTCCGCGCGCTCGTTCAGCGTGGCCGAGCCGGTGGGCATCCAACCCTTCGAGGCGGACCGCATCATCGTGCGCGAGCCCGGCGGCGCATTGTCGTTCCTCGGCGGTGGCCAGTGGGCCGACCGCCTGCCGCGCCTGATCCAGACCCGCCTGATCCAGAGCCTGGAGAATTCGGGCCGCCTGAAATCCGTCAGCCGACCCGGCGACAAGATCGTCTCCGAGTTTCAGCTGATCAGCGAGATCCGGGCTTTCGACATCGCGGCCGGCACCGGCGAGGCCGTGGTCGACATCTCCGCCAAGATCATCGCCGAAGGCACCGGCAAGGTCGTCGCCGCGCGGATCTTCACGGCGCGCGTGCCCGTCCCGAAGGTCGATGCCGGCACCGCCGCGGTCGGCCTCGACGCGGCCCTGGCCCGTGTGCTCGCCGAGATGGTGGCCTGGGTGAATTCGGGCCGCTGAGCGGGCGCACGCCTCACTCCATCACGGCGGCCTTCATGATGACCACCATGATCGCCTTGGCGGGTTCCGCGCCGACGCAGCGCACGGTGTGCGGCCGGTCGCAACGATAGCGCAGGGTCTCGCCGGCGCGGGCCCGCTGCGTGGTCCCGGCGACCTCGACCTCGAGCACGCCGGAGGTCACGGTCAGGGATTCCACGGAGCCGCGCTGATGTGGGTCGGAATCGAGCTGGCCGCCCGGGTCGGCGACGACCTCGTACCATTGCAACCACTCGACCGTCTTGATCCAGCCGACGATGGCGAGCCGCACCTTGCCATCGTCCGAGACGAGGATCGGCGTGTCGGCCCGCGAGGTCTTCTCGATGAATGGCTCCTCGTCGCTCGTGGCGAGGACCCGCTCGATCGACACGTCCAGGGCCTGGCTCAGGCGCCAGATGGTCGCCAGCGTCGGATTGGTCTCGTTACGCTCGATCTGGCTGATGATCGATTTGGCCACGCCGGATTGCTCGGCGAGTTCCGAAAGCGACAGGTTGTAGGCCTTGCGCAGGCGCTGGATCGTCTTACCGAGCTGGCCGGAAAGCACCTGCGCCCCGGTGAGAATGTCTCGCTGGCGCCCGCGATCGGGCGTCGTCAACTGGTCTTCCATCGTCCCTGACATCCGCGCGTCCGTTCCGTTTAGCGGACGCTTGTACGTTACTTCAAACGCAAACGGCAGAGCGGCGCAAGGCGCGCTCAGGTCCAGAGGGCATGGAAATGGTGCACCGGGCCATGCCCGGCCCCCACGGGGACGCGGTCGGCGGCGGCGATGGCGGCGGAGACGTAGCGCTTTGCCTGGGCGACGGCCTCCACCATCGGCAGTCCGCGTGCCAAACCGGCAGCCACCGCCGAGGACAGCGTGCAGCCGGTCCCATGCGTGTTGCGGGTGTCGATGCGGGGGGCAGCGAACCGGCGCAGCGTTCCGTCGGCGCTCATCAGGTGGTCGACGCTCTCGCTGCCCACCCCGTGCCCGCCCTTCACCAGCACCGCACGGGCGCCGAGAGCCAGGAGACGGCGTCCCTGCGCGACGGCGGCGTTCTCGCTGTCGGCGGGCGTCTCGCCGATCAGCGCGGCGGTCTCGGGCAGGTTCGGGGTGACGAGATCCACCAGCGGCAGGAGGAGCCGGCGCAGGGCCTCCACCGCCGCCTCGGAGATCAGCCGGTCGCCCGAGGTGGCGACCATCACGGGATCGAGGACGATCGGAATCGACCCGGCGTGGCGCGCGAGGCCGGCGGCGACGGCCTCGATGGTGGCGACCTGCGACAGCATGCCGATCTTCACCGCCGTGACGCTGAGATCCGAAAACACGCTGTCGATCTGCGCCGCGACGAAGTCGGGGGGCACGTCATGGATCGCCTGGACGCCTCGGGTGTTCTGCGCCGTCAGGGCCGTGACGACGCTGGCGCCGTAGACCCGCAGGGCGGCGAAGGTCTTCAGGTCCGCCTGGATACCGGCGCCGCCGCTCGAATCGGAGCCCGCGATGGTGACGGCGATCGGTGTCATGGCGCTTTCCTTGGGGCTTTCGCCGAGACTAGGCCGTGACGCCCCGCGCGGCGAGGGCGGAATCCACACGAAAGCGCAGGTCGCGCGCGCGACCCTCCACGGATTCGCCGGCAAACAGCGACGAGATTACCGCGATCCCATCGGCTCCCGCCTCGATCACCGCCGCCGCGTTGCTGGCATCGATCCCCGCGATCGCCCCGAGCGGAAAACCCGGACCCCGGGCGAGGCGGCCCCGGAAGACGATCCGGGCGAGTCCGTCGAGCCCCACCGGCGGGTCGGGATTGTCCTTGCTGGTCGTGGCGAACACGCCGCCGATGCAGGCGTAGTCCACCGGCAGCCGGTACAACTCGTCGGCCTGGGCGCCGGTCTTGAGCGTGAGCCCGACGATGGCGTCAGGCCCGAGGAGGCGGCGCGCGTCGGCGGGATGCAGATCGCCCTGCCCGAGATGGACGCCCTCGACACCGGCGGCGAGCGCCAGGTCGACCCGGTCGTTGACGAGGAGCGGCACACCGCTGCCGGCGAGGGCCGCGTGGATCGCCCGGATACGGGCGAGGGCCGCACGGGCGTCGGCGATCGACTTTTCGCGATATTGCAGGAGGGTGCAGCCACCCCGGACCGCCTCCGCCGCCATCGCGGCGAGCCGCGTGCCGTCCCAGCCGGACACCCCGGTATCGAGGAGGCCGTAGAGGCGCAGGTCGACCACCCGGCCCCTGCGACCCGCTTCATGCTGTCCGATCACGCGACGCCTTCCCGATTTCGACGAGACCTGCATCAGGACTTTCCGCAGCGCCGGAAGTCCAGGCCCTGAAGCCCGTCAACGGAAGATGTCCCCGTGGCGGAGCCCGGGGGCGGCCCCGACGTTGGGGACACGATCCCCCGCAGAGGCCGTACCCGCATGGACCGCACCCAGAAGCAGAAGATGCTCGCCGGCGAGATGTACGATCCCGACGATCCGGAGCTTCACGCGGATGCGCAAGCCGCCAAGGCCTGGATGCAGCGCTACAACGCGGCCCTGGCCGAGACGCCCGACCGTCGGCGCGCGCTGTTGCGCGAGCGCTTCGCCGCCGTCGGCGAGGGCGCGGTGGTGCGTCCGCCCTTCCACTGCGATTACGGGCTCCACATCAGCCTCGGCGCCCACGTCTTCCTCAATTACGGCTGCGTCATCCTAGACTGTGCCCCGGTCAGCATCGGCGAGCGCACCCAGATCGGTCCGGGCGTGCAGATTCTGACCCCCGACCATCCGCGCGAACCGGGGCCCCGCGAGGCCGGGCTCGAATTTGCCCGGGCGATCCGGATCGGGCGCAACGTCTGGATCGGCGGCGGCGCGCTGATCCTGCCCGGGGTGACGGTGGGCGACGACGCGATCGTCGGCGCCGGCAGCGTCGTGACCCGTGACGTGCCCGCGGGCGCCACGGTTGGCGGCAACCCGGCGCGGCTACTTTCCAAGCACCGGGGCTGACGCGACGGCAAGCGTCGGAATTCGCGGTCCGCCGCCGTGCCTCGCGTCCCGGGGGACGCGGCGTTTTCGACGTTCATCACGTGCGCGCGATGTGCCATGAGCTTCGATGCGCCATCGGCGAAGGTGGCGATGACGCGGATATCGGGCGGGGATCGGACAGCGTGACCACGGCGGAGGAGACCGAGCGGACACCCGAGGTGGCGCCCGCCAATTCGTCCGCCGTCGGGCTCGTGGCCGTGATCGTGGCGGCCACCGATGGGGAGCCGCGCGCGCTGACGGTGCAGCTGTCGGGCCAGGCGAGCGGCCGGTCCGACGGATTGCCGGCGGGGCCGTTGGTGCCCGAGCATCCCACCCTGGAGCGCGGGCTGCGGGCCTGGGTCGAGCGCCAGACGCATCAGCGCCTCGGCTATGTGGAGCAGCTCTACACCTTCGGCGATCGCGACCGGCAGGGCGAGGATACCGGCGGCCTGCACTCGCTCTCGGTCGCCTATCTCGCCCTGGTCCGCGAGATGCGGCCCGCCGGGCTCGCCGAGGCCTCCTGGCGCAACTGGTATCGCTACCTGCCCTGGGAGGATTGGCGTGCCGGCCGCCCGGAATCGCTTCCCGTGATCGAGGGCAAGCTTCTCGCTTGGGCGGAAGGCGTCGGCGATCCGAAGCTGCGGCGGCGGCGCGAGGACCGGCTCGGACTGACCTTCGGCCTCTGCGGCGGCGCCTGGAACGAGGAGCGGGTGCTGGAACGCTACGAGCTGCTGTTCGAGGCGGGCCTGATTCCGGAGGCCCAGGGCCAGTCCGGCATCGCGCACGAGCACGACATTCCGGTCACCGGCCAGCCCATGGCCCTCGACCATCGCCGCGTGCTGGCCACGGCGATCGGGCGCCTGCGCGGCAAGATCAAGTATCGTCCCGTGGTGTTCGAGCTGATGCCGCCGACCTTCACGCTGTTCCAGCTCCAGCGCACGGTGGAGGCGCTCTCGGGCACCAACCTGCACAAGCAGAACTTTCGCCGGCTCGTGGCCCAGCAGGGCCTCGTCGAGGAAACCGACGGCGTCACCAGCGGAGCGACGGGACGCCCCGCCCGCCTCGTGCGCTTCCGCCGCGAGGTCCTGCTCGAACGCCCGGCCCCGGGCTTTCGCCTGCGGCCGGCGCGCCGGCCGGCCTGAACCCCGGATAGCCGCACCGACAATCGCAGTGCGGCGTCATTTCTCGCGTTGCAAAAACGTTATGCTCAAAGGCTGCATATCTGGACAACCGGGGACGACACGCCTACGTTAGTCGGCACAATGCTCAGTTTGAGCATAAGTGAGGACGCGTCAATGGCGGCGACCAGTCTCCCGAAC
>NZ_JAQGKL010000093.1 GCF_028290105.1 Methylobacterium sp.
ATGACGAAGTCGTGGCCCTTGGGCTTGCGTGCGATGGCGTCGATCACCGCCTGCGTCACCAGGGCGTCGTCGGCCGAGGCCCGCAGGGCCGCGCGCAGATCCGCGGCATCCTCCTGTCCGAGGCACATGTAGAGCTTGCCCGTGCAGGTGAGGCGGACCCGGTTGCAGCTCTCGCAGAAATTATGGGTCAGCGGCGTGATGAAGCCGAGGCGCCCGCCCGTCTCCGCGATGCGCACGTAGCGTGCCGGGCCGCCTGTGCGGTCGGGCAGGGGCGTCATCGTGAAGCGGCTCTCCAGCCGCGCGCGGGCCACCGAGAGCGGCAGGAACTGGTCGGTGCGGTCGCCCTCGATCTCGCCGAGGGGCATGACCTCGATGAGCGTCATGTCCATGCCGTCGCCGTGGGCCCAGGCGATCATGTCGGCGATCTCGTCCTCGTTGACCCCCTTCAGCGCCACCGCGTTGATCTTGACCTTGATGCCGGCCTTGCGCGCCGTTTCGATCCCGTCGAGCACCACCTTGAGGTCGCCCCGGCGTGTCACGGCGCGGAACTTGTCCGGGTCGAGGGTGTCGAGGGAGACGTTGACACGGCGCACGCCGAGTTCGGCCAACTCCGGCGCGAAGCGGCCGAGTTGCGTGCCGTTGGTGGTCATCGTCAGCTCTTCGAGCGCCCCCGTGCCGAGGTGGCGCGACAGGCGGCGGAAGAGGTGCATGATGTCACGGCGAACCAGCGGCTCTCCGCCGGTGATCCGCAACTTGCGCACACCGCGCCCGATGAAGACCGCGCAGAGCCGGTCGAGTTCTTCCAGCGAGAGAAGGTCGCGTTTCGGCAGGAACTGCATGTCGTCCGACATGCAGTAGACGCAGCGCAGATCGCAGCGGTCGGTCACGGAGATCCGCAGATAGGTAATCGCCCGCTGAAACGGGTCGATCAGCGGCGCGGGTGCGACCGGAGCGGCGACGTCGATGGCGCGGGGACCCCACATGCGGGTTTCTGTGCTCTGCTGGGGTGACAAAACGTTGGCGCGGCCACGTGACGAGCCTAGCATCCACGTCATATGAGGTCTCGTACGATCAGGGGCAAGTTTGCGGAGGGCGCAGGCCCCATGCAAGCCAAGCGGCCGGATGGCCCGGCCAGGACGCGATCATGACTCAACAGGCTGTCGATCCTCACACGGCGTCGGGCGCTCCCGAGCGTTGGCCCACCGAGATCCGGCTCGCCGGCGACAAGCGCACGCTTCACGTCGCCTTCGAGGATGGCGGGCGTTTCGCCCTGCCGGCGGAATACCTGCGGGTGTCGAGCCCGTCCGCCGAGGTCCAGGGCCATTCGCCGGCCGAGCGCAAGGTGATCGGCGGCAAGCGGGATGTGGCCATCCTCAAGGTCGAGCCCATCGGCAACTACGCCGTGAAGCTCACCTTCGACGACATGCACGACACCGGCCTGTTCGGCTGGGGCTACCTCTACGATCTCGGACGCGAGTACCGGAACCGCTGGGCCACCTATCTGTCCGAGCTGGAGGAGCGTGGCCTGAGCCGCGATCCCGTCCGCCGGAGCGCCAAGCCCGCCGTACCCCCGAGCGAGGGCGGCGGCAATTGTGGCAGCGGTTGCGGCTGCCACTGACTCAACACTGAAAGCCTGCGGCATGACGCAATCCGACAGTCCGGTCACGAGCCGGCGCGTGCTCGCGCTCGCCCTGCCGATGACGCTCGCCAATGTCACGACGCCGCTGCTGGGCTTCGTCGGCGCCACCGTGATCGGCCGGTTGGGAGATGCCGCGCTGCTGGGCGCGATGGCGCTCGGGGCGGTGATCTTCGATGCGATCTTCTGGTCGTTCGGGTCGCTTCGCATGGCGACCGCCGGGCTCACCGCACAGGCGGTGGGCGCGCGCGACGCCCACGAGATCGATCGCACGCTGGCCCGTGCCCTGGCCGCCGCCCTTCTGGTCGGTGCCGTCATCGTCCTGCTGCAGGGGCCGATCGGCCGCGCGGCCTTTGCTCTGAGCGGCGCGAGCCCCGCCGTCATCGCCGGCCTCTCGGCCTATTTCCACATCCGCATCTTCGCGGCACCCTTCACGCTCGCGAACTACGCCATCCTCGGCTCGGTGCTCGGGCGTGGGCGGACAGATCTCGGACTGCTGCTGCAGGTCGCGATCAACCTCACCAACATCCTGCTCACCCTCGCCCTCGTCCTGGGCGCCGACCTGAGTGTCGCGGGCGCCGGGCTCGCCACGCTGATCGCCGAGGCGGCCGGCGCGGTTCTCGGCCTCGTCGTGCTGGCGCGCCTCGGTTCGCGACCCTTCGCGGTGCCGTTCGGGATGGTTCGCGACCCACGGGCACTCGCCCGGATGCTCAGCGTCAACGCCGACGTCATGGTCCGGACCCTGCTGCTGGTGGCCTGCATCACCCTGTTCTCGGCGCTCGGCGCGCGTTCCGGCGACGTGGTACTCGCGGCCAACGCCGTCCTGTGGAATCTCTTCATGATCGGCGGCTTCTTCCTCGACGGGTTCGCCACCGCCGCCGAGACCCTGTGCGGTCAAGCGGTCGGCGCGCGTGACGAGGCCCGGTTCCGGTGCGCGGCTGGCCTGAGCCTTGCCTGGTGCCTCGTGTTCGGGGCCGTCATCGCGGGCGGCTTCCTGATTGCCGGCAACGCCTTCATCGACGCGGTGACGACAAACCCCGAGGTGCGCACCATGGCGCGGCTCTACCTTCTGCCGGCGGCCCTGGCGCCCCTGCTGGCGGCCGTCCCCTTCGCCTTCGACGGCATCTATATCGGCGCCACCTGGACGCGGGCGATGCGCAACCTGATGCTCGCCGCGAGCGCCGCTTATGGACTGGCCTTGATCGCCGTCCACAGCCTTAACCTCGGCAATGGCGGCCTCTGGCTCTCGTTCCTGATCCTGCTCGCCGGGCGCGGCGTCAGCCAGGCGCTGGCCTATCCCAGCCTGACGCGCCGTACATTCGGCCCGGCAGTTCCCGCTCCGCCCGGCGAAGCGGCCCGTTTCACCGCGGCCTGACCGACTTCGTCCGACGATCTGAGGGCAATCTGCAAAGGGGAGGGCCGCTGCGCGCCGTCAAACAGGGGTCGGCGCGAATAGGGTCGAATACTTCGCATCGACAACAACGCCTTAGTTTGGAATTGTTCCGATCTAAGAACGTGACGAAAAAGCCTCTTTGCTTGTCTTTGCGGCTGGTCTACGCGCTTCTGACGATGCGCAAGACTCTTCTCTCCTCCCTCCTCATGGCCTCCCTGATCGCCGGGGGCGCTTCCTTCAGTGGAATCGCCCTGGCGAAGGAGACGCCGATCGGCCCTCACGTTACCCAGAACGGGATCGAAGTGGGCGCGGTCTACCTGCAGCCGATCGAGATGGACCCGCCGGACATGATGCGCGCGGCAGCAGCGTCCGACATCCATCTCGAGGCCGACATCCACGCTGCCAAGGACAACCGCAACGGCTTCGCCGAGGGCGATTGGGTGCCGGCGCTGTCGGTGACCTTCGAGATCACAAAGCTGGAGGGTGAAGCCGCCACCGGTCCGAAGATCTCGGGCGCACTGATGCAGATGGTCGCCAATGACGGGCCGCATTACGGCGATAACGTCAAGCTGTCGGGCCCGGGCCGCTATCGCTTGAAGCTCACGGTGGCGCCCCCCGGTGCCCATGGGCATTTCGGACGCCACGTCGACAAGGAGACGGGCGTCGCCGAGTGGTTCAAGCCGTTCGACCTGATCCAGGATTTCACCTTCGCCGGTATCGGCAAGAAGGGGGCGTACTGAACCTCATGACGCTTCGTCTAACCTTCCCGCGCCTGCTCGGCGCAGCCTTTGCTGTCGGCCTCGCCACCGGTTCGGCGGCGCGCGCCGACGATCTCCCGGTGATCAAGGTCGAGATGCGCGACGGGGCGATCATCCCCAGCGTCATCGAGGTGCCGGCCAACGCCCGCTTCAAGCTGGAGATCACCAATACGGGCACCAGCCCGGTGGAGTTCGAGAGCCTGGAACTGAAGCGCGAGAAGGCGCTGGCGGCGGGCGCAACCTCGTCGATCGTCTTCCGTACGGTCGACCCCGGCAGCTACGACGTGTTCGACGACTTCCATCCGAACGCCAAAGCCACCCTGGTGGCCAAGTGAACTCCTCGACGTGACCCCCGCGAAGTAACCCCGGCGAAGCAGCATTCCATGGCGGTCTCGACCTCCATCCCCGCGCGCGACGGCCGCGATGCCTGGATCGACGCGAAGCTCGCCGATTTCGGGCAGTGGCTGCAGAGCCATGGCGGCCTGATCCGCACGATCCAGTGGAGCGTGGTGGGGGTCTACCTCGTCCTCGTCGCGGTGCCGGCCTTCCTGCCGCTGCCCGATCGCAGCGCGCATCTCTGGAACAACCTGACGGTCTTCGCGCAATTCGCCTTCTGGGGCATCTGGTGGCCCTTCGTGCTCGTCAGCATGGTGGTGGTGGGCCGCGCCTGGTGCGGCATCCTCTGCCCCGAGGGGGCGCTCACGGAATTCGCCAGCCGCTGGAGCCTCGGACGCGCCGTGCCGCGCTGGATCACCTGGGGCGGCTGGCCGTTCGTGGCTTTCGCCGGCACCACGGTCTACGGCCAGATGGTCAGCGTCTACGGCTACCCGAAGCCGGTGCTCGCTGTTCTCGGCGGCTCGACGGTGGCCGCGATCGCCGTCGGTCTGCTCTATGGCCGCAACAAGCGGGTCTGGTGCCGCTATCTCTGCCCCGTCAACGGCGTCTTCGCGGTTCTGGCAAAACTCGCCCCGGTCAGCTTCCAGGTCGATCATGCGGCTTGGGCCGCCTCTCCGAAGCCCCGCACCGGAACCGGTTTCAACTGTGCGCCCCTGGTGCCGGTCAAGACCATGAACGGCGCCGGCGCCTGTCACATGTGCGGGCGCTGCTCGGGCTATCGCGGGGCCGTGCGCCTCGCCCGGCGCTCGCCGACGCACGAGATCGTGCACGTGGCCGGGGCGGAGCCCAGCCTCGACCAGACCGTCCTCATCCTGTTCGGCATGATGGGTCTGGCGGTCGGTGCCTTCCAGTGGTCGTCGAGCCCTTGGTTCATCGACATCAAGCAGGCGCTTGCCACCTGGCTGATCGAGCGCGGCACGACCTGGCCCCTCGAGACCACGCTGCCCTGGTTCATCCTGACGAACTATCCCGAGCACAACGACGTGCTCAGCCTCCTCGATGGCGGGTTGTTGCTGGGCTACATCACCGCCGCCGCGCTCGTGCTCGGTCTGTCGCTTTCCGCACTGGTGGCGCTTTCCACACTGGCGCTGGGCAGCTGGTCGAACCGCCGCTTCCATCACCTGACGCAGACGCTGATCCCGGTCGCCGGCTGCGGCGTCTTCCTCGGCCTGTCGGCCCTGACCGTCACTTTCCTGCGGGGCGACGGCATCGTCGTGCCCTTCGTCTCGGAGATGCGGGCCGCACTCCTCCTCGGCACAAGCCTGTGGAGCGTCTGGCTCGCCTGGTCGGTGGCCGGGCTTTCGGCGCGGGGCCTGCGCCGGGCGGGCGCGACCCTCGGCATCGCCGCCGCCTGCGCCCTCTCGGTCTCCGGCTGGGTGCTGCTATTTTGGATCTGGTAGGGCGGCCGTTCCGGCGGCGCCCGCGAACATAAGGGGTTACTCCACATGATTGGAGCCTTCGTCATCGCCTTCCGCGAGGTCATCGAGGCAGGCCTCATTATCGGCATCGTGCTGGCCGCTACCCGGGGCATCGCCGGGCGCGGCCGCTGGATCGCCCTCGGCGTCCTGGGTGGCCTTGCCGGCGCGTCCCTGGTCGCCCTGTTCGCGGAAAAGATCTCCGA
>NZ_JAQGKL010000101.1 GCF_028290105.1 Methylobacterium sp.
TAGCGGCTCGCGGATACGGCAACAAGCTTTTTCTGCACGACTCCCGGTTGCGGATGCGGGTTTTTTCCAAATGTTGGCAGATTCAACCGCGAAGGCAGCCCTCACGGCGCCGGAAAACGGATGACTCGCGCGTGCCCGGCGAGGTCGCGGGAGATCGCGCCGCGCCCGAAGCCGGCATCCCGTCCCAGCTCGCACACCGCTTCAGCTTGGTCGTACCCGACCTCGAACGCCAGCGCCCCGCCGGCCGCGAGCCGGACGGCTCCCGTCGTCAGACTGCGTAGGATATGGCGATACGCGTCGAGCCCGTCGGCCCCGCCGTCGAGTGCCGCGGCGGGGTCGTGGTCGCGGACCTCGATGGACAGGCCGGTGATGGTCTCGCTCGGGATGTAGGGCGGGTTCGAGACGACGAGGTCGAAGGTGCCCGACAGGCCGGCCGTCCAATCCGCGTTCACGAAGGCGGCCCTGCCGCCGATACCGTTGTGGGCCGCATTGGCGCGCGCCTGCACCAGGGCCGGGTAAGAGCGGTCGACGCCGATCCCGTAGGCGTTCTGAAGCTCGCTCAGCAACGCGACGAGGATGCAGCCCGAGCCGGTGCCGAGGTCGAGGATGCGCAGGGGCCGGTGCCGGTCGGCCTGCGCGGCGAGGGCCACGTCCACTAGGGTCTCGGTATCGGCGCGGGGCACCAGGGTCTCGCGCGACAAGCCGAAGGGCAGCCCCCAGAATTCCCAGGCGCCGACGATGCGCGCCACCGGCTCTCCGGCGAGGCGCCTGCGGAGCGCCCCGTCCAGCCCGGCCGCGCCCTCGGCTCCGAGGGGCGTGTCGCCGCGCAGGATCAGGTCGGTCGTCGTGAGCCCGAGGAGATCGAGCACGAGGAAGCGCGCGTCGTTGCCCACGATGCCCGCGTCGGCGAGCGCTTCCGTCATCCGCCTAAGGGCATCGCTCCGGCTGAGCGTCGGATCGAAGGGCATGGCGCGTCGTCGAACCTCAAGGGCCTCAGGCCATGCCCTCGGCGGCCAGGAGCTCCGCCTGATGCTCCGTCACCAGGGCGTCGACGAGTTCGTCGAGGGCCACCCCCGCCAGCACCTCCTCGAGCTTGTACAGCGTGAGGTTGATGCGATGATCGGTGACCCGGGCCTGCGGGAAATTGTAGGTGCGGATGCGCTCGGAGCGGTCCCCCGATCCGACCTGCGACTTGCGGTCGGCGGCCCGCACCGCGTCCTTGGCGGTACGCTCGGCGTCGTAGAGCTTGGAGCGCAGTAGCGACATCGCGCGGGCGCGGTTCTTGTGCTGCGAGCGCTCCTCCTGGACGAAGATCACGATGCCGCTCGGCATGTGGGTGATGCGGATCGCCGATTCCGTCTTGTTGACGTGCTGGCCGCCCGCGCCCTGCGAACGCATGGTGTCGATCTTCAGGTCCGCGTCGTTGATGACGATGTCGACCTCCTCCGCCTCCGGCAGCACCGCGACGGTGGCGGCGGAGGTGTGGATGCGCCCCTGCGCCTCGGTGTCGGGCACGCGCTGGACCCGGTGGGCGCCGCTCTCGAACTTGAGACGCGCGAACACGCCCTTGCCCTTCACCTCGGCGATGACTTCCCGGTAGCCGCCGACGGTGCCCTCGCTCTCGGAGATGACCTCGACCTTCCAGCCTTTGGCATCGGCGTAGCGACCGTACATGCGGAAGAGGTCGCCGGCGAACAGGGCGGCCTCGTCGCCCCCCGTGCCGGCGCGGATTTCGAGGATCGCGCTCTTCTCGTCGGCCGAATCCTTCGGCAGCAGGATGAGCTGCAGCGCCCGGTGGGCGGCCTCCAGGCCGGCCTCAGCCTCCGGCTTTTCGTCCGCCGCCAGGGCCCGCATTTCGGAATCGCTGCCCGGCTCGTCGATAAGGGCCTCGATCTCACGGAAATTTTGCGCGGCGGCGCGGTAGGCGTGGATCGCCGCGACCACGCCTTCCAGTTCCGAGAGTTCGCGCGAGAGCTGCACGAACGTGTCGGAATCCGCCGAGCCGGCGCTCAGCGTCGCGGTGACGATGTCGTGGCGCGTCAGGATCGCGTCGAGGCGGTCTGCAGGAATAGGGGTCATCGCCCGTCGGAAACTCTCATCAGAACAGGAACTCGTCGGGTCGCATCACGCGCCGCCGACGGGGTCGTGGCACGACCCGGTTAGATAGGCACGCCGGATCTAGATTGGCACACCCTGCGCCTTCGCGAAGGCAGCGAGCGCCGGGCGCAGGGAGGCGCCGTCCCCGGCGCGCTCCATCTCGGCTTCGATCATCGCCGCCACCGCGCCGACATCGAGGCCGAGCACCATCGCCTTCACGGGGCCGATGGCGGCCGGCGACATCGAGAGCTGACGGAAGCCGAGGCCGATCAGCGCCATGGCTTCCAGGGGACGCCCGCCGATCTCGCCGCAGACGGTGGCCGGGCAGCCCAGGGCCGCGGCCCGCTCCGCGATGAGGCGGAAGGCGCGCAGTGCCGGAACGCTCAGGGTGTCGAAGCGGTCGGCCACCCGGCGGTTCTCGCGATCCACCGCGAACAGGAACTGCATGAGGTCGTTGGAGCCCACCGACAGGAAGTCGGCGGCCTTCGCGATCTCGTCGATCTGGAACAGCAGCGAGGGCACCTCGACCATGACGCCGAGCTTGCAGTCGCTCGGCAGCGCGTGGCCGTGCCGGCGCAGATGCGCCTTCTCGCGCTCGACGATGGCCTTGGCCCGGGTGAACTCGTCCACCGTCGCCACCATGGGGAACATGATCTTGAGGGCCCGCCCGCCCGCCGCCTTGAGCAGCGCGCGCAACTGCACCCGGAGCAGGGCGGGGCGGTCGAGGCCGATGCGGATCGCGCGCCAGCCCAGCGCCGGGTTCTCCTCTTCCAGCGCCGGCATGTAGGGCAGGATCTTGTCGCCCCCGATGTCGAGGGTGCGGATCGTCACCGGGAGGTCGCCTGTGGCCGCGAACACCGCCTCGTAGAGCGCCTGCTGCTCGGCGGCCGACGGCATGCGCTGGGCCACCATGAACTGCAATTCGGTGCGAAACAGGCCGATGCCGTCCGCCCCGGTCTCGTGCAGGTGGGTGAGATCGATGAGCAGTCCCGCGTTCAGCTGGAGGCCGATCGCCGTGCCGTCGAGGGTGACGGCGGGCACGCTGCGCAGCGCCCGGTACTGCTCCTGCCGGCGGGCGCGCAGGCGCACCATCTCGGCATAGGCCGCCTCGATCTCCGGCCCGGGCCGGACCTGGATCTCGCCGGTGACGCCGTCGACGATGATCGCGTCGCCGGCATCGCACAAAGCGGTCGCGTTGGCGATCTCGCCCACCGCCGGGATGCCGAGCGCGCGGGCCACGATGGCGATGTGGCTGGTGGGGCCGCCTTCCTCCAGCACGACGCCGCGCAGGGCCGTGCGGTCGTAGTCGAGGAGCGCCGCCGGCCCCATCGAGCGCGCCACCAGGATCGCGTTCTCGGGCAGCACCCGCTGGGCACCGTTGCCCTCGGCCCCGATCAGGGTGCGCAGGAGCCGGTTGGCGAGGTCGTCGAGGTCGTGCAGGCGATCGCGCAGGTAGGGGTCGCTCTGGCGCATCATCCGGGCGCGGTTGTCCGACTGGACGCGCTCGACGGCGGCCTCGGCGGTCAGGCCCGAGATGACGGCCTCGCGCATCCGGCGCAGCCAGCCCTTGTCGTGCGCGAACATGCGCACGGTCTCCAGGACCTCGCGGGATTCGCCGGTGCCGATGCTGTCGCCGCGGTCCACGAGGTCGTCGATGGCCGAGCGCACCTCGCCGATGGCGAGTTCCAGGCGCTCGACCTCGCGGTCGACATTCTCCGCGATGAGCTGCTTCACCACGATGCGGGGCTCGTGCAGCACCACGTGGCCGAGGCCGATGCCGTCGGCCAAGGCCACCCCGCGCTGGCTTACGGCGCGCCGCGCCGCCGACCCGGCGCCGGGCGCAAGCGCCTGCAACTCGCCCGATGCGATCATCTCCGAGAGCACCATGGCGGTGGTCTGGAGCGCCTCGATCTCCTCCTCGGAATAGACCCGGTAGGTCTTGTTCTGGACGACGAGGACGCCGAGCGTGTTGCCGGCGCGCAGCAGCGGCACGCCGAGGAAGGCGTGATAGGCCTCTTCCCCCGTCTCAGGACGGTAGGAGAAGGCGGGGTGCGACTGGGCGTCGGAGAGCGACAGCGGCTCGGCGGTCTTGGCGATGAGGCCGACGAGGCCCTCGTCCGCGCGCAGCCGCGTCAGGTGGACCGCCTCGCGGTTCAGGCCCTCGGTCGCGAACAGCTCGAGGATGTTGTCGTCGCTGAGCACATAGACCGAGCACACCTCCGCGATCACGTTGGCGGCGATCAGCGTGACGATGCGGTCGAGGCGAGCCTGTGGGCTGACCGGCTCCGCCATCGCTTCGCGGAGGCGGCGCAGAAGCAGGCGCGGGCCTCCGGGCGCAGCGGGCATGGTCTCCTCGATCCGGCTTCGGCCTCGGGTCCGGTTGGCGCGTCGGGCGTCGGCGCGCGTCCGGTCTTCAGGCCCGTGGTCTTCAGGCCTGATCGAGGCCGTATAGCGAGTGGAGCGTGCGAACGGCAAGCTCCGTGTAGGCGGCATCGATCAACACGGAGAACTTGATCTCCGACGTGGTGATGGCGCGGATGTTGATGCCCTTCTGCGCCAGCGCCCGGAAAGCCTTGGCGGCGACGCCCGCGTGGCTGCGCATGCCGACGCCGATGGCCGAAACCTTGACGACATCCGTCGCGCCCTCGATCTGCGCGAACTCGATCACGCCGCTCTGGGCGTCGAGGATCGTGCGGGCGCGATCGTAGTCGGCCGAGGGGACCGTGAAGGTCATGTCCGTGGTCGATTGGTCGCCGGACACGGTCTGGATGATCATGTCGACATTGATGTTGGCATCCGCCAGGGGCCCGAAGATGGCGGCGGCGATGCCGGGGCTGTCCTTCACGCCACGCAGCGTGATTTGCGCCTCGTCCTTCGAGAAGGCGATCCCGGTGATGATCTGCTGTTCCACGATGTCGTCCTCGTCGCAGATGAGAGTGCCGGGCCGGGCATTGTCCGGCGGATCGAATGAGGAGCGCACCGTCGTCGGCACGCGATGGACCATGGCGAGTTCAACGGAGCGGACCTGCAGGACCTTGGCCCCGAGGGAGGCCATCTCCAGCATCTCCTCGAAGGTCACGCGCTCCATGCGCCTGGCCTTCTGAACCACGCGCGGGTCGGTGGTGTAGACGCCGTCGACGTCCGTGTAGATGTCGCAGCGCTCGGCGCCGATGGCGGCGGCGATCGCCACCGCGCTGGTGTCGGAGCCCCCGCGCCCGAGGGTCGTCACCCGGCCGGTTTCCGCGTGCATGCCCTGGAAGCCGGCGATGACCGCGACCTCGCCGCGCCGGAAGCCGGCATCGAGGCGGGCGCCGTCGATGCCCTCGATGCGGGCCGAGCCATGCGCGTTCGAGGTCAGGATCGGGATCTGCCAGCCCTGCCAGGAACGGGCGTCGATGCCGTTCTTCCGGAGCGCGATGGCGAGCAACCCGGCGGTGACGAGTTCGCCGGAGGCGACGACGGCATCGTACTCGGCCTCGTCGTAGATCGGGTTCGCGTCCTTGACCCAGGCCACCAGCTCGTTGGTTTTGCCTGACATCGCCGAGACCACCACGGCGACTTCGTAGCCCGCCGCGACCTCGCGTGCCACGTGCGCCGCCACGTTGCGGATGCGCTCGACATTGGCGACGGACGTGCCGCCGAACTTCATCACCAAACGGGGCATGTTCTCACCAGACGGAGCCTGTCGCGTCCGCGTCGTATCGCGTGACCATGAATAGTGGTGTGCCGAGGGCGAAGGATTTCCGCCCGCGTGACCTGCCGCGTCGCTTGGCTGCTGTACCGGACAGGGCTTCGGCGGGTACAAGGGCCGCCCTGGCGTGTCAACAATCGGGCGCGCCCATCCCGCGAAGAGATCAAGCTCCAGACGATGACCGGACCCACAGGCGCCTCCATCGACCGCGACGAGGTCGCCCGCTTCGAGGCCATCGCCGCCACGTGGTGGGACGAAGCCGGGCCGATGCGGGTGCTGCATCGCTTCAACCCGGTCCGCCTCACCTACATCCGCGATGCCGCCTGCCGGCATTTCGGACGCGACCCGCGCCAGCCCCTGGCCCTCGACGGCCTGACCCTCGTGGATATCGGCTGCGGCGGCGGCGTGTTGTCCGAGCCGCTGGCGCGTCTCGGCGCGACGGTGACCGGGCTCGATCCGGCGCCCACCAACGTGAAGGTGGCGCAGGCGCATGCCGACGCGGAGGGCGTCCCGGTGGATTACCGCGCCCGGACCATCGAGGACGTGGTGGCGGGGGGCGAGCGCTTCGACATCGTGCTCGCCATGGAAGTGGTGGAGCACGTGGTCGATATGCCGTCCTTCGTGGCCCACGCGGCCAGGGCGGTGAAGCCGGGCGGCCTGCTGTTCGCGGCCACCATCAACCGGACGCTGCGCTCCTACGCCCTCGCCATCGTCGGCGCCGAATACGTGCTGGGTTGGCTCCCGAAGGGTACGCACGACTGGGACAAGTTCGTGCGCCCCGACGAACTCGGCCGCGCCGTCGGCGCCGGCGGGCTCACCGTGACGGACACGACCGGTGTGGTTTTCAACCCCCTCGACGGGTCCTGGCGGGCGAGCCGCGACACGGCTGTGAACTACATGATCTCGGCCACCCGCCCCGCCTGAACCATCGGCCGCGCCCGCCGTTGGTCGGCGTGTTCCCACGGAGACGGCCGTTGCTCGAAAAGATCCCGCACGCGGTGGGTGCCGCCCTGTCCGGCCTGAAGGCAGGGCTCGAAAAGACCGCCTATCGCACCGATTTCTCCGACATCCCCGAGGGCATCGCCCTCACGAGCCTCGCCTTCGGCGACGGCGCGCCGGTGCCGGCCCGGTTCACCGCCGACGGGGCCGGCGCCTCGCCGCCGCTGGCCTGGACGGGGTTGCCGCCGGGCACCGCGCGCGTGGTGCTCCTCGTGGAGGACGCGGGCAGCCCGACCCCGAACCCCCTCGTCCACCTGATCGCCTGGAACCTCGACCCCGGCGCGCCGCTCGCCGAGGGCGCCGCGAGCCAATCCGAATCACGCCTCGATCTCGGCAAGAACAGCTTCCTGAAAACCGGCTGGCTGCCGCCCGATCCGCCAACCGGCCACGGCCCACACGCCTACCTGTTCCAGGCCTACGCCCTCGACGCCGCGCTGAATCTGGACGCGCATCCGGGGCGCGGCGCCCTGCTTGAGGCCATGCGCGGGCACGTCCTCGCCAAGGGCTGCCTCACCGGCACCTACGAGCGCGCCTGATGCGGAGGCGCTTGCCTCGGGCACCGCTCCCGTGCGAGCGCCGCTGAACGATCAGGCGGAGGTTTGGGCATGAAGGCGCTGCTGTGTACCCGGCTCGGGGGACCGGAGGATCTGGAGATCGCGGATCTGCCCGATCCGGTGCCGGGTCCGGGCGAGGCCGTGGTGCGGGTGACCCTCGCGGCGCTGAACTTCTTCGACACGCTGATCATCGCCGGACGCTACCAGGTGAAGCCCGACCTGCCGTTCTCCCCCGGCGGCGAGGCCTGCGGGGTGATCGAGGCCCTGGGCTCCGACGTGTCGGGATTCTCGGTGGGGGACCGGGTCATCGTCCACCAGAAATTCGGGACGTGCCGTGAGCGGATCGCGGTCGGCGTCGTCCATCTCACGCGGGTGCCCGATGGCGTCAGCGACGAGCAGGCCGCCGGCCTCACCATCACCTACGGCACCTCGCTGCACGCCCTGCGCGACCGCGCCCGGCTGCAGCCCGGCGAGACCGTGGCGGTTTTGGGCGCCTCGGGTGGCGTCGGACTCGCGGCGGTGGAGCTCGGCGCGATCATGGGCGCGCGCGTCATCGCCTGCGCGTCGTCGCTCGAGAAACTCGCCATGGCCCGGGCGCACGGCGCCACGATGACGGTGGACTATGCCGCCGACAACCTGCGCGAGGCCCTGCGCAGTCTCACCGAGGGGCAGGGCGTCGACGTGATCTACGACCCCATCGGCGGCGACTACGCCGAGCCGGCCCTACGCGCGCTCGGCTGGAAGGGGCGCTACCTCGTCATCGGCTTCGCGGCCGGCGACATCCCCCGCATCCCGCTCAATCTCGCCCTGCTGAAGGGCATCGACATCCAGGGCGTGCACTGGGGCGTTTTCGTCGAGCGCGAGCCGGAGGCCCATGCGGAAAACCAGGCGCAGCTCCTCGCCTGGGTCGCGCAAGGGCGCCTCACCGCCAAGGTCCACGGGGTCTACCCGCTCGCGGATTACGCCGAGGCGCTCGGCATCCTCAAGCGACGCGAGGCGGTGGGGAAGGTCCTGCTGCGGATGTGAGGCGCGCCGCGCCTCGGTTCAGAGCAGCCCCTGCGCCTTGGCGAGCGCCACGAGGTCGTGCTGCGGCCGGGCGCCGATGTGCTGGATGACCTCGGCCGCCGCCAGGGCCCCGAGGCGAGCGCTGGCGACGGGGTCGAGGCCGCGCACGTGCCCGGCGAGGAAGCCCGCCGCGAACAGGTCTCCGGCGCCCGTGGTGTCCACGAGTTCGCGGATGGGCGAGGCCGGCACGGATTGCACCGCGCCGCCCTGG
This sequence comes from Methylobacterium sp., assembly GCF_028290105.1. GTDB lineage: Bacteria > Pseudomonadota > Alphaproteobacteria > Rhizobiales > Beijerinckiaceae > Methylobacterium. The sequence goes on from NZ_JAQGKL010000101.1 coordinate 8,618, forward strand.
ATCACCAGCGCGCCCTCGGCCGAGCGCGTGACGAGGCCGAGCAGGTCCTTGCCGCGCGCCGCGCTCTCGTCGCGCAGGGCCTTGATCGCGGCCTCGGCATCGTCGGTCTCGTAGAGGCTCTGCAATTCGCCGATGTTGGCGAACAGGATGTCGATGCTGCCGTCGCGGATCAGGCCCAGGAACTCGTCGCGGTAGCGCCCGACGCAGAAGGCGTCGGAGAGGGTCAGCGCCGCGGCGTTGCCGGCCTCGTGCGCGATGGTGACCGCCTTGCGGAAGGCGTCCTTGGCGGCCGGCGGATCCCAGAGGTAGCCCTCGAGGTAGACCACGCGGGCGGCCGACACCGTGGCGGCGTCGACATCCGCCGGGGACAGGCCCTGGCAGGCGCCGAGATAGGTGTTCATGGTGCGCTCGCCGTCCGGCGTCACCAGGATGAAGCAGCGGGCGGTGGCCGGCCCGTCGGCGGCGGCGGCGACGGGGAAGCGCACGCCCGTGGCCTTGAGGTCGTGCGCGAACAGGCCGCCGAGCTCGTCGTCGCGGACCTTGCCGACGAAGCCGGTCTTCGCGCCGAGCATGGCCGCCCCGACGGCGGTGTTCGCGCCCGAACCCCCCGACACGATGGTGGCCGGGCCCATGGCGGCGAACAGCGCCTCGGCCCGCGCCTCGTCGATCAGCTGCATCGCGCCCTTCGGCACACCCTGCGCGGAGAGGAAATCCTCGTCGGTGCGGGCGATCAGGTCCACGATGGCGTTGCCGAGGACGAGCAGGTCGAGGGATTCGGACATCGGGCCGTCCAGTCTGGCGTTGCGGTAAAACCGTGCCGGGCTGTGGCACCGCCCTCGCCGGGGGTCAAGCGAGGGGCCGCGCGATCAGGTCTCGGGAAAGCACGCCTCGAGATCGAGGGACAGGCCGGGCGGATCGAGGTCGATCCGGCCCGAGGCACAGATGCGGGTCTCGATCAGCGCCTCTGGACCCCGCCGGTGATGGATCACCATCCGTCTGACGGGATCGACGATGAGATAATGCATCACGCTGGGGACCCGGAAGTAGCCGACGAGCTTCTGCCCGGTATCGATCCGCCCCGTGCTCGGCGACAGCACCTCCACCACGATCACCGGGTCCGTCGCCGTGATCGCGTCGGCATCGAGCTGCTCGCCGCAATGGACGAGGGCATTCGGCTCGAAGCTGGTCGCGTTGTCCACCCGGACCGTGATGCCGTCGGGCAGCATGTGGCAGGGCAGGCCGGCCCGATGGATGCCGTCGCGCAGCGCGAGTTGCACCGCGAACTTCGTCTCCGCATGCCGCACCCGTTGCGGAGACATCGCGAAGATTTCCCCGTCGAGCAATTCGAAGCGCCCCGGCTGGTGCTCGGCCCAGGCAAGGAACTCCTCGACGCTCAGGCGGGGTTTCGGCTGGACGCTCATGCACGCGATGGTAGCACGCGAGCGCCGGCCGTCGAGGCGCGCCCCCTATTGGAGCGCCTTGACCTCGCATTGCGCGTAGTCGCCGCTCGCCTTCACGTAGGCGTTCAGCGCCTTGACGTAGGCCTCGGCCAGGGGCCGGAACGCGCCGGCTTCCGCGTTGTAGGCCTTGATCGCGTCGTTGTAGCTGTAGGCCTCCCAGCCCGGGCAACCGCCCTTGGCGTCGAGGCAGGCGGGCTTGGCCGGGAGCGGGGGCTTGACCGGTCGCGCCGTCGCCGGCGGCGGCTCCGGCGCCGTGCAGGCGGCCGTGGCGGCGCCGGCCGAGATCAGAGCGCCGAGGGCGGCGAGCGCGCCCCTTGAGAACCAATTCCGCACGCCGGACTCTCCCCATGGTAAAGCCGGTGTCATGCGCGCGCCGGCCGTCGGGGGCAAGCGCCGGCCGGGTCCGTGGCGACCGTCGCGCTCCGGTTCAGCGCGCGCCCACCGGTTCCCGGGCCGGGACGGGCCGCGCGACCGGTGCGGCCTTGACGGGCTTGCCCTTGCCCGTCCTGTCCAGGCCGCCCCGGACCGCGTTCAGCACGGGCACGCAGAGGCCGAGCGCCAGCACCCACCAAGCTGGGCGGATCGTATCCGGAATGTCGAGGTTGGCGGATAGGACGAGGCTTGCGGGCACACCGCTGGCGACCCCGTACCAGGCCGCTTCGAGGAAAGCCGTGACGAGGGCGGCGGCGACCGCGAGTCCCGCGAGGGTGAGCGGGTTCGTCGGCCAGTGGAGGCGCTGCATCGCCCGGTGGCCCATCAGCAGCAGGAAGGCGCCGGTCCAGAACACCGGATCGGAGACGTCGATCTTCGCCTGAAGATAATAGTGGATCAGCCCCAGCACCGTGATGGCGTAGACGAGCTTGTGCAGGCGGGGCCACGCCTTGCCGAGGCGGCGGATCATCCCGTCCGTGGAGGTGACGCCGAGCACGACGAGCCCGAGCAGCGCCACGAAGCCGATGG
>NZ_JAQGKL010000108.1 GCF_028290105.1 Methylobacterium sp.
CCTGCGCCGACTATCCTGTATCCGCGTCACGCACCCGTCGACAAAGGTCGGCGGAGTGGGCTCACCGCTACGCGGTCGCCCCCTTTCGCACGGGCCTCGCGCAGGGATGCGATCGCACGCGCCAGGGGCTCGTCCGGAAATTCCTCGTCGGCACGGACCTGTGCCGCCCCGATCCGCACGTCGACCGCCGCCGATTGTCCGTCGGCGATCAGTGGGCGCTTGTCGAGTTCGCGCAGGATGCGATGGCCGGCGAGCTCCACCGCATAGAGATCGGTCTCCGGCAGGACCACCGAGAAGACGCCGGCGTCGTCGATGCCGACGAAGTCGCTGGGCCTGAGCATCTCCGACAGGCTGTCGTGCAGGCTTCGCATCGCCCTGGGGTCTGTGGTGCCCGACGAGAACTCCGTGGCGATGACAAGGACAGAGACGGGTCTGCGATAGCGGCGGGCGCGCCGAATTTCAGCGACCGCGCGCTTGGCAAAGCTCTGTGCGGTAAGTGCGCCAGTGACCGGGTCCGTCATGCCGATGGCCGTGAACTCCTCGTCGTGGAGCCCGAGCCGGCGCCAGAGCGGCCTTGCAACGGTAATACCCTGAATCAGAAGTGCCAATAGGACCAGACCGCTCAAGACGCGCTCGATCACCCCGAGCGTATCGGCCTCGGCCGCGTTCGAGCGCAGATAGGCCTTGACGATGGTGTCGAGACCATTCGGAAAGGACTCGCCGGCAAACCGCGCGATCGCGTCAGGGCCCTCGCCGGCTTTCTGATCCTGCGGCCGGCCGCTTTCGGTGGCGCGAACCCGGTCGAGGAAGCCTTGGACATCCGCCGCGAGCGGATGGTCCCCCTCGGTATAGAGGGCCTGGAACGCCGCGGCGGAGGCCGTCGAGACGCCGAGCGCGGCATCGCCGCGACGCAGGAGGTCATGTGTCCGCCCGAAACGAGCGGCGGCCTGTCCGCGCTGAAATTCCGAGGCGTGATCGCCCTCGGCGGCACGTGGGACGAGGTAGGCTATTCGTTGGGCCAGCGCCTGCTGCTCACGCGCGAGATCGAGCAGGACGACCGTGTCGCGCTGTGCGGCCAGAGCCGTCCGGGCGGCGAAATGGGTGGCTGCCAGCGCGATCAGCGCCAACGCGACAGTGCCAAGGTAGAGGACCAGGGTCGCGCGTTGCTGAAGCGGCTGCTGCACGAAGAGCTTCGACATCGCGTCGTCCCGTCTCCTGAGATCGCGGCTGATTCTGTTCGCCGCTGCGAAGCGGCAGGGATGCGTCCATCAGGGCGTCGGTCATCGGGGCGATGGACGCTGCGTGGCGATCAGCCTAGCAGTCCCGCTGGGATGTGTCAGGCCGCGTGCAGGTTGCGTCCAGACAAGTACTCCCGCACGAAGTCGTCCTTCGCCCGAGGCCGGCCGAAGAGATAGCCTTGGAGATGGGTACAGCCGTAATCGCGGACGGTCGCGTGTTGGTGCTCGGTTTCCACGCCTTCCGCGGTCACGGTCATACCGAGACTGCGCCCCAACGCGACGATCGCTTGCACGATCGAGGCCGTGGCCGTGTCGGCGAGGTCTTGGACGAAGGACTGGTCGATCTTGAGCTTATCGAACGGAAACTTCCTCAGGTACGAGAGGCTGGAATAACCCGTCCCGAAATCGTCCAGGGAAACCCGCACGCCGAGTCTGCGTAGCAGGTGCAGCGCGTCGACCACCTGTGGCAGGCTCTGCATCAGCACCGTTTCGGTGATTTCGAGCTCCAGCCGCTCCGGAGCGAGGCCGGTCTCCGCCAGGGCGTGCATCACCACCTCCACGAACCGGGCCTGCCGGAACTGGACGGCGGAGATGTTGACCGCGATCCCGAGATCGCTGGGCCAGGCAACCGCATCGCGGCAGGCTGTACGCAGGACCCATTCGCCGAGTTGAACGATCAGGCCGGTCTCCTCGGCGAGCGCGATGAAGGCATCGGGCGACACGAGGCCGTTGCGCGGGTGGCGCCACCGCACCAACGCCTCGGCTCCCGTCGGACACCCGGTCTGCGCATCCACGAGCGGCTGGTAGAAGACCTCGAACTCGCCGCGGGAAAGGGCGCCGCGCAAATCGATCTCGAGGTTGCGCCTCGCTTCGGCCGCTGCGTCCATCACGGTCTCGTAGAAACGCCGGGTGTTGCGGCCGTCGGACTTGGCGCGGCTCAGGGCAAGGTCGGCCCGCTTCAGGAGGATCTGGCTGTCGCGCCCGTCGGTGGGCGCCACCGCGATCCCGATGCTCAGGCCGATGTCGACGAGCTTGCCCTCGACCCAGGTCGGCACGGTCACCGCTTCGATCAGGCGCTGGGCGAGCGCAGCCGAACTCGCGGGCTGGCTGGCGGCCCCGATCTGAAGGATCGCGAATTCGTCGCCGCCGAGCCGCCCGACCACATCCTCAGCACCAAGCGCTCCACGCAGGCGGGTCGCCACCTCGACCAGAACCGCATCGCCGGTGCGATGGCCGAGGGTCTCGTTGATGACCCCGAGGCGATCGAGATCGAGGTAGAGCAGGGCGAACGGGACGCCATCGCGGTCGAGGCGGCCGAGGCACTCGGCAAGACACGAATGAAAGCGGCCCCGGTTCACCAGCCCGGTCAGCCCGTCGTGATGCGCCATGTGGGCGATCTGGCGCTCGCGCGCCCTCAACGGGGAGAGATCGGGCAGGAGGTCGCAGATCCGCATCCCGGCGTCCCGACCCGATCGGGAGCCCGTCGGCCCCGCCGGACCGGGTTCGTTGTCGCGACCACGGACGACGCCGTCGGCATCGGTTCCCGCACGCATCTCATCGGCGATCGCGAGGATTTGGCGATATGGGGTCCGGGTTTCGGCCGATTCGCCGGGCCGCAGGTCCGGCCATTCGGAGATCAGCCCGGCGAAATCGACCAGCCGCCGCGCCTCGGCGGCCCGGAGCCGGCGCGGAGCCGTATCGAACAGGCAGAGGCTGCCGATCGACACATCGTGCGCCATGCGGACGGGCGCCCGGGCGCGGAGGACAGCCCCGGCGGTTTCGAGGTTCGATTCGGCGCTCGACGCGTGATGGTGAAACTCGGATGGAAAGTCGGATCGGCGAAGGCGCGCGCAGGCCTCGCGTTCGGCCTCCGTTTCCGGGAGATCCGTCCCGGCTCGGACTTCGAACAGGCTCAGCGCGGGATCGGCGAAGACCAGCCGGACGATGGACGGCCGAAACGCGGCCGCGGCAAGTCGGCAGAGCGTTTCAAGGCGATCGATCGTCGGATGCACCGTCTCTTCCTCACAAACCGATGCGGACAGATGGAACGAGCGTCGCGTCATCCGATCCCTGCCTGTCGTTGCTCTTCAACGAAGCGGCGGTCCGACCCGGAAAGTAGAAGACCGGTGGTTAAATTAAAATCAAAGTCTGCATCCGCGCCGCAGGGAAACGGATCGCGTCCGGCACCTGAAGCCGGCCGCTTCCGAGGAGACCGTAAGCTTTGCGGCAGGTTGCACAGTCGGGCCCCACGACACTGTGGATGGGTACGGGCCGGCGACAGGAAGACCGGATCCGCATTCTGCATTCGCCGGTCCGAGACGAAGACTTCGGGGCGGCCCTGTGCTGACCGGACGCGTCGCGTCAGGTGCTCCGGAAACCGACGCGGCTCATCACGCCCCAGCCCTGGACGCCGCGCAGGAACTGCCACATGCCGCGCAGCCGCCAGAGGTTCGAGATCTGGCGGTAGCCGAAGTTCTCGATGACGGCGATGCCGGTCAGCAGGACGAGATCCATGACGCGGGGCACGCGCTGCAACTCGATTTCCTCGAGGATGAGCGAGGCGACGCTGACGAAGATCCCGAACACGAAGGTCAACGCCAGGAACGCCAACAGGTATTCCACCGAGAGCAGCCCGAGCATCCACAGCATCGGCACGAGCAGGTAGCCCAGCACCTCGATGGGCGGCCCCAGCACGTCGACGACGAGGACGTGGCCGAAGCCGAGGAGACCGATGCGGCCGTACCGGGGCCGGAACAGCATGTCGCGGTGCCGGAAGAAGGTCTCCAGGGCGCCCCGCTGCCAGCGGCTGCGCTGGCGCCCCAGAACCCGCCAGGATTCCGGTGCCTCGGTCCAGCAGACGGGTTCGGGCACGAAGACGATCTGATAGTCCTGGCCCCGGTCGCGCAGATGACGGTGGATCTTGACGACGAGCTCCATGTCCTCGCCGACCGTTCGGTGGCTGTAGCCGCCGACTTCGATCACGGTCTGGCGCTTGAACAATCCGAAGGCGCCCGAGATGATGGTCAGGGTGCGTAACCGGCTCCAGGCAAGGCGCGCCATCAGGAAGGCGCGCAGGTATTCCATCGTCTGGAACAGCGCGAGGAGGTTGCGCGGCAGCCCGAAGGACAGCACCCGTCCCCGCTCGATCCGGCAGCCGTTGGCGATGCGGATCGTGCCGCCCACCGCCACCGTGCGCGTCGGATCGTCGATGAACGGCTGCACCGCCCGCAGCAGGGCGTCGCTCTCCAGGATGGAATCCGCATCCACGGCGCAGAAGATCGGAAACCGCGACAGGTTGATGCCGGCGTTCAGCGCATCGGACTTGCCGCCATTGCCCTTGTCGACGACGAGGAGACGCGGATATTGCGGCGAGCCATACAGCCCGCGCACCGGCTCGTGGGGCACGACCTCCGTGTAGTGGCGCAGGATCGGCATCAAACCGAACCCGTCGATCATCGCCTGGAGGGTTCCGTCCTTGGAGCCGTCGTTGACGGCAATGACCTCGAAATCGGGGTAGTTCAGCGCCAGCATCGAGCGCAGCGAATCGACGATCGAGATCTCTTCGTTGTAGGCCGGGACCAGCAGCGAGATCGGAGGGCTGATCTCCGCATAGCGCCGCCAGAGCAGGCTCGCGCGCTTCTCCGGGCGCTGCGTCGCCAGTTCCCGCATGGCGAGCACGAGTTGCAGAACGTAGAGCCCGTTCTGCAGGAGGCCCGTGCTGATCACGATGAGCAGGACGATCTCGAGGAGCGACGTGACGATCGCGTCCATCGGAATGTCGAAATTGGCCAGGTCCATCACGCGCTCCTCCTGCGCTCGGCGAGAACGTGCTCGGCGGTCTGGCCGAGGGGTGTCTGCCCGGCCAGCGCCACCATTTCCTGCAGGGCGTTGATCCCGTCGTCGCCGAGCTTCGCCAGGGCCTCGCCGGCCCGATGGCGCACCCACCAATTGTCGTCGAGGAGAAGGTCGCAGAGTTGTGGCCCGAGTTCGAGCAAGCCCAGGCGTCCGACCGCTTCGGAGGCCTTGCAGCGAACTTCCCAGCGCGCGTCGGACAGGTAGCGGGCGATGGTATGATGGCCCTCGGGATGCCCGAGGCTGCCGAGGTTGCGCGCGACGGCGACCCGCATGTCCGTCGACGGCGAGTGTTCCAGGGACAGGATCAATTCGAGGATGCCCTCGATTCCGGTCTGCGTCAGGGCGTCGAGGCTGGCGGTCCGGATGCGGTCGCTGCGGTGGGCGTCCACCACGAGCTGGAGCAAGGCCTCGGGCCGCGTCTGCGCGAACTGGGCGAGGACGAGCTCGATGCGCCGGGAGCTGTTGACCTGGGCGAGCCGGGTGATCAGGGCCTCGTCGAACATAAGATCGCTGTCGAGGGCCGAGAGCGTCGTGGCGGCGGTGAAGCTGACGTCGTCGTGCCGATCGAGGACGGCCCTTCCGAGCGCCTCCGAGGTCGCCGCGGACGGGAACCAGGCGAGGCCCTCCGCGGCGGCGAGGCGGTTGCGGACCGGCCCCGCCGTGAGGTCGCGGCGCAGACGGTCCCCGATCCCGGCCGCTTCCGCCAGGGCGGCGAGCCGCTGCTGGCCCTCGCCACGCACGATCTCGAAGACTTCGATCAGGAGGTTCGTGGCGAGCTTCGTGTCCTGCGACAGCGCTGTGGTGATCGCGGCGGCCTGGCCGGCATCGCCGGTCTCGGTCCATTCAAGCATCTGATCGAGCAGGGTGTCGCGCCGTTCGGACTCGGCACGGATGCGGCCCGCGCTCTTCAGGCGCAGGACGATGAGGATCATCATCGTCGCCAGCGAAATGGCAGCCAGACCGAGCGAGATCTCCCAGATGAGGGTCAGGAACACGTTTGAAGCCCGAAATCTCCGAAGGCCCGACCCTGGCACGGATACGTTGCGCCTTCGTAAGGGCATCGCGTCTGGCGAACCGGTGGAACTTCACGAAAGGGGCAGACGGGTCGGGCCATCAGAAGCGCGTCGTCAGTCCGACGTTCACACTCGTGCGATCGTAGGATTTGACCCGGTCCTCGTGGGCCGCCGACACTTTCACGCTGATGGTCTCGTCGATGTCGTAGACGGCGCCGCCATAGAGCGCCTGGGTCGGGATCACCCGGCCGTCGGACGTATCCGGCGCGTCCGCCCAACCCACGAACAATGTCAGCCGGTCCATCGGCATGCTGTCGACCCGGACCGAATAGCCCCCGAACTTGTCCAGGCGGTCGCGCACGAAGGCCAGTCCGTCCGGTGCGCGCGTGGTGACCTGCGAGTTGGCGAGGATGCCGATGACCTTGCCCGACACCCAGAGGCGGCCGTCGAGGAAATACTGCCGGATGCCGGGGCTCGCCGTCTCGACCTCGGTGGCGAGATACTTGGCGTAACCGGAATCCAGGGTCAGCAGGGTCGCGCCGAACCCACCCTCGCCCTTGGAGACGCGCAGCGTTCCGCCGGCCTCGGCGAAGACGATCGGCCTGTAGACGGCGTCGGGCGACCCGCCGACGCGCAGGTAGCTCGTCCACGAATCCGACCAACGATGATCGATGCGGGCATCGAGCAGGGTGTTCAGGATCTTGAACCGGTTCGTCACTTCGATGCCGCCGGAGATCGTCGTCCGCTCGTTCAAGGCGTATCCGAGATGGGCGCTGCCCTCCTGCCAATCGGCGCCGCTCCGGGTCAGGCTGCTCAGGGAGCCGTCGAGGTCGAGCCGCCAGCGCGGGCGAATGCCTTGCGCGACGCGCGCCTTGATCTCGGCCGAGGCAGGGTCCACGGCGGCGGCGTCGCGGTAGACGAGGCGGGCCGCGTCGTCCTGCAACGTGCCACGCAGGGAATCGCCCAAGCCCAGGAGGATGTCGGTATCCTCAGGCAGGCTGGTGCGCAGTTCGCGGAACATCACCTCGGCCTCGGCGGGTTCGCCACGCGCCAGAACCACCCGTGCGGACAGGGCTTTGGCCTCGGTATTCCCGGGGCGGCGAGCGAGCACGCGTGCGATGCGCGGTTCGGCCTCGTCGAGCTTGCCCTCGTAGAGGTCGACACGGGCGAGGCCCAGGATCGCGTCGTCGGAATCCGGGTTGATCGCCTCCGCGGCCTCGAAGTCGCGGCGGGCGTCGGCAAAGCGCGTCTTGCCCTGAAAAGCCGCCATCGACCCCGCCGAGACGAGAAGGTCGGCGTCACGCGGATGGGCGCGCAGGAGGGTTCGGTAGATGGCCTCGGCGGCGGCAAACTTGCCGGCCTTGCGCAGAGCCCGCGCCTGATCGGTGCTGCGACGCTCGGCGGCCTGGGCCTGCTTCTTGGCCTGTTCGATCCGCTGGGCCTCGCGGTCGCGCGCGGCCTTCTCCGCCGCCGCAGCGAGGTCGGCGGTGGCGCGGGCGATCTGTGCCTGAAGGTCCCGCGCCTCGCGGTTCTTGGGCTCGCGGGCGAGCAGGATGCCGACCTCGCGGGCGGCCTCAGCGGGTCGCTTCTCGTAGAAAGCGATGCGGGCAAGGCCGAGTCGCGCGTCGCCGTAGGTCGGCGCTTTGCCCAGCGCCTTGAGGAAGGCCGCGCGCGCCTCGGCGAAGCGCTGCCGCGTCACGAGGGCGAGGCCGAGCTCCACCTGCGCGTCGACGTCGTCGGGATTGAGGGCGACGACCTTGGAGAACCGCGCGATCGCCACATCGAAACGGCCCGCCTTGCGCGCGGCCTGGCCTTCGACGAAGAGGCGCCGCGACTCGGTGTTCGGGGGATCCAATTTCGGCGTTTCGGACCTTGGGGCGTCCGGTCTCGGCGACGCGTCCGCGCTCGAACGAAGCTGAGGCTCCCCAACGGGCGCAGGCTTGCGCGCCGCGGTGAGCTGGAGATCGAGGGCTTTCACGTCGGGATCGCTGGGCGAGCGCTGCTTCAGGGCGGCGAGTTCCCGCTCCGCACCGTCGAGATCCTTGGTGGCGAGGGCGACCCGGACGAGGCCGGCGCTTGCGTCGTCGTAGTCCGGCGAGGTGGCCAGGACCTTGCGGAACGCCGCGCCCGCCTCGTCGAAGCGTCCCTTGGCGAAGAGCGCGAGGCCGAGCTGAAGCCGGGTATCGACATCGGCGGGCTTGAGCGTCGTGGCGCGGGAGAGGGCCGCGATCGCCTCGTCCACGCGCCCGGCCTGGCGGGCGGACGTGCCCTCGCGCAAGAGGCGCTCGAACGTCACTTCGTCGGTCGATTGCGCATGGGTCGGACCGCTGGCGATCGCCCCGGAAAGGCACGCGAGAGCCAGCGTCACGAGGGGTCGCATCGCGCCAAGGCGAGGAGGCAATGGCTGGCGATTCACGCGACAAACTCGCTGACACCCAGGCCTGATCCGCATCGAGGCGGCGTCGGGCCTGGTGATTCCAAGGATAGACTGGCGACGGGTAAGGTTTGTCTATCCTTAGTTAATGCGCGGTGAAGCGTTCGGGAGCGTCCGCAGGGTCCGGCACAGCCTTGCGGTCAGTCGATCAATCCGTGCAGGGCGAGACCCGAGAAGCTCGGCCACGCCGACAGGGTGGGTAAAATCTGCGCGATCACTTCGTCGAGGCGCCGTCGATCACCCAGAAAACTCACGCGCGCGCCGGGAACCACGCTCTCACGCTCCAGGGCGTAGAGCCGGTCCGAGGCGCTCAATGTCACCGGTGCGGCCAGCATGAGCACCAAGGCGTCGCCTCCGGCTTGCGGCACGAGCAGCAGATCACCGGTCGGCGCGGGGCGGTAGGTCCGCGCGGTCTCGTCACCCACCGGCCCAGCCTCGACGGCGACGTGAAGCGGCCGTGCGGCGGAGGCGCTCCAATCGAGCAGCGGCTGCGCGGCAGTGAGGATGTCGGCGGGCGTCGTGCGATAGGCCATCACCGTGACGCGCTCGGCGACGCGCCCGATGGTCGGCAGGACAAGTCCGGCGGAGCCATGGAGCGGCAACCAGAACGGCAGGACGAGATCGAGATCGAGCCCTGCGGCGTTGGCAGACAGGCCGTCGAGGGTCGAGGCCCAGCCGCGCAGGATGTGCTCGGGCTCCGCCTGGAATCCCGGCAGGAGGTAGGGCTCGATGTCGTATTGCACGCCGGCGAGACGGCGGTCCCCGGCCGCTCGACGCTGATAGGCGACGAGGGCACCGAGCCGGCGGATCGCCACCGCCCTGCCCGCGTCCAGCGCCATGCCGGGATCGCCCTCCACGACCGCGACGCCGATGCCCGACGCCCTCGCGAGCCCGACGAATTCCGAAAAGCGCGCTTCGTCGGCAAGGGCGCCGTCCTCGATCTCGACGCTGACGAAGAGGCGTTCGGCACCGAGGGCCAAGGCCTCCGCGACCAGGCCTTCCGGCGCCTCGCGCCAACGGCGCGGCCGCCAGGCCCAGGCGGATCGCCGGACCTGCACGGTGCCTGGATTCTGCGTCCGCGACGCGAGCCGCAGGTCGAGGAGGGTCAGGGTGCCGGCGGTCGGTGGGCAGGCCAGGACGAACCACGACGAATGCGCTGCTTCCTCTGCCGTCGGGATCTGGTCGAATGTCCCGTCGGTGGGCAGGCCGACGGCTCGTCCGTCGCGCCCCGGGCCGGCGAGGGCTCCGGAGAAACCGGCATCCCCCGTCACGTGCCCGTGCAGGGCGAATTCGGCGCCCGCGGGCAGACGCGCAGGGCCCGGATCGAGGACGAGCCCGGCAGGCTTGTCGCCGGCCCCGCAGCGCAGCGTCACAGACTCATCGGTGCGGCCGAGAATGGCCCTTTCCTCGACGCCGAACGTCCGTACGGAGAGAGCCGGAATCAGCGGCCGATCGAGGGGAAGAGTGGCCGGGCGCGCGGCGGGTCGCGGCGGTTCCTCGAAGCTGACGCCCGCCGGCACGAAGCCAGCCGCCTGTCCCGTGCCGGAAAGGACCAGACGGTCGCGCCCCGGTGGCTTCGCCTGCGGCAGGGCACCCGCCCAGCGGACGCTCCCAGGCGGGACCGGAAGGGCAATGGTCCGGCAGCCCTCTGGTTGGGTTTCAGACCCTCCGGCAGCGATCGTCAGACGCCCGTCCGCGTCGCGACACAGGACCGCAGGGTGGGCTGTCCCCGGAATTTCGACGTTTCGCGCCATCACCGTGCCTCCGGTCGCCAAAGCCTGAAGCGCAACGGTCAGCGCGACGGCCCTCCCGATCGCGTGCTTCGCCTGAGAGTCGTTCATCGTCCTCATCGACCCCTCAGCCCGGCGCGGACCCAATACACTCGATCCTGCCCATGTCAGGATTGGCATCGGTTTAAGGAAGCCCAGCGAAGCCGCGCGGTGCCGTTGTCCGTCCGGCGAGCCTATCGCTCCGCTGGATCGGGCGGGCTGAGTCGAACGTCCGTGCCTCGTCCCATTCTTCGCGCTAGGCCCACCGGTCAGGGCGTGGAGCATGCTTAACCCCTCGTTGATCCGTGGCCTCTAGAGTCGCCGTCAGGGTGAATGACGGCGGGCCATGAGCGAGCAAGCTTCCCATCAGCAGGGCAACCTGTGGCGTCGGATCGGACTGGGCCTCCTCGTCCTCGTCTTCCTGACGCCGGTGGTGCTCGGCGTGCTGCACTACCGGTCGCGGATCTTCATCTTCTCCGGACTTTCGGGCCCATCCGAGACATCGACGGTCAAACCGGCGGTTCCGGCGAATTGGCGGACCTATCAGGGCGGGGACACGGCGCGCCTCGCCATCCTTCTCACCGACGAGGCATCGGCCTGGCTCGGCCTCGTCCACGGCCTGAAGAGCCTCGGCGTCCCCTTCACGGTGACACGGGACGTCTCCGAGGCGCTGCGGCACAAGGTCGTGCTGGTCTACCCCTACGTGTCCGGGCTGGTGCTCAAGCCCGACGAACTCCGGCGTCTCGCCGCTCATCCGACCTCAGGCGGGACATTGGTCGCGGCCAACGTCCTCGGCGGTGGCCTCAAGGAGGTCTTCGGCTTCGCCGACGTCCAGGCGTCGCGCAAACGCTTCGCGATGGATTTCTCGGCGGGGAGCCGGACCTGGCTCGGGTTCGACGAGCCCGAAGAGAAGACCGTCCGCTTCGGGGATCCGGCGCGCAGCGCGGAGGCGCAACTCGGCACCCACGGCTATGGCCAGGCCTTCGACGCGGTCGCCGCGTTCGACGACGGCGCGGCCGCGATCGCCCGGCGCCGCTTTCCCGGCGGCGGCGTCGCCTACGCCCTCGGCTTCGATCCGGGCTTCCTGCTGCTCATCGGCCAGAACGCCCGGGGCACCGATATCGAGCGCGACTACGTCAATGCGTACTCGCCGCAGAACGACCTCGTCCTGCGCTTCCTGCGGCAGGTCTGGCGCGAGGGCGAACCGCTGGCGGTCAGCCTCGGGCGCGTTCCGGAGGGCAAGCCGCTCGCCGTGATGATGACCTTCGACGTCGACTTTACCCGGTCGCTTCCCAACGCCGTGACCTACGCCGAACTTCTGCGGGAGCAGGGCATCCGGGGCACGTTCTTCATCCAGACCAAGTATCTGCGCGACTACAACGACGAGATCATCCTGACGGACGAGTCGGCCGCCCACCTCAAGCGGCTGACGGAGCTCGGCATGGAACTCGGCAGCCATACGGTCGCCCATTCGACCGTCTTCCGTGATTTCCCGATGGGCGACGGGAAGGAACACTATCCGGACTACCGGCCCATCGTGATCAGCCGGGACCAGGCCCGCGACGGCACCATCCTGGGTGAATTGCGGGTCAGCAAGTTCCTCGTCGAGTCGCTCGCCGCGCCGGTGAAGGTGGTGAGCTACCGTCCGGGACATCTCTCCTACCCGGCGGGATTACCCCAGGCGCTCGAGGCGACGGGGTTCCGCTACAGCTCCTCCGTGACCGCGGGCAACGCACTCTCGCACCTGCCGCTCCGGCTCAACTATGGCCGTGGCGCCGAAGCGGAGACGGACATCTTCGAGTTCCCGCTCACCGTGGAGGACGAGCGGACACCGCTGATGGGTATGCGTTTGGCGCAGTCTCTCGAGGTCGCGCGCAAGATCTCCCGCGACGGGGGCCTCTACTCGGTGCTGATCCACCCCAACATCCTCGGACACAAGCTCGACTTCGCCAGGGGCCTCACCAAAGCCCTGCAGGGCCGGGCCTGGTTCGGAAGCGTGGACGAGTTCGGCGCCTGGTGGGCCGCCCGGGACGGCATCAGCCTCGATGCCAAGCGCGAGGGCGACAGCGTGACGATCCGAGTGGTTCCCAAGCGCCCAGTGCGGGGGCTCACCATCGAGATTCCGCCGAACTGGCAACTCGAAGGCCCGGAGGCCAGCGACGTTCGCTTCAAGCCGCGCCCCGGCGCGATCACGATCGCAGACCTGCCGGGGCCCGCCACGCTGCGCTTCCGGCTCGTGCCGCGCAGCGGAAACACCGTCGTGAGTGCAGAGCCGGTGGCACGCGGGAGCCTCGGCCTAAGGTGAGACATGCCGGCCGGGGATGCAACGTGCACCCTTGCGCGGCGTGACGCTCCGAGCCTTCGCCAATCACGCGGTCAAAGCCCGAAAAGTTGGGTTCGGCGCGGGCCGGACTGCAAGGCTTGGGGACACTTCAGCATCAAACACGATTTCCGCGGTCCCTCGGGGGCTTTCCGCAACGGAAGCTCTCCACGCGCCAGCGGTCACCGTGCTGGTTCTGCCATTGAGCCATCTGCGGCTGCGCCACCGTCAAGCACTGTTGCGGGGTCGATATATCCTCGTCAAACGCGTGGACGCGCATGACGCAATGTGCGGGGTTACCAACGAGGCAGGTGAAAAAATAGAGCCCATACAGCATGCGCTGGATCTCCGGATCAACACCCAGCACTCGGTCTGCCGGATCATCGTCAACGGATGAAGAGCGCATTTGTGCAGCCCTGCGTCAGAATGACAGTATTTAATCTGAGTTATATTTTTACACTTGCAGGTAGACGATCTTTGTACCTGAAAAGGAAATTCTTTCCCACAGGGAAGTTGAAAACTTTTCATCGAACGGGCATCGGTCGATACACACACCCATCATTAGTGATGAAGCAGTCCGCGAGAGACCCAATGTTGTGCAGCTAATTCCCACGGTTATTTGGGGACGTCACCCGTCTCCGCAGAGATTCAAATCCCATTTCGCATGAAGAAAGCGCATTGACGACAGGATCGCTAATCTCACGACATACAACATGAGGCATCACGATGCCGATCGATCCGAAGAAGCCATGCGGGACACATGCCCTCGTCCAGTGAACTTTCGACAATCGAGGTCGCGTCTTACGTCACCGGGAGGTGACCGGCAGCCGCACGGCTCAGCGACATCATGCGCCTCACGGTTTGCAATGACACCTTAATGGTCACAGCCCCGGAGTACATGCTGTTCGGCATGCGCGAGCTCAACTGGGCCTTCACCGCCCCGCCCGAGCAGGCGAAGGCGTCGCGGATCGAAATAGGCCTGCCGCGCCCCTGGACAGCGACGGTCCGATCCTCTCACCATCGATGGCGTCAATCGAACAGAGGGAGCCTGGAATGAACGATGCGAGGCTTCGCGCCTTCGAGGCGCGCATCGACGCATTGGAAGGCGAGATCAAAAAAGCGCGGAACGACATCCACTGGGCGATCGGCCTGATGTTCGTGGTCCCGGTCGGGTTGCTGATCATCTTGCGCGTGTGGTCCTAAAGGCCCGTGGTGCGCGTGCCCCGAGCGTTCCTGTGACTGCACGGCGACCTTGAGACGGAGCCCGAGGGCGAACACGAGATCCGAAAGATTTCGGATGATCGGCGCGCGTTCTGCCCGGGTCATTCATCCTATCGGTAGCTGGAAACGCGCCGCTAGCTTGTCGAAGGTATTTGTCCGAT
>NZ_JAQGKL010000110.1 GCF_028290105.1 Methylobacterium sp.
GCCAGCAGGGCGCTCATGCCGGACCCGAAGAAAAGGTTGTCGCCGAGCACGAGCGCCACGCTGTCGCCGCCCACGAAGTCGCGCCCGATCACGAAAGCCTGGGCCAGACCCTCGGGCCGGGGCTGGATCGCGTAGGAGAACTGCAAGCCGAACTGCTCGCCGGTGCCGAACAGCCGCTTGTAGTTGTCGAGGTGCTCGGGGCTTGAGATGATCAGGATCTCGCGGATGCCCGCCAGCATCAGCACCGAGACCGGGTAGTAGATCATCGGCTTGTCGTAGACCGGCAGCAGCTGCTTGTTGATCGACAGGGTCGCCGGATGCAGGCTCGTGCCGGTGCCTCCGGCCAGAACGATGCCCTTCATGCCCGTGTCTCCTTGGCGGTGTGCTCGGGTCCGACCAGCCGGTCGAGGATGTCGTCGAGGGCCTGCGTCCACGGCCGCGGCGTCAGGCCGTAGGCGTCGGTCAGGCTCTGGGTCGAGAGTTGCGAATTGGCCGGACGCCGGGCCGGCGTCGGAAAGGCGCTGGAGGGAATGGCGTCGACGGGGATGTTCCGCCCGCCGCGGCCGGCGGCCGCCGCGATGATGGCCTTCGCGAACCCGCACCAGGTCGTGGCCCCCGCATTGACGAAGTGATGCGTGCCCGTGGGCGCATCCGGTTCGCGCGCCAGCCTTTGCGCGATCACCGCGAGGCCGGCGGCGAGATCGCCCGCGCTGGTGGGGTTGCCGTGCTGGTCGTCGACCACGCTGAGGCGATCGCGCTCGGCGGAAAGCCGCAGCATGGTCTTGACGAAGTTGCCCCGGTGCGGGCTCACCACCCAGGCGGTGCGGATGATGGCGTGGCGCGGGTTGGCCGCGCGCACGGCGATCTCGCCGGCGGCCTTGCTGGCGCCGTAGACGCTCTGCGGGTTCACCGGTGTCTCGGGGGTGCAGGCGCCCGCCCCGCCGCCGTCGAAGACGTAGTCCGTGGAGACGTGGACCAGGGGGATGCCCGCCTTCGCGGTGGCGGCGGCCAGCAGCGCGGGAGCGACCGCGTTGAGGCTCCAGGCGGCGGCGATGTCGCCCTCGGCCTTGTCGACGGCCGTGTAGGCCGCCGTGTTGATCACGGCCGCGTAGGGGCGCTCGGCCAGGGCGGCCTCGATCGCGGCGGCGTCGGTGATGTCGAGGTCGGCGCGGGTCGGGGCGTGCAGGCGGACCTCCGCATCCCAGAGCGCGTGCGCCTGCAACTCGGTGCCGACCTGGCCGGCACCGCCGAGGATGAGGATGTTCATGGGGTCAGCCATCCACCGGGTTCAGGCTTGCCTGGCGGGGGACAGCCCCAGGCCGAGGCGCTCGCCGGTGTAGCGGCCTTCGCGGATCGGACGCCACCACGACTCGTTGTCGAGGTACCAGCGCACGGTCTCCTCCAGGGCCTGCTCGAAATCCTTCGTCGGATGCCAAGCCACCTCGGCCTCGGCCTTCGAGGGGTCGATGGCGTAGCGCCGGTCATGGCCCGGACGGTCCGTGACGTAGGTGATCAGCCGGTCGTGGGGCGCCTGCTCCGGGCGCAGCCGGTCGAAGGCGGCGCAGAGCGCCTTGACCACCGCCAGGTTGTTGCGCACCGAGCGGCCACCGAGCAGGTAGGTCTCGCCGAGGCGCCCCTTCTCCAGCACCGCCACGAGGCCGCGCGCATGGTCCTCCACGTGAATCCAGTCGCGCTCGTTCAGGCCGTCGCCGTAGACGGGCAGGTTCCGGCCCTCCAGCGCGTTGAGGATCATCAGCGGAATGAGCTTCTCGGGGAAGTGGCGCGGTCCGTAATTGTTGGAGCAGTTCGTGATCAGGACCGGCAGGCCGTAGGTCTCGTGCCAGGCGCGGGCCAGGTGGTCGGAGGCCGCCTTCGAGGCCGAATAGGGCGAGCGCGGGTCGTAGCGGCTCTCCTCGGTGAAGAACGCATCCGGCGGCAGGGAGCCGTAGACCTCGTCGGTGGAGACGTGGAGGAAGCGAAACCCCGCCTTGGCCTCCCCCTCGAGCCCGTCCCAGTAGGTGCGCGCCCCGTCGAGCATCACCTGCGTGCCGACCACGTTGGTGCGGATGAAGGCGCCCGGATCGGTGATCGAGCGATCGACATGGCTCTCGGCGGCCAGGTGCATCACGGCCTCGGGGCGGAACTCCGCGTAGAGGGCGTGCACGGCCGCCGGATCGCAGATGTCGGCCTCGACGAGCCGGTGCCTGGGGTCGTTCGCCAGGGGCTGCAGCGAGATCGGATTGGCCGCGTAGGTCAGCGCATCCAGCGTCGCGACCTCGTGCCCGAGGTCCTGGACAAGGTGCAGGACCAGGGCCGATCCGATGAAGCCGCAGCCGCCGGTTACCAAGATGCGCATGGGACGAATCGATCTCTCGAGGAATCGGGGCGGGCGGGACCCGCCGGACAGGGTTTGGACTTCAAGGGCGTTGGACTTGAAGGGACCTGGATGAACTTTGACCGGAACGCGACAAGACTCAGAAAAGAGGCGGAAGATCGGCCAGTCGTGGAGCGACCTTGTCCTTGGCCGAGAGATGGGCTTCCGCCGCGCCGACGGGCCAGTCGATGCCGAGGTCCGGATCGTTCCAGAGCAGGCCGCCGTCGTGCTCGGGGCTGTAGACGCCGCCCGCGACCTTGTAGGCCACCATCGTATCCGGCACGAGGGTGCAGAAGCCGTGCCCGAAGCCGATGGGGATGTACAATTGCTCGCCGTTCTCGGCGTCGAGGCGCACGGCCACATGTTGGCCATAGGTGGGGGAAGCGCGCCGGAGGTCGACCGCGACGTCGAGGATGGCGCCGGCCAGAACCCGGATCAGTTTGGCTTGGCCCATGGGATGGCGCTGGAAATGCAGGCCGCGTACGGTTCCTTGAGGCGCGGAGAAGGACTGGTTATCCTGGATGAAGCGGTCGTCAATGCCGGCCTCGGCCAGAACGTCGGCCCGGTACGTCTCCGAGAACCAGCCCCTCTCGTCGCCGAATCGCTTGGGAACGACGCGTTTGACGAGCGGAATGTTCGTCTCGATCACCTGCATGGAAACACCTGCATCGAAAAGGCCTTCGATTTTCAAAATTCGACCGTTCTAGGCGGTTTTTGGACGCG